>JBCCSZ010000001.1:0-81774 GCA_039199225.1 Bacteroidota bacterium
AAGATCGATTTAGATATTGTCTATGAAGACGATTACATCATTGTTGTGAATAAGCCAGGAGGAATTGCTGTCAATGGAAGTCGAGACAAAACAGTAGAAAACGCCTTACAGCAGGTAGCCCAGAAAAGTCAGGCTGAAGGAGCACTTCCCTTCCCAGTGGCGACGCATCGACTGGATGTTCCCACTAAAGGTCTGGTTTTGCTGGCCAAGACAAAGCGCAGCCTCATTCGATTGAACAAAGCTTTCCAGGCGGGAAAAGTCTCTAAGGCTTACATAGCTGTTGTACACGGCAAGCCTCCTGCCTCGGGTCGGATCGATCAGCCAGTTAATGACAAAGAAGCCATTACGGATTTTGAGCGCCTGGAAGTAGCGCCTTCTAGGGTTTTTGGTCATTTGTCTCTACTTCGCTTGACACCCATTACTGGCAGAACCCACCAATTGCGGATTCACCTAAAGGAAAAAGGTCACCTAGTGGTTGGCGACAGAACGTATGCCGAGCGAACACAGACCATCCTGGGAAAGGGACTGTTTTTATGTTCCTGTATGTTGGCTTTTGAGCATCCGGAGAATGGCGAAAAGATACGCCTGGAAATCGAGCCACCAACCCGATTTAATCGCTTACTGGAAAGAGAGGCAAAGCGCTTCGAATAGCAAAGATTTTCCGGCAGATTTTAAAAAAAATCCTAATATTTGCCAGACAAAACAAACCAACCTAATATGGCCAAGCAACTCATCGAATGCGTCCCAAATTTCAGCGAGGGCCGCGACATGACCATTATCAAACAAATTACGGATGAAATCGAAAGTGTAGAGGGTGTTCGCCTGTTGGATGTCGATCCTGGCAAGGCGACAAACCGTACGGTTGTTACTTTCGTCGGCGAGCCCGATCCAGTTATTCAAGCAGCTTTTTTGGCCATCAAAAAGGCGAGTGAGCTTATAGACATGAGCAAGCATCAGGGAGAACATCCGCGTATGGGAGCTACAGACGTTTGTCCGTTGGTTCCTGTGTCAGGTATCCGGATGAAGGAGGTAGTCCGCTATGCGCACAAGTTGGGGGCCATGCTGGGCAAAGAACTTGATATTCCGTTTTACATGTACGAGTCGGCAGCCACTCGTCCGGAAAGACAAAACCTGGCCACCATCCGTGCCGGAGAGTACGAAGCTTTACCCGAGAAGTTGACGCATGCGGAATGGAAGCCGGACTACGGTCCTGCCAAATTCAATTCGAGAGCGGGAGCTACTGCCATCGGTGCGCGCGACTTTCTCATAGCATACAATGTCAATCTAAATACAACCTCTGTTCGGCGCGCCAATTCTGTGGCTTTCGATGTTCGGGAGCAGGGAAGAGTAAAGCGCAAGGGAGACCCCATTGTCGGACCAATTGTCAAAGATAAAAAAGGAGAAACGGTACGGATTCCAGGTACTTGCAAGGCTGTAAAAGGCATTGGATGGTATATTGAAGAATATGGTGTTGCGCAGATTTCTATGAATCTGACCAATATCAATGTGTCTCCTCTGCACAAAGTTTTTGAAGAGTGTTGTAAAAGTGCGGAGAGACGTGGCCTGCGGGTAACGGGTTCTGAATTGGTGGGCTTGGTGCCATTGAGTGTGATGCTGGACACTGGGCATTATTTTTTGAAAAAGCAAAAGCGCTCTGTTGGAGTGTCGGAAGAGGAGATCATCAAAATAGCGGTGAAATCCCTGGGGTTAGACGAATTAGGGCCTTTTGATCCTCAAAAGAAAATCATTGAATACCAGTTGGAAGATGCCGGAGCCAATCCATTGTTGGCAATGAATTTGCGAGCATTTGCCAATGAAACGGCCTCTGAAAGTCCAGCGCCAGGTGGTGGTTCTATTGCCGCTTATGTAGGAGCCTTGGGGGCTTCGCTGGCAACGATGGTCGCCAATCTGAGTTCGCACAAACGCGGTTGGGATAAGCGTTGGAAGACCTTCTCCAACTGGGCTGAAAAAGGCCAGGCATTGAAAGACCGACTGCTGTTTTTGGTCGATGAGGACACCCGCTCGTTCAATAGCATCATTGATGCCTTCCGCTTGCCAAAGGGCAATGAGGAGGAACAAAAGCTCCGAAAGGAAGCCATACAAAAAGCTACCCGACGGGCCATTGAAGTGCCTTTTGAAGTAATGAAAGTATCATTGCGTTCGTTTGAATTGATCCAAGCCATGGCAGACATCGGAAATCCCAATTCCGTTTCGGATGCAGGTGTTGGGGCGCTTTGTGCCAGAACGGCCATTTATTCTGCCTTCCTAAATGTCAAAATCAACGTTGGAGATTTGGACGATAAAAACTACGTGAAGAGCGTTCTCAAGGAAGGTGCAGCAATGTGTCGGGAGGCCAATAAACTCGAAAAAGCCGTTCTAAAAATAGTAGAGAGCAAAATTAGTTGATAAGCTTCCGATTGTCGATGCAATCGGGTCAAAATGTACAATTTATGAAAACCGATTGGATCGTCAGATGGCTGTGCTTTGCTTGCCTACTTTGCATAGGCACGGCTGCCTTTGGCCAGGATTATACCTACATTTCAGATCGAAAATTTCCGGACCCAAGCGACTTGATTGGTTACAACTTTATGCCTTCAGGTATGGAGATTCCCGATGAGTTGGAGGAAGAATTGGACCCTGGCGATTATTCCTTCGGAATTACCCGCAACAACCTTTATGTGGCTGGAGAAAAAATTGCAGGTGTCTACAACGTCAACAACATCAATCCAACGGAATACGGCTACAAGTTGCTCTTGATGAATGCTCGCAATCCTACCTTGCAAGGACATCTGAAGGTCATCCTCAATCCAAAGGCCCAAGTAGAAGCCCTGGTTTTCCGGCGCTCGCGCAATGACAAAGAGATCATCTTTTTTCAAGCATCGGCACCCGAGAACCTCCAAAATGAAGAAAAGGAATATTTCACCGATCGTTGGGAAGTCACCATCGAAAATCCAGATAGTTTATGGGGAACGACCATCTACCCTTTTATGCGGATTCACGAAGACGTAGGTGGGGAGCAGGAGAGACTTCAATTTGCGGATAGTACCTTCATTACATTCATCGAAACGATTCGCTACATCGATAAGACCAAGAAGAAGAAAGAAAAAAAGAAGCGGAAAAAGAAAAAACAGAAAATGGAGAATATAGAGTTGGGCGTTGAAGAGGAGTCGGTGGAAGCGTCGGAAGAGGAACCGGCAGAGGAGCGTGAGCTGGCGGCAGAGGCCCCAACAGAGGCAGAAGATCAGCTGATGGCGCTGGACTCACTGGGCAATCCGATTGACAGCAGTGCCTTGGTAAATCCTAAGAAATTTAAAATCGTCAAGGAATATTTCATACAAATTCGCTCCATTCTCACCTATGATGACGAAACGACCGAGGACAAGGAGTGGAAATTCCCTATCAAAAAAGTGGTTGAGCGAGAAGATGAATCGGCTGGACCAGGTGGCGAGCAATACCAGATAGAGATCGCAACAGAAAAAGGCGGAATCGTCTACCTTTATCTGACACCTAAGAGAACCGTTAGCTCCATTGAAGTAATGGGCAAGCGGTATTTAATGCAAGGCTTTTAGAAGCTGAATCCAAGTGAAAATTGCAAGGTCAGGTGGTGGTCCTTATCGTCCCGAGGAATGTACTCTAAGTCGTCACTTTCGACTCTGGAAACATCGTAGGTATCTCGGGTAGCGTCCAACAAGCCATAATTGATGGCTGCACCGAAATACAAGCCGCGATTCAGATAAAAATTGATACCTGCCTGTAAGCCTACATCCAGAATATTGTAAATGCTTTTGTCCTTTTCTCCAAAGTCGTAATAGCCCGTGATGGTTTCCGGTACGGAGATTCTATTGCCATCTGCCTCGAAGCGAATGGCGTTGTTGGCCTGTCGTAGGCTCTCGGGGTTGGGAGTGCCATCCTTAAAGTAGTTGTAGTCCAACAGGACGGATTCCAGGTCGATCTCTGTGTTGGTAATGGCGGACTGGCCCTGGAACTGCAGGTCTCCACTGGCGACGGAACCTACTAGGAAGCTGATTTGCCCACCTCCAAAAACTTCGATTTTCTCCCCAAAACGGTAGTAAGCGGTCAGCGGAATGTCTAGGTAGGAGTTGGTGACATCGAGTATCAGACGTCGATTGCCTGTTGCTTTGATCCGATTGCCGGAGTCAGAGATAAAAAACTGAAAACCATCACCATCAAAACGCTGCTCTCCACCTCTTTGGTAAAAAGTAAGACCAGTCTTGATTCCGATCAGATCGGTAAATGCAAATCTTACGTCGGCACCTACATGGAAGCCTGTTGTGAAACGAAACTCTTCGACCTCAGTACCATCTGCCGCCGTTTCCAGCGGGCCGTCCAATTTGGTAAAATTCAGCCCTACCCTAAAGCCGTAGGAAATTTCCTGTGCCTTGACAGCAGGAGCCAAAAATATCAGAACTAGAATCAAAAAAGTAGAGATGGTTCTCATAAAGTTCGATGGTTTTTGAAAAACAACAAAGATATATTCCTGTACAAGTAGTTTCAAATTAAATGTGTTAAACTTGCCATATGGATAGGTCTTTCCTAATTTGTGCTGCGAAAAGCGTTTTGTTATGCATCTCAACAAATGGATTTTGTTATTGGTCATTTTGATAGCTCTTTATTTTTTGGGCGTGTTGGCCGTTTACATGTTCCAGGACAAATTCGTCTTTCGACCCACCACCCTCCATCAAGAGTACAATTTTCAATTTGAGCATCCTCACCAGGAGTTTTTTGTCGAAGCAGCAGATGGCGTTCGGCTCAATACCCTGCTTTTTCCGGCAGAGGGTGTTCAAAAAGGCATCGTACTGTATTTCCACGGCAATGCCGATAACCTCCAACGCTGGGGGCAATATACGGTTGATTTTACCCGCCGGGGCTACGATGTGTTGGCCCTCGACTATCGCGGATATGGCAAAAGCGGTGGCGAGGCCCAGGAAGACTTGTTTTATCAAGATGCTTATCAACTCTACCAGCAAGTACGCCAAAAGTTCAGTCCCTCAGAAATAATTCTTTACGGACGCTCCCTGGGCAGTGCCGTGGCTTCTCAGCTGGCTACCCGGGTGCGGGCACGGATGTTGGTTCTTGAAACACCCTTTGACAACATTCCGAGCGTTTTCCAGTCAAAATTTCCACTCGGGATTTTACCCTTTGAGTTGAAAAATGAATTTCCAAATGACGAGCACGTCCAAAAGGTGCAATACCCAATCTGCATCATACATGGAACAAAAGATCAGCTGGTCCCCCTAAAGTGTGCCCTACGGCTAAAGCCTTTGTTGAAGCCAGAGGATAAATTCGTCGTCATTGAAAAGGGTGGACACAAAAATCTCCGTACCTTTGAAGCCTACCAAGAACTGCTAGACCGCTTACTTGGTATCGATGAATTTAAAGAGGAGGACTAAAGTCAAAGCGTTGTATTTACGGAACATTTTTCTCAACACATGAGCAGAAGGAATAAACTAGCCAAATTTGCAGAATTATCAACCCTTCCAAACGTCTATGAAAATTTTGCCAATGACGATAAACTAAGTGGACAGGGCGGTGTACCGGTCGATCTGAAAGGTCAATGGGGAGATCAACACTTTGGGAATGACCACCCGATTGTATTGGAGTTGGCTTGTGGTAGGGGAGAATATACCTTGGGACTTTCTCGTATGTACCCCGAAAAAAATTTTATCGGCGTAGACATCAAAGGGGCTAGAATATGGAAAGGCGCCAAAACGGCCATCGCAGAACAGCTCAACAATGCGGCCTTTCTAAGAACCCGTATCGAACAAATTGAGTACTTCATTGCGCCGGGGGAAGTAAGTGAAATATGGATTACCTTCCCAGACCCATTCCTGCGAAAAGGCAAGTCCAATCGGCGCTTAACAGCGCCTCGCTTCCTGGATAAATACCGCTCCTTGCTACAAGAAAATGGCATCGTTCACCTCAAAACGGATTCTCCGGAATTGTACGAATTTACGCTGGAAACTTTGAGTACCTACCCACATGCTGAGCTGCAGTACGAGGATGACAACATTTATGCAAAGCCGCTTCCACTGCCCGAATTGGATTTTAAAACCTATTATGAGCGAATGCACTTGGCTGCGCAAAAAACGATAAAGTACATTCGCTTCGGGTTTGAGAAAATAAAGCCGGCTGCATCTTAATTCATCAACAAAATCTTAGTGACGATTGCATCTGGATTTTCGCTGTTCTGGGTGCTGGTACTGAAAACCAGGTAGACACCGGAATTGGCCTTGCGACCATTGTAGTCTCTGCCATCCCAGATCGCCTGACCACCCAATGCCCTAGTTTGGAAGACCAGTTGGCCACTAACATCAGTGATCTTTACATCTGCGTCCCTTGCCAATCCTTTGATTGCAATAGGGCCTTCGTAATCGGGTCGTACGGGATTGGGAAAGGCATACACATTGGAGCTGTTGATGACAGAACCCTCTGTGGCGTCGGTTCGCAGGGAAATCAACCCCTTGGCAGTACCAATAAAGACTTCTCCATCGGTAGGATTGATGGCGATGTCGAAAACGACATTATCGAACAAAGGGCTGTTGTCTTCATTGAAAAAAGCAATCTGTTCTTCCGCATTGGCAGATTGAACAAACACCCCGCTTTCAGTACCGAACCACTTTCTATTGGCTCCATCTATAGCAATGGTGAGGACATTCTCATCTTCCAACAGATAAGCATTAAAGCCACCTACCTCGACAATACGGCGGGAACCTCGGCAGTTGGGATCGAAGACATTGCTGCCACACTCAAAAACGACAGCTCCCTCGGAGGTGCCGACCCATACATCGCCATCCAAATCAACCGCCAAGCAGTTGACCCGGTTGGTAGGCAGTGAGCTATTGCCTGTGTTGAGGATGGATATTTGATCGTCCAGCGGATCGTCCATCTCTCCCTCATTAAATATCAGAAGGCCATTGCTGGTGCCGTCGATGGTAAACCACTTATTGCCAAAATTGTCTACCAAAGTTTGACGAATGCTCAAATTGGAAGGTACATTAAAATCGTTTTTCCAGGTTTCACCATCAGCTAATAAGGCCGCCACTGGTCTGGCAGATGCGTGATTGGCGACCCATAAATTATTGCTGCGGTCGAAATCCAGGCCACTTACTCGGATGACATTGGGGTCTCCGGAAGGGCTGGTTAGATAGGGCTCTTTGAAGACCGTTACATCTTCGCCATCTACCTCTACCAATCCCTTCCACATAGTGCCAGCATATATTTTTCCGTTGTCGGGATGTATGGCCAGGCGGTAAAACCCAAGCAGGTTGTCAGGGACGAAAGCCTCGACAAAGCGTTTGTTGAAGGTTTCCCACTGGCCATCTTCCAGTTTGAAAAATCCGCTGGTTGTAAAATTGGGAACTACTTTTGTTGGCTCAGTAGCTACGCAAACAATGCCATCTTGAATGACAATATCGGTGGCCTCGTGGGTGTAAGGCGAATTGAATTTCATTTTCATGCACTCCTCGCTGATGCTGGGAGCCATGCGGACGTCCCGCCAGCCATCGGCATACCAAAGCTGTCCCATTTGATCTTCGACAGCGTAAAGTGGCCGATCGACACAAGAGGAATTGACACGGGTGAATTGATTGTTGTCATCAAAACTCAAAACACGCCCTTCACAGCCATTTAGACAATAGGCGCCAGCCAGCAGATGTTCACCTTCTGCGGTGAGGAAGCGAATTTCGTGGTTGTTGAGGAAGTAAATGGAATCGAGGTCTTGACCATCGTAAGCGTAAAGAATGTTGTTGATGTCGAAAAACAACTGATTGTTATGGGTAATGATGGAGAGTGTTTTGTAGAGGTCTGGAAATCCATCAGCCCCACCGAGCAATTGCCAATTGCTGATGTCCTTCAGGTTCAAGTTGGGATCGTCGGGCGCTCTGTAAATACCTTCCTCCGTTGCGGCATAGAAGAAGCTTCCGTAGCGGGCTACTCCTGTGACATTGATGTCGAGATTGGCCGTAAAGCCAAATTCTTCTCGATCTATGTCAAACTCAACCACACCAAAGCTGGTTGCAAAATAAATGCGTCCGTTGTCGAGTAAATTGATGTCATTGATTTCCCGGTTGAAGAAATTGCCATCGGTTTTTATGTTGGTGAAGGTTCTTACGTCATTGCCTTCGACGAGATCGAAAACACCGCTGTTATAGGTGACGATCAACTTCTCTGTATTCTGGTCATATTTCACGAATTGGGTTCCCGCTTCGCTCAGTCCGTTGATTTTTGAGATGTAGGATACGGATAATTCCTCCTTATCAAGCGCCAAAACCGCCCAGTCGGTCGTGTAGTAAACCTGCTCACTGCTCTGGGTGATGTAGCGGCCAAATTGGAAAGGCAGGTGGGAGCGCCACTGGCCTATCTTTAGTGGTTCTTGAGCATTGCTTGGGAGTACGAAGAAAAGCACGCTGAACAGAAGGAGTATGTATTGTCTAGACATAAGATGTATGGGTGCGTTGATGAAGCTGGGTTGTTTGGGGCTTGTGATTTAATGGTATAACAAAAAAACAAAATTATTATTGTTTTGCTCAAATTAGAGGCTTGGGAATGTCGTGAATTAGCGGAGGAAGATTTGCTTGTCTGGCTTCTGTACAAGCTATTTGTAAAGGTGGCTGTTTGAGATGTATTCAAAGACAGGTTCTGGAACGAGGTATTCAATGGAATGGTTCTCTCGAATGCATTTGCGAATGTAGCTGGCAGAAATATCCATTAGGGGTACCTCAAAATAGCGGACACTTGGATGGGTAGCTAGTGGTCCTGGCTCGTAATTGGGCCGATTATAGACATAGATTTGATAGTACTCGAGGATTTTTTCGTAATTCTTCCATTTGTGGAGGGTTTTAATATTGTCCCCTCCCATGATGAGTACAAAGTCGTTATTGGGATACTTTTCTTTCAGATACGTCAGTGTATCTATGGTGTAGGAAGGCTTAGGTAGCTTAAATTCAATGTCGGAAGCTTCTAGCAGGCGGTTGTCGCCAATGGCGAGTCGGACGAGGTGCAGCCGGTCATGGTCGCGGGCCAAAGAGCTTTTGGGCTTCAATGGGTTTTGAGGGGACACGATGATCCACAGGCGATCCAAATCGGTTTGAGTAGCCATATAATTGGCAATAATCATGTGTCCGACATGAACGGGATTGAACGATCCGAAAAAAAGGCCAACTTTCATGAATCGCAGCTTGAATTATTGAATGAGATCAGTGGCATCCAGCGAGTCAGACAGCAGCTCTTTGAATTCCTGCCGAATTTCTTCCATTTCCTCTGGGCTGAGTTCCTCTTCTTCTGCAAAATCAACCAGCCATCTACCTTCTAGTTTGACCAAGCGTACACTGTCTTCTATCCGCAATCCCTCCTCCTCGGTGAGATATACGCAGGAGGCTGTATCGGCGCTTACGGTACATTCGAGTTTCAGAAACTGTGTCAGCAGTATGCTATCTGGGCTGGTATTGTCCTCCAAAAGCATCGGAACAATCATATCGATCCACTCTACTGTGCTGGGCGTACTGAGTACACGGGCTTGTTCAAATTCGTTGCGGTCAATGTGAGCTTGCCAGGTACGGAAAATGGATTCTGGTGACTGTTGCTCGGTATGACTTCGCTGCTTTGCCGTGTTTGGCGTGTCTTGACAGGCAAGAACACAAAATAAGCTTATGAAAAAGAACAATAGCTGTAGGATGCGCATGAAAATCCTTTCGTTGTCTACAACTTTGAGTTAATTGCTCAGCATGACTGGCATGACCAGCATCAAAATTTCTTCCTCCTCCGATTCTTCTACTGGCAACAGAATACCAGCTCGTGTGGGTGTAGACAACTCCATTTTGATGTCATCGCTTTCTAAAACGTTGAGCATTTCGACCAGAAACTTGGCATTGAAGCCAATTGTCAGTGGGTCACCTTTGTATTCGCAGGCCAATTGCTCGGTCGCTTCGTTGGAAAAGTCGAGGTCTTGAGCGGATACCGTCAGGCTGCCATCGTTGATGTTGAGGATGACCTGATTGGTGGTTTTATTGGCATAGATGGCGATGCGCTTCATGGAGTTCATGAAATCCTGGCGACCGAGGGACAATAAGTTGGGATTGTCGACAGGGATAACCGCATTGTAGTCCGGATAGCGGGCGTCGATCAAGCGGCAGACCAGGTGAATATCGCCAAAGGTGAAGAACGCATTGGCTTTGTTGAAAGCTACAGTGACTTCGTCGCCGCCGGGTAGGGCAGACTTCAAAAGGTTGAGTGCTTTCTTTGGAATGATAAAAGAAGTAGAAACCTCACTTTGGATTTCTTTGAATGTATATTTGACCAACTTGTGTGCGTCGGTTGCTACCATGATCAGCTTGTTGAAATCTACCTGGCAGTAAACGCCTGTCATGGCAGGGCGAAGTTCATCGTTGCTGGTAGCAAAAAGGGTTTTGCTGATGCCTTGTGCCAACATGCCGGCGGAAAGCTTGATGGTATCGACCGTCTCTGGTTCGGGAATGCGTGGAAAATCCTGACCGTTCTCACCAGCGAGCCGATACTTTCCATAGGCAGAGGTAATCTCGATGCCAAAATTCTCTTCGTTGACATTGAAAGTGATGGGCTGCTGAGGCAGTTCCTTCAGTGTATCTTGCAGGATTTTAGCTGGTACAGCAACGACGCCATTGGTATCCGCATTGACCTCTATCTGGGTGGTGATCGATGTTTCCAGGTCGGTAGCAGCAATGATCAGCTTATTGTTTTCAATGGTAAAGAGAAAATCTTCAAGTATGGGCAGTACTGGATTGGAGCCGATGGCACCTCCGGCAATTTGTAGTTGCTTCAAAAGATCAGAAGACGATACGCTAAATTTCATGTTGGTCTAGGATTTTTCTGAAAGGCCAAAAATACATTATTGGCGGCATATTTTTACCATAAATAACCAACAGCTTGTGGATAACTGTGGGGATTTTAAAATCATTTTGGCCCGCAAGCTGGTATATTATCATCCGGCGCGCTAACTTTGTAGATTAAGGACTTACTGAAAGGTCCATTTGCCAAGCAGATTGTAGAATAGAACGACATGCCAGACCGTACGCGCGCGCCTAAAATCCAGGCGATCCAACAACTCACACTTCCCGTGCCGAAACAGTTCCAGCTCGATAACGGAATTCCTGTTTATACCATCGATATGGGAACACAAGACGTGCTAAAGGTCGAATTTGTTTTTCGGGCTGGGCGACCTTTTGAAGACAAAGAGCTGGTTTCCAGAGCAACAGCCGAATTACTCAAAGAGGGTACGACCCAAAAGACGGCTGCGCAGATTGCCGAAACAATTGACTTTTATGGCGGCTCACTTAGCGCGCCTGTCAATTTGGACACTTCCAATGTCGTTTTGTATTGTTTGAACCGACACTTTGAAAAGTTGCTGCCTTTGCTGGCTGAGTTGCTGACCAGCCCTGCCTTTCCCCAAAAGGAGTTGGATTCTTTTATTCGAAACAGTCAGCAACGTCTACAGCTGGACCTTTCCAAAAACGATGTGGTGGCCTATCGGGAGATTACAGAGATGATTTTCGGCTCTGAACACCCCTATGGTTACAACAGCAATGCGAACACCTATGGCGCTATTGAACGCGATGATCTAATTCGCCATTTCGAGAAAAACTTTACAGCAAAGAACTGCCGCATATTTGTCAGTGGTCGCATTCATGCCAATACGATTGGCTTGCTGAACGACTACCTGGGGAGTGTTTTGCCAATTGGTGAAGCCAATCAGGTTAAACTGCCCAAAACCGAGCATCAGCCTGCGCACAAAAAAATATCCAGGCCCGAAGCTGTTCAAACTGCGATTCGCATTGGGCGACGTCTCTTCAACAGAGGGCATGCCGACTATCCTGGAATGTATGTGCTCAATACGGTCTTGGGAGGATATTTCGGCTCTCGCTTGATGGCCAATATTCGCGAAGAGAAAGGATATACATACAATATTTTCTCTACGATGGACATCATGCACCACGACGGTTACTTCTACATCGGAACGGAGGTGGGCAATGATTTTACGGAGACAACCATTAATGAAATTTATCGCGAAATGGCCGTGTTGGCAGAAAAAGAGATAGATGCGGCAGAATTGGAAATGGTGCGGAGTTACCTTGCTGGGCATCTACTCACGATGTTGGACGGTCCATTCAATATTGCAGATTTGGTTAAGATGTATGTCAATAGAGGCATTCCTTTCAAGGCATTTGACGAACTGGTCCATGTTATCAAAACGATAGAGCCCTCCAGGCTGCGCCAACTAGCAGAAAAGTATTTTCAAAAGGACGACCATTGGGAAGTTGTTGTTGGAGTTTGAGGTGTAAATATTTTTGTATTTTTCGCCGATACTTTAAAGGATTCACATTCGCACCATTGTTTGGATGCATTTGTTTCTTTTTTTTGTAAATTTTGTTTTCTTTTGTGGTCGCTAGAAATTTATTATAACGTACTGTAGATGAAACTGTTTAGCTTTTTTTCCCAGGAATTGGCCATTGATCTAGGCACTGCGAACACCCTGATTATTCAGGACGGAAAAGTGGTGGTAGATGAGCCTTCGATCGTCGCCGTCAATCGCCGGACGGGAGAAACGATTGCCGTGGGGACAAAGGCGATGCAAATGCACGAAAAAACGCATGAGAACATCAAGACAATCCGCCCGCTCAAGGATGGTGTGATTGCCGATTTCCAAGCGGCTGAGAATATGATTGAAGGGCTGATTAACATGGCGGGTAACCGCCGCCGGTTCTTTTCTCATATGAAGATGGTCATCTGTATTCCTTCGGGAATTACTGAAGTAGAGAAGCGAGCTGTTTTTGACAGTGCGGATCATGTAGATTCCAAAGAGACTTATCTCATCCACGAACCCATGGCGGCGGCTCTCGGGATTGGCTTGGATGTGGAGGAACCTATCGGTAATATGATTATTGATATTGGAGGAGGAACGACCGAAATTGCTGTTATTGCACTTTCCGGGATTGTCTGCGATCAGTCGATCCGGACAGCAGGAGACGAGTTTACAATGGACATTATGAACTACATGAAGCGGCAGCACAACATTCTCATTGGAGAGCGTACGGCTGAGCAAATCAAGATCAATGTTGGTTCTGCTTTGCCTGAGTTGGACAATCCACCCGAGGTATATGCCGTAAATGGACGTGATTTGATGACGGGTATTCCTAAGCAAATTACCATTACATACCAGGAAATTGGGCATGCCCTGGACAAATCCATCAGTAAAGTGGAAGATGCCGTTTTGAAAGCTTTGGAAACAACACCGCCCGAATTGGCATCCGATATTTACAAGACCGGCCTTTATCTGACAGGAGGTGGGGCCTTGCTTCGTGGGTTAGACAAGAGAATCGCCCAAAAAACGAAGCTGCCAGTACACATTGCCGAAGATCCTCTGAGGGCTGTTGTTCGGGGTACGGGCATTGCCTTGAAGAATACCGATAAGTTTTCCTTCCTGATCGACCGCAAAAGCGTCTGATCCATCCTCCACAAAGCGATGACCATTATTTTTTGATCGACACTTTCCGATCCCCTTGAAATCTATTAATTTCGCTTTATGCGCAACCTCCTGATGTTATTCGTTCGAAATGGTGGACTACTGCTCTTTTTGCTTTTGCAGGGGATTTGTATGATTTTGGTTGTTCGCTTCAGTGATAAACACAGCGAAATTCTCTTCAGCTCGGCCAGCAACATCTCTGGCTATTTCCAAAGCCAAGTAGATGAAGTCACCAAGTTTTACAATCTATCCTCTGTAGCCGATACGCTGGCCAGGGAAAATGCTCGACTCTATGCTCAACTTGATCAGACCCAACTGGTCCGCTCTCCCTGGCGAGACACGATGAAGCGCAGCGATGAAGCCGATAATTGGTACACTTATCGGCCCGCCCAAGTTCGCAGTAATTCCATCAGTGCGCACAATAATTCCCTGTTGATCGACATTGGCAAAAAGCATGGCATTACCAGTGGGATGGGGGTCGTTAGTAGCAATGGTATTGTTGGGGTTGTTAAAAATGCTCGTGAGAACTTTTCCAGCGTGATGTCTATTCTGCACAAGGAATCCCGAATCAGTGTCAAAATAAAAAACAGCAACTATTTCGGGCTTATGGTTTGGGAGACGAGCAATCCACTGAAGGCATCGCTGATAGATATTCCAAAGCATGCCGTACTCAATAAGAGAGACACGGTGGTCACCAGTGGTTTTTCGACGATTTTTCCAGAGGGTATTGTTGTAGGATTGGTGGAAGATTTTACCATCAAGCCAGGAAGTAATTCGTGGGAGGTTGATATTGGATTGACCAATGACTTGGCCAATATCCGCTATGTATACGTCATCGAGAACATTATGAAAGAGGAGCTTGAGGCATTGTTAGAAGAAAACAACGATGAATAGTACCATACTCACACATACGCTGCGATTCATCGGGATCACGCTTTTCCAAGTACTTCTTCTAAAAGGAGCTTCCCCAAGCTGGGAAAACTTCAACTACATCCAAATATTTTTGTATCCGGTTTTCATCATGTTGTTGCCTTTGCGGACCCCCAATACCCTGGTTATTTTCCTGGGGTTTGTCACTGGCCTGGCAGTCGACCTGTTTTACGACTCTGTGGGAGTACATGCAAGTGCTTGTGTATTTATGGCCTTCATTCGGCCAGCCATCCTGGCACTGGTCGAACCGCGGGGTGGCTACAATGTTAACCACAGCCCCACCAAACGCCGCTTTGGCATTGGCTGGTTTACCATTTATTCGAGTTGTCTAATGTTTGCCTTTTTGTTTTGGTACTTTTCTGTGGAGGCATTTACTTTTTACTATTTCTGGGATATATTGCTAAGAACATTGTCGAGCTTTCTCGTTTCAATGGTTTTTGTGGTTATTTATCAATACATTTTTGATCCGAAGGAATGAAGGATAATCTGAAAGAGCGGAGTTTGATCATTCGCCTGTTTTTTGTCTTGGGGGCTGTTTTGCTATTGTGGAAAGCCCTTCAAATTCAGTTGATGGATTCTGACCAGCATCAGAATAAGGCACAGGCGACGGCTATAGATAAGGACGTCATCTATCCTTCCAGAGGGTTGATGTTCGACCGCAATGGCAAGCTACTGGTCAACAACAATGCGATGTACGATCTGAAAGTGACTTACAAGCAGCTTTCTCCGGATATGGACACCGCTAAGTTTTGCCGCTTACTGGAAATCGACAAAGCGACTTTTGAAGAAAACCTCAATAAAAACTGGCGCAGTCCACGCTACTCCAAATCGGTGCCTTTTCCCTTTTTGACCAAAATATCGGCAGCAGTTTGCGCGCGTTTTGTAGAGCATTTGCACGAATTTCCTGGCTTTGCCGTTCAGCTTCGCAATGTTCGCGGTTATCCCCACAACAATGCCGCTCACGTACTTGGCTATCTCAATGAGGTGGACCAAGCTCAAATCGATGAAAACAAGGGGGTGTATACCCGAGGTGACTACATCGGAGTGAGTGGCTTGGAAGCCTACTACGAAAAGGAGCTGAGAGGGAAAAAGGGTGTTCGCTTTGTAATGAAAGACAACCTGGGGCGCGAGGTCGGTACCTACAAAGGTGGTAGCCTTGATTCTTTCGCTACTTCTGGCCAAGACCTCATCACGACTCTCGATCTGGACTTACAAAATTATGCAGAACAGCTTTTAAACAATAAAACCGGTAGCATCGTTGCACTCGAACCATCTACTGGTGAGGTGTTGTGTATGGTCAGCGCACCAACTTATGATCCAAATATCTTGACCATCAATCGCAATCGGGGAAACGAATTTGCTCGCTTGGAAAAGGATAGCTTGCGTCCTTTTTTCGATCGAAGCATCTCAGCCAAGTATCCGCCAGGGTCCATCTTCAAGACCCTTGTCGCCTTGATTGCGATGCAAGAGGGCATCCTGGACCCCAACCGAGGCATCACCTGTAATATGGGATACTACTACAACGGAACTGTTCGAAAATGCCACGGCCATCCCTATCCACATAATGTTCAGACGGGCCTGGCACATTCTTGTAATGCCTATTTCTTTCAGGTTTTGAGAGATATGGTCGATCGCTATGGGTTTTACAATCCACATCAAGGCTTAGATACTGTTGTACGCTATCTGTATGATTTTGGATTGGGCAATCGGCTGGACATCGATGTTTCCTATGAGGTAGGGGGAAACATTCCGACGACAGAATATTACGATTACTTATATCCAAAGAAAAAGGGAGGATGGTATTCTCCAACCATCATGTCCATCGGGATCGGGCAGGGAGAAATTCAAATGACGACCTTGCAAATGGCGCATTTGGCCGGTGTGATTGCCAATCGAGGTTGGTACTACACGCCGCATCTTGTCAAGGGATTCCGGAATTCTGATCGACAGATAGAAGAGAAATACCGCACGAAGCGCCAGGTCCCAGTAGACGAGGTACATTTCGGTCCTGTGATCGAAGGGATGGAGCGAGCAATATTGGAGGGTACCGGGACCGTTGCCCGTATCCAGGATATTTCTGTTTGTGGAAAAACGGGAACTTCTCAAAATCCACATGGCAAAGATCATTCGGTCTTTTTTGCCTTCGCCCCCAAGGAAAATCCTAAGATTGCCATTGCCGTATATGTGGAGCACGGCGTGTGGGGAGCAACCTATGCAGCTCCAATGGCCAGCTTAATGATTGAACGCTACCTCAAGGGAGCCGTTGATCCTTCTCGTAAGTATTTAGAAGACCGCATGCTGCAGGCCGATCTAGTGAGCAATCCACCATGACAATGGCCGTCAACCGTCTAGCAATTCCTCTTCTTTTATTATTGCTCTGGGGCTGTTCTTCTCCGGAAACCAAGCCAGCTAGCCAGGAACCCGAACTTCTGAGCATTGACTCTACCTTTTCCACCTTTGCCGTAGATAGCTTACGGCTGTTATTCGCCGGCGATATTATGGGCCACGGCCCGCAAATCAAAGGTGCCGAACGGATAGAGGATGTGGCATACGACTATACCCCCTGCTTTAAACACATCAAACCGCTATTGGAAAAGGCTGACTTTGTGGTGGGCAATTTGGAGTTGACTTTGCCTGGAAAGCCTCCCTACCAAGGATTTCCCTACTTCAGGAGTCCGGACGCGCTTTCTGCCGCCCTTGGATCGGCCGGCTTCGACCTCTTGCTCACTTCCAATAACCACGCTAATGATGCCCATCAAGCCGGCCTCCACCAAACGATCGAAACGCTGCGGACACAACATTTTTACCAGACTGGCACCTTTAAAAATGAGTTGGAGCGGGCCTTGTACTACCCCCTGCTGGTTTACCGGAAAAGCTTTCGGTTGGCGTTTTTAAACTACACTTATGGGATGGGGCGGAAAAGTCGCTACGTACCCCGCTGGGTCAATCAGTTGGATACAGCGCTGGTTCGGGAGGATTTAGAGCAGGCGCGGCGCCTGCGCCCGGATGCCATCATCGTGTGTGTGCATTGGGGAAAGGAGTACAAAGACGAGCACAACAGCAAGCAGCGCCAGTGGGCCATGCAAATGCTGCGTTGGGGAGCCGACCTGATTGTAGGCGCCCACCCACATGTTGTACAGCCCATCGAAGAGCGATATATGAAAGAGCAAAATGGCCACATCAAAAAAACATTGGTGGCTTATTCTCTAGGAAATTTCATCTCCAACCAGCGAAAGCCACTGACTGATGGTGGTATATTACTAGATATTTGTCTCAAAAAAACAGAAAATGGCCGGACGGAAATTTCAGATTATCGCTACCATCCCATTTGGCGGCACATCCGGAAGAGACCTGGGCAGAAGACCGATTTTGAAGTTTTGCCCATTCGTCAGGCGGCGTCCGCTTCCAATCCCTTTAAGCTAGGAGCCAGCGCTCAGCGTCAAATGAAGCGCTACGAAAAATACATTCGGCAGCACCTGGGGGCGGAGTTAGAGGCAAAGTGATGGGATATGCATCTTTATTCATGGCAGGCTTGCGTTGTCAGATGACCTAAAAAGCCAGCTCACTGGCTGAATGAAAGTCACAACTTGGATTATCTTTGATGCATGAAAGCAATGATACTTGCGGCTGGTTTGGGTACGCGCCTGCGTCCACTTACAAATAATCGCCCCAAAGCCTTGGTGGAAGTAGATGGCATGCCACTTCTGGAAATAGCCATTCGCCGGCTGAAGGATGCGGGCTGTGAGGGCATTATTGTCAACATCCATCACTTTGGGTCTATGATTCGCGCATTCCTGGCTCAAAGGGACTTTGGATTGCCCATAGAAATTTCTGATGAAAGCGGGCAATTGCTCGAAACGGGAGGAGGGCTCAAGAAAGCCCGTGGGTTTCTGGACGGAGCGCAGTCATTTTTGATGTACAATGCCGACATCCTGAGCAATATTGATCTGCGTAAGTTTTACGAACAGCACAACGATTCGGGAGCGCTGGCGACCCTCTCTGTTCGCCGCCGCGAGAGCAGTCGCTATCTGGTATTTGATGAACGGAATCAGCTTTGTGGTTGGACCAATGTGAAGACGGGCGTTTTGAAAATGTCCAGAGCCAAACAAGGTGTTTTTCAGTTCCTGGGATTTAGTGGGATACACGCCATCCATCCGGCTATTTTTGAGTTGATGCCCTCAGAGGCTGCTTTTTCCATTATTGATTTGTACCTCCAAGCTGCCCACTCACAAAAAATTATGGCTTATCCCCACGATCAAGACCTATGGTTGGATGTTGGAAAGCCCGAGGCGCTAAAAAAGGCGGATGTCCTTCTTCGACAAATCATGGAATGATGAGAATTTAACTATCTTTGATTGCCAAGTAAGACCCAGCCTAAAGCGAAACCTACCAACTATGAGCAAACTGCCAATCGGTACCTTCATCAATATGAGTACGGTCGTACTCGGAAGCATGATTGGGGTCATGCTCCAACAAGTCTTTCCCGAAAATATTCAAGCGATTGTTTTTCAGGCCATGGGGCTTGGTATCCTCATTTTGGGCCTTCAGATGAGCCTCAAATTGCAAGAAGGGCTGATGGTAATGTTCATATTTAGCCTCATTATCGGTGGTGTGTTTGGAGAATTGCTCGGAGTCAAAGCCCTCCTCGACAATTGTGAGATTTGGATGAAGACCAATTTCCAGTTGGGAGAACGGCAATTTTCCGAAGGGCTCATTGCTGCCTTGATTCTTTTTTGTGCCAGTCCCATTACCATAGTTGGAGCCATTGAGGAGGGGTTCCAGAACAAGCGGGAATTGATGTTGATAAAATCGGCCTTCGATGGTATTATGGCCGTTGCCCTAGCTTCTAGTTATGGCATTGGAGTGCTTTTTGCGATCCTTCCCATGCTGATTGTGCAGGGAGGCATTACCCTCCTAGCGGGAAAAGCCAAGCCATTGTTTACCAAAAATATCCTAGCGCTCATCAGTGGAATTGGTGGTGTCTTACTCATCGCCCTGTCTATCAAAATCTTAAAACTGGCAGAATTCTTTGTCGTTGCCAATCTACTACCCGCCTTGGTTGTCTGTGTTTTTGTAGCTTGGGGCTACGGCCGCCTCAAGGTGAAATTCTGAGAAAGTCCCTCCCTAGGCTGGAAAGCATCATTTATTCAAAATGAGAAAGGCAACCCGGCGATTGAGCTGCCGGCCTTCTTCATTGGCATTATCGGCAATTGGGCTGCTGCTGCCATAGCCTTTGAAGCGGCACCTGGCCCGGCTGATACCGTTTTTGTGCAAGTAGTCTACCACTGCCTTGGCGCGCCTTTGCGAAAGAGATAGGTTGTAGTTAAAGTCTCCCACACTGTCTGTATGTCCTTGTACCTCGATGATCAGCGTCGGATTGTTTTTCATAATGTCGAGAAGCTTATTCAGTTCTATGTAAGAACGTGGGAGCAATTCGGCCTTGTCTGTATCAAAGAAAATATTCCTCAGCTGGATCACCTTGCCTTTTTCCAGGACAGCCCGACTCAAATCGTCCTCTTTAACGGGAACTTCCAATATAGGGTCTTCCTTTTTGAGCAAGACATCGTCGATATAGTAATAGGCATAATTGAGGTGATTGGAAACGGGAGCGCGGAAAAGCGTCAGGCTGTCGGGGCAAAAATTGCCGATGATGAGGTAGTTGGCCTCCGAGACCGCTTTGAAGCGACCGCTGATGCGGGTCCATTGCCGCGCTGAGACAATGTAATCGGCCTTTACCTGTGGTGTTAGATCGAGCGGACTGTCGGTTTTGACATTGACCATCTCGTCTGAAAAGCAAAGTCCAATGTTGTTGATTTGTAAAGAACGCGGTAGATGGGACACCCAAAATTCGGCATAGTAGTTTTGGCCGACGACCAGAGGCTCTGCCAATTGAATTTGAACATACTCCCGGCAGTGGGGCTTGCCGCCATCACAACCATAGAGGGTCGTTCCAACCATTGAAGATCCACCATGCGCTTTCTGATCACCAAAACCCTTGGCTGCCCATTGCTTGGGAACACGGACTTTTGGACCGAAGATGTCGGGAGAAGCACCGGTGGCAGAGCTCCAATATTTCATAACATCTGTGAAATGCTTGCCTTTGTAAAACCAGCCAATAGGGGTGCTAGAGTACAGCTCGAAACTTGCATTGGGGACAATATTGAAGCGATCCGGACCTTTGGCAGTTTGGCCGGGCAACACATATACCAACAAGCATAGAAAAACGATGGTGTATATTTTTCTCATCGAGATCACTGATGTAATTAAGCGCTTACTCCTAGCTACGAAGAATTCGCAAATTAAACCAATTGATTAACGAATTAGTAGCGCACATCCGTATGTTTGTTTCCACTGTCAATTCTTTTATACGGAATCTTTTCTCGGAAGGTTTTGCAGGAAGGCGGATAAAGACAAGAAAAATGGCTGGAAATAAAAAAGACCCCTGATGGACAGGAGCCTTTTGCGCCTCAGGTAGGGCTCGAACCTACGACCTACGGATTAACAGTCCGCCGCTCTAACCAGCTGAGCTACTGAGGCATTGAGTCAATTTGTTAGCCTCCCTTTCAGAGGCGAGTGCAAAGTTATTACATTTAGAAGAAAAGCGCAAAGGTTTTTGCTCAAAAATATTTCACTATACCCATTTCAAGATGGTATATTTGCAACGAAAAATCAAAAACTCATACAAATTATGGATTTAGTCAGTGTTGGAACGGTTGCCTTTGATACCATCGAAACGCCCTATGGCAAGGCTGAGCGTGTCGTAGGGGGGGCAGCTACCTATATTTCTTTAGCCGCTTCTTACTTCACCAAAAACATCGGCTTGGTTTCAGTAGTCGGAGATGACTTTCCCGAAAGCGAGTTGAAATACATGCAAAAAAGGGGCATCAACCTGGAAGGGCTACAGATCAAAGAAGGGGAAAAATCCTTTTTCTGGGCTGGCCGCTATCATTCTAACATGAACCAGCGCGACACCCTCACAACAGAACTGAATGTGTTGGCTGACTTCAATCCCAAGCTGCCGGAATCCTATCGCCATGCTAAAATCCTGATGCTTGGTAATCTGACGCCTGAAATTCAAATGAAGGTCATCCGCCAGATGAAAAAGCAGCCCAAGTTGATCGTTTTGGATACGATGAACTTTTGGATGGATGTTGCCATGCCTGCGCTCAAAAAGGTGATCAAGAAAGTTGATGTACTGACAATCAACGATGAGGAGGCGCGCCAGCTTTCTGGAGAATACTCGCTCGTCAAGGCTGCCAAGATCATCCACAAGATGGGACCTAAGTTTTTGATCGTCAAAAAAGGAGAGCACGGCGCTTTGCTGTTTCAGGGCGACAACATATTCTTTGCTCCCGCCCTACCGTTGGCTGAGGTCTACGATCCAACGGGCGCCGGAGATACCTTTGCTGGTGGTTTTACAGGCTACCTGGCACAGAGCGGACGCCCTACCATGGCCAACCTTCGCCGCGGCGTCATCTATGGCTCGGCACTGGCATCTTTTTGTGTCGAGGAGTTTAGCATTGGCCGTCTCAAAGGATTGGGCAAAAGAGAAATCAACAGCCGCGTCAAACGCTTCGGCAAATTGGTTCACTTTGACATGCCCTAAGGCGTAACCCTCAGCGTCCCACGCATCACACTGTGGTGGCCTGGTACGGTACAAACATAAGTGTAGTTGCCCGGTTTTTTGGGAGCGACGAAAAAGATCGACTCCGAAGTGCCGGGCGGCAATAACCTTGTGTGAAACAAAACCTTAGCGGTATTGGGTATGTGGTTTTTTTCCACACCCCGAATCCCCAATTTCATAGCCATTGTTCCCACGGCATCCCCCTGATTGGGGGTGGTGATTACAACATTATGCGGCATATCGTCATTGTTGTAAAAGGACCATTTTACCCGGCTTCCTGCTTTGACTGTGACGGTCTTTTGGTCGTATTTCAAACCTGGTAGGGTAGACAATACAATGGTCTGATCGATCTTAGCCCAAGATGCTGGCTTCTTGGTAACCCTTTTGCGCGAACGCGCTGTGGTTGTCTTGGCCTTATTGACTTTCTTCTTTTTTGGTGCTGCTTTCTTCTTTGTCTTCTCAGCCGACATCTCCATGCTGTGTTGATGGTTGCTGTGTTCCATCTTTTTGGGCGCAGGCAAAGGCGGAAGGTCTGCTAAATTGAGTTTTTTGCCATCTGGAATATTATTGAGGGTGTAATAGGCAGCGCTGTGCAATAGCGGAACACCATCTGTGTAAGATTTAATGCCGGGAGCATTGATCTCGTGGACAAACTTTTCGCGCATGCCGTCTACGACAATACGCGCTTTGAGGCCATCCCTGGAAACGAGAATCCCTTTGATGGTACAATCCTGGTTGTCGACTGCTGGGCTGCCATACACTGGGTGGTATTTGTAAATAAAGCTTGTCAAGGCGTAAGAAGCCGGGTCTTGAGCAGATGCCTTGTCCACAGGTTGCGTAAACTCAATCTCAAAACCATCCGGCATTGCCTTGACGGTTTTCATTTCAAAAGGAACTTTACCTGTCCACACCAGTCGTTGTAAACCATAAGGGTCTTTACCAGTGGACCCCCAGCCTCTATTGGTTTGCCCGACGAACATCGATCCGTCGTTGCCCCAGCACATGCGCAATACCCCCGATTGAAAGCCTTCCACAAAACCAAAAGCGGCCCCTTGATAGCTGCCTTTGACTTTCTCTAATGCCACCCGAACCACCTTGCTCTGCCCCTGGTCGCCAATGAACATCTGACCTGTAAACGGCCCGAAAGCTCCTCCGGTACTGTCCACGATAATCTCCGAAGTGGAAATCCCCAAAACTCCATGTGGCAGCCATACTGCTGGCAGCTTAACTGCGGGAAGTTCTTTGGCCAAGGCGAATAGAGGTGTCGGTTTCTCATCTGGAATATTTTCTGGTTTACTAGGTGGCTGACCAGGTCCAGCCAAGCGCGGGCTAACCCTGTAGTAGATGTCGTTGGTTTGTAATTTTACGGGTGAATTGGGTAAGTTTGCCCAGCGTAGACCAGCAGGATGACCTGTAAAGTCGCCCTTTTCGACATGGACCAATCCACCAGAACCCATCCAGTCTCCTTGATTATCAGCATAAAAAAATTCGCCATCGAACATGCCGATGCCACATGGTGAGCGCATCCCAGTAGCAAAAGGCTCCATGTCTCCATCTGGGCTAATCTTCATGGTCCAGCCCCGCCAGGGAACGCGGCTTTCGCCTCGCCACCACTCGACATCTCCAAAAGCCACATTACCTGTGACATACATATCGCCATTTGCTGCTACTTTGGGTCCGAACGAATATTCGTGGTAATGCCCAGAAAGGGGCCATACGTATACCGCTTCGTAAAGGTCGGCCTGGCCGTCGCCATTTTCGTCGACCAGCTTTGTCAGTTCTCCGCGTTGGGCAGCGTAGAAGGCATTATCCCGATAGGCCAGCCCCAGGATTTCGTGCAAGCCGCTGGCGAAACGTCGGTAGAGCGGATTGCGTTCATTGCGCATGTAAGGGTTTTCAACCGTCCAGATTTCTCCCCGGCGGGTTGAAACAGCCAACATATCATTGGGCAAAGTGGTCAGCCCTCCAACCTCCATGACCAGTCCTTCGGGCAGTGGTAGGGTGATGATTTTATAGTAATCTGACTCTTTTGGAGCGCTGTTTTGAGCTTGTAAGGCAATCGTATAAAAGAGCGTAATTATTAGTATGAAGAAAAAACGATTCATGTCAAATTCGATTTTGAACAATCTTTAAAAAACGATGGAATAGCTGAACTCGGATGTTTCAGCCAGGCGAACCAGAAGTTCCTGTTGGTCATCCACAGATCGGATGCTGGCCGATTGGTTGGCGTGTAAGTGAATGTAGTACCGCTGATCATCGATGCTGTACCAACCATTTTCGTGTGCCTGTATTTTGCTGCCAGCCGCCAGGCGAAAATGAAGTTGTCCTTCTGTGGAGCCTTCCAGTTTGATCTCCCGGGTCAATTTTTTACCCTCCTCTTCTGGGTAAAGTTTGTCGAAGACCTTGAGGCCATAAGCTTGGTATTGAAAAGTGGGGTATCCTTCTTCATCTAATCGGTAACCTTTAAAACGGTAGGCAGCCTCTTGGTCTAAGGAGTCGCACCAACTGACCTCTGGGGCCGTCAGCTGCCAAAGGTCGGGAGCGGCATCTAGCTCTAGCAAGCTGCCGCGAGGTCTGGAACTACCGTCGCCCCGCTCGTTCCACATTGGCGTGGCATCCAGAAAATCACCTCTCCAAATTTGGAGCAGATTGCCCTCGTCCAAATCGTAGGTATAGTGCAGTTTTTCCTCATGGCCAGCCGAAATGGCATGAACGATTCGGTTCTTCAAGGAGCGATCATACCCCTTGAAATCGACAAAGCATCGGATGAGCTTCACATCCTGGTCTGCATCGATTAGGATGGGATTGACGGGGCGATTGAGCAAGAAAGACGAAGCAATGTGGGTCGGGGCTAGCCGAAACCCTGGCCCCTGTATGAACAGCCCAAGTCGAGGTTGCATCCAACCTTCTCGCTTGGCATAGGTGATAACGAAAGGGACCTTCCCTTTTGGTAGTTGCATGCTGCGGCTGCGCTCGTTCCAACCTTCGGGAATCAAAAGACTGTCTTGGAGCGTCAAGCTGGTATTTTCATTGCCAGAAAGTTTGAAAAAGTAGGAACCACTCGTTTCGATGTTGATGTGGCCTTTGTAGCGAATGGCATATTCGTTTTTTCGTCGGGCTACTTCCCAGGTGAATTCTTCTGTTGTCCCTGTCAAATCCGGTGTCAGCTTGCTAAAATCCGGAATTTTGTCGTAAGGTCCATAGTAGACTTCGTACTGGATGTCTTCCAGCTTGATGGGAGGCTTGCTGTAGTCGAGCAAACGGATGTTGCGAAAAGCTACTGGTCCGTGGTCGCCCTGTATCATCAAGGGTCCTCTTGGTGCTTCTTCTTGGAAGGCAGGTCCTCGGGTTGGGCCGGTGAGCTCTACATCTTCCTGGATGAGTGTTTCGTTGAGCCACACTTCCAATATGCGGGCATTGGCAATTTTCCGGCCCTGAGCATCAAATCGAGGGGCCTGAAAGGAGATTCTCATTTTTTGCCATAAGCCAGGAGCGCGGCAAGTATTGGCCCTGGGTGCATGGCCCTGATACCCCTTTTTTCCTTCCGGCTTCGAGTCATCCCAACGCTCATAAATACCACCACAGTCGTTGTAGTAAGGGTTTTGCTTGCCCCAGGAATCCAGCAGCTGAATTTCATAGCGTCCTTGTAGGTAAATACCGGAATTTGATTTGCGAGCCATCATAAATTCCAATTCCAGGTCCATGTCGCCATATTCTCCCAGGCTGAAGAGGTTGCCCTTGGTCTGTTCATTGGGCAGGTTGATTAAGACCCCCTTGCCTGGGCTACTGGCCAAGTGCTTGTCTTTTGAGATATTTGCCATGGCGCTGCCTACAATGCTCCAATTGGCGGAGGGATCTTTAAAAAACGATAAATCATCCAAGCTTACTGCGTCATCGGTCGATTTGCTTGCTTGTGCTTTTACCTGGCTGATCATGGAAAAGCAGGGCAAAAGCAGGAAGAGAAAGTATTTGATCATTTTATTAACAGGTTACATCAATTTTAGCCTTACGACTCGTCTACAACAAAAGTTTTTTATCCTACAATCAAGTGTCCACCATCTGCGGTAAACACAGAACCGGTGCAGTAACTGGATGCATCGGAGGCCAAGTAAACGGCCAGTCCAGCCATTTCGTCGGGCTGCGCCATTCGTTTCATGGGGAGGTGATTTTCGAATTGCTGCAGGATTTCTTCATTTTCCCAAAGCGCAGAGCTGAATTTTGTCTGTATCAGTCCCGGACAAACGACGTTGACGCGGATGTTGTACTTGCCCCATTCTTTTGCTTGGCTTTTGGTCAGCATAATCAGTGCAGCCTTGCTGACGCTGTACAGGCCGAGTCCAAAACTAGGCTTTACACCTTCGACGGAGGAAATGTGGATAACCGAACCGCTGCCTTGTTTTTTCATGATGGGAAAGACGTCGTTACTCAGGGCGAAAGGCGCCTTGACGTTGACGTCCATGATTTTATCGAACACATCATTCTCGGTTTTGGCCAGGGGACCAAAGAAAGGGTTGATGGCGGCATTGTTGATGAGGACATCGATGCGCCCATATTTTTCCATGGTTTTTTCGATCAATTGCTGACGCTGTGCTTCATCTCCCACATGACAGGCGATACCGACGGCTTCGAGGCCATCTGCCTTAAAGCCTTCGGCCACTTGGTCTACAGATTCTTGCTTGCGGCTGCTGATGACGACTTTGGCGCCGAGTTCGGCCATTCCTCTGGCCATGGATTCGCCGATGCCCTTGCTGGCGCCGGTCACGACTGCTACCTTGCCGTCGAGGCGGAATAAGGGACTGATGCGTTGACTTTTCACTTCCATATAATTTAGGATTCTATTGGTTTGTATATCTGAATTTCTTCCAATTCTTCTACGAGAATTGTCTGTAGGTTTTGGTACCAATCGATGTGGAGCGACCATTCGCTGCAACCTCCAAGGGACGGATGTACGCATTGGGTGTATTTCCAAATCTTTTTACACTTTGGACACTGGCCACCCGTATCGAAGGTATTCCAACGATGCCCACAACTGCACGGCCACTCGTCAGATGGGTCGGGTTGCCATTGGCACTTTGGACAGGCGATGTGTATTTCCTGGCTCATCGCTCCAAGATAAAAAATTGATGGGAGAGCATGTGTAAAATTAGCTGGAAAAGTCGGGAGGTAAAGTCCTGCTAAGCCCTTATTTTTTGGCCATGAATGGGCAGCGGTACTGGTAATGGATGATTGGACTTTTGAGCATTGGAGCTTTATTGAGAGTGCTCCACTATGCGGGCAATCGCTCATTGTGGTACGATGAGGCGATGCTGGCCATCAACTTTGTCCGTCGCGATTTTATTGGTTTGCTTGATCCTCTGGCCTACGGTCAAAACACCAATTGTGGGCGATGGCATTTTTTGTTTTTTGTCAACCCTTGATATTCTACGCCGCCGAGATCAAGCAATACAGTTTTGATTTGTTGTTTATCTGTCTGTTGTGTTTGTTGTGTCTCCGGGTGGAGGCTGGCCACAGGCGGCTTTTTACCTTGGGAGCGATTGGTTTATTTTCCATTGGTTGGTCTATGCCGATTGTTTTTGTTTTGGTAGGTATCGGGCTTTACCTATTATTGTTTTTTGGGGAGAAAAGGAAGGGGTTAATAATCCTTCGGAATAATTTGAACGGAAAGGGGCGATTCTTTACCTTACCTCCGCAACCCTATTCCACAAAACCTAAAAAATCTACCTATGCCTATCAATTGGAATGGTGTCTTTCCTGCGGTAACAACAAAATTCACAGCAGATCATAAGCTGGATATTCCGGCCTTTGTCCACAATCTCAAGGCGCAAATCGATGCGGGTATTCACGGCATCATCATTGGAGGAAGCCTGGGGGAAGCGAGTACGCTGAAGCATACGGAGCGAATGGAATTATTGGCTGCTGCTCTTGAAGTGAGCCAAGGCCGGGTTCCGGTATTGATGAATATTGCTGAGCGCAGCACAGAGGATGCCATCGAATTAGCGCATTTGTCCCAGAAAAATGGTGCAGAGGGCTTGATGCTTTTGCCGCCGATGCAATATAAAGCCGGAGAGCGAGAGGTTGTTACTTTCCTGGGGACTGTTGCCCAATCCACCAGCCTACCCATTATGCTCTACAACAATCCAGTAGATTACAAGATTGCTTTGACCATTCCCATGCTGGAAGAGTTGGTACAACACGACAACATTGAGGCCATAAAAGCTTCCAGTCGCGACATCACCAATATTACCCGCATCAAAAATGCATTGGGCGATCGCCTGAAAATCTTGTGTGGGGTTGATACCATTGCTTTAGAATGCCTGGCCAGCGGTGCAGATGGCTGGGTTGCTGGTTTGGTCAATGCCTTTCCGAGGGAGACAGTGGCCATTTATCATTTGGTGAAGGCTGGAAAGATCGAGGAAGCTTTGCCGCTCTATCGTTGGTTTATGCCTCTGTTAGAACTGGACATCCACCCAAAATTGGTGCAATACATCAAATTGGCAGAAGTGGCAACGGGACTCGGAACAGAACATGTCCGACCGCCCCGCCTTCCATTGATTGGTGAAGAAAGAGCGCACGTCCAAAAAATCATTCAAACGAGTTTGGAAAATCGGCCAGTAGTACCTGCTTAGATAAAGTAGCCTTTTTTCCCTATGGTGCTACCCATTGGCCTTGCCACTGGGCGGTATCGTCTTGCCAAAATTGGAGCCGTAGGTGGCCATCCCGACTCAGCTGCAAAACATCCATCTTCTCGGGGATGCAATGAATCAAAGCAAAGTTTTGGTAGCCACTGTTGACTTTGAGGTCCCAGCCTTCTTGAGGAGCAGTGAGTGCCTCGCCCGGGTCCTTAAGCCGGTTGTAATCCTTCTTTTGATGATCCGGAAAGGCTTTCCAAATAGTCTGTGTTTGATCGGTATCCGTTTCGATGCGCACCTTGCAGTGGCAGCTGATTTGTAGTTGCTTTTGTGGGTGGTAAAATAGCAGACTGGCTATATCGTTGACCTCAAATTCGCTACACTTGCCAGATCGTAGGTCGGTGTAAATCAAGAAATGTCGTTGTTCCGAGATGCTTCTACAAACAACGGTGCGCTGAACAGGGCTTTTGTCTCTTACGCTGGCCAGTGTGACAAAGCGAAAAGGGTGGCGCCGATCGACGGTGCCGCGTCTTAGTTCCTTCCAGCAGTTGGAAAGGAGTTCGAGTGGTTGGGCATTAGCTGTTATAATCATGCTTGGTTCAATTTATCCGCCGGTGGCAATTCCTTGCATTAGAAAAGCGCAAATAATGGCGCCATAGGTTCCAAGGGCATAGCCCAATACCGCCATCAAGACTCCTACAGGGGCTAGGGAAGGGCTGAAAGCGGAGGCGACGACAGGAGCCGAAGCGGCACCACCGATGTTGGCCTGGCTTCCGACGGCAACAAAAAAGAAGGGGGCTTTGATGATTTTGGCCGTTACCAGCAAAATGATAACATGCACCAGCATCCAAATGATGCCAATGGCGAATAGCCCGAGGTTTTCCCAAACTTCTCCAAGATTCATTTTCATGCCAATGGTGGCTACCAAAATGTAGATGAATACGGAGCCCCAACGGGATGCGCCAACCCCTTCCAGCTTCCGAGCTTTGCTGAAGGAAAGCAACAGTCCAATGGTTGTGGAAAAAACGATCAGCCAGAAAAAGTGCGACATCAAGGAGTTGAGGCGGCTGGCCTCCAAGGTTTCTTTGAATTCCGTCATAAAAGGCGTCATAAGGTCTGCACCCAGGTGGGACAAGGCTACGCCACCAAAGGCCACACCGCCAAGGAGAAACATCGTCGTTGTGGTTGGCATGCGTTCGATACTGGCCCGATAGTCGGCTACCCGTTGCTTTAGGTCTTCAATGGAAGAAGCATCTGCCTTTAGCCATTTGTCTATTTGAGGGCTGATGTTGGCTCCGTAAAGCAGGAATCCCATCCATATGTTTGCAACGACGATGTCTACGATAATCATGGTGGCAAAAAGGTCATCGCCCACATCAAAAATTTCCTTCATGGCCGTCTGATTGGCACCTCCCCCGATCCAGCTGCCAGCAACGGTGGACAATCCTCGCCAAATTTCATCTGGGCTGGCCTGGACAATGTCTGGCGCAAGGGTGCTGATCAAAAGTAGGGCGATGGGGCCACCGATGATGATGCCAAGCGTGGCAGCAAAGAACATGATGAGTGCCTTGGGGCCGAGGTTGACAATCCCTTTAAAGTCGATGCTGAGACAGAGCAGTATCAAACTGGCAGGCAGCAAGTAGCGTGAAGCTACGTAGTATAGGTTGGAGCCTTTGGATGTGATAAGGCCCAGCGGCCAATGTAGCAAAGCCGGTAAAAAATAACACAGCAATAGCGCTGGCACATAGCGATAGAATTTCTTCCAGCCAGGAGAGTCCAGGTGGGAGGTGTAAAAAACCAGCGCCAGGACAATCATCAGTAGGCCAAATGTAATGGCATCATTGGTAAAGGGTAACTCCATTCCGTTGGGTATTTCGTTTCAGCTCAATATAATTCAAGTTGTGGTAAAATCCTTACCTTTGTAAGGTAGAAATAACTGTCAATTTTATGGAAGAGCAGGACAAACGATTTATGAGAATGGCCATTGAACTGGCCCGAAAGGGGATGGCATCCAACGAAGGTGGGCCGTTTGGTGCAGTCGTCGTACGGGATGGAAAAGTCATTGCCAAAGGCAATAATCGGGTCACTTCGACCAACGATCCAACGGCTCATGCAGAGGTGGTGGCCATTCGGGAGGCTTGTCAGGTATTGGGGCATTTCCAATTGGATGGCTGCACAATTTACACTTCCTGTGAACCCTGTCCAATGTGCCTGGGAGCCATTTACTGGGCTCGCCCCAGCCGAATAGTGTATGCCTGCTCCAGAGAAGATGCGGCTGCGATTGATTTTGACGATGATTTTATATATCGAGAAATTCCCCTGCCGGTAGACCAAAGGAGTATCCCTACGACGCAATTGTTACAAAAAGAAGGCGTTGAAGTATTTGAAGATTGGAAGCACAAAACGGATAAACATTTGTATTGATTTGTAAAAACAGCATTGTATATGTCGTTGTCCAAAAATAGAGTCGGAAGAATAGTCCTCATCTTAATGATCGTGCTGGTCAATATTGGCTGCGATCAGCAAACCAAAATCATCGCGGAGCAACGCTTGGAATACCGCGAAGTCACCCCTTACATGAATGACTTTTTTCGATTGATCCTCGTTGAAAATAAGGGCGCATTTCTCAGCTTTGGTTCCGATCTACCCGCGCCAATGAGCCTGATTTTCTTGAAGATTTTTCCCAGCTTAGTCCTATTGGGATTGGGCGCTTTTCTGCTGTTTTCGCGAGGATTGTCTATGGGGCAGACCATCGCGTTTAGCTTTGTGTTGGGCGGCGGCATCAGCAATATCTATGACCGCATATTCAATGATGGAGCGGTAGTCGACTTTATGAATTTTGGCATTGGCAACCTCCGAACCGGAATCTTTAACTTTGCCGATGTCTCGATTATGATTGGCCTATTTGTACTTTTATTTACTTACTTTCAAAAGCCAGACTCATAGTTTTTCTTCCCGTTCGATTTCAATGTGCATATCGTCAAAGTAGATGGATTCCTGACTGGGGTTCCAACAATACAACCTTAAATGCTTGCCTCGAAACTGTAGAAGCGGATCGATGGTCAGCTCAATTTTTTCCCAGCCGTTTTCGTCTGTCTCGACCACTTTGTCGCTGCCTTCCCAAAACAATCCACCCGAGATAGAGGCCACTAAAGTTCCCGTTTTATTTTTATGGTTGCTGGCGTAGCGCCAAACACTCAACTTGATTTTCTCGTTGCCGCGAAGGGTCGGGATCGAATAAGACATGCCGTAGGGCATCTGGCCGGATAGTTCTAGGCTGTAGTTGCCTGAGCGTGCCTGCTGTTGCGTTTGTGCTTTTCCACCGCTAAAGTAAGCACCATTGCTTTCAAAATGGGCGACTCCATTGTGTGGGACCACTCTTTCGGCACCACACTCGATTGTTTGCTTTTCTGCATCCGCCAAACCGATATACCCAATTAGTAAGGCGACGAGCAAGCCATAAAAAAGGAGCGTCAGACCGAATTCTATTGATGTTTTGACGAAAGCAGACATTTCAGATTGCAGGATTTAGTAGCTAAAGATAAAGGTAAAAAGAAGTTAGAGATCAAGAATGATACAGCCAAATCAAAAGATAAAAAGGCTATTTTTATGTGTATGGTTTTTTAGTAGCGTCTATTTTCTACACTATTTTTTCCCCGTTTTCCTATTGCTGTATTTTGTCAGTCCGGCAAAATGGAAAAATGCAGTGGCATTGGTTGGTAGCTGCTACTTTTACACCTGGGGGGGCTCCCGAATTTTTCTTTATGCTGATTCTGGGTTTGATCTGCGATTTTTATCTGGTCAAGCTGACGGCTTTGTCAGACGGTCGCCTGCAAAAGTGGCTTTTGGGTATCAACATTACCCTGAATGTGGGCATGCTGGCGGTTGTGAAGTACCTCAATTTTTTTTGTGGATAGTTTCAGCCCTTTGTTCAAATTGTTTGGCGGAGAAGGTTTACAAATTGCTCAAATCTTTTTGGCCGTTGGATGCGCGATTATTTGTACATCCCTCTCGGCGGCAATCGGGTGAGTGAGTGGCGGATGTACTTCAATTTGTGGGTTGTATTTTTGCTATCGGCAGCCGCCCATTGGGCCACAGAACAGTACGGTCTTTTTAGATGTTTTCAAGGAGGCGGCAGTTCCGCTGATCGACTTTAGCTATTTGAAGCGATGGCAGGACAGCTTGGCTTATCCAATTTATTCCCCTGCTGGCATGCACTTTAGTAGGTACGGCCTGGGACTGATGATGGATACTCTGCGCAGCCGAGCAGAAGCATTGACAGGGATGGCAGTACCGAAGCCACTGTGGAGGGATTCCATTATCTGGGAAAAGGAGCCGAGAGGGATGGACATTGAACTAATGAACGGGAGCAATTTTTTTGTTGATCCTCCCATAGATTCTATGCCATATCCTGTATTCCGCTTCTCGGAAACCCAGCAATCGCCCAAGCCCAAGGTGCTGGTTATTGGTGATAGTTTTTACAAAATGTTGTACGAACTAGATATACATCAGGCTTTATGGGAAAAGGGATCGGACTATTGGTTTTATTTCAATATTGCTTTTCCACCAAGAGAAGGCATCGAATCGAATAAGGATATGATTGATTGGTTGGCCAAGATAAAACAGCAGGACCTTGTTGTTTTGCTGTGCTACGATACCAACCTGCCAGATTTTGGATTTGGATTCATCGAAAAGCTCTATGATCTCATTGAGCAGTGAGGAATTTTTAAAAACAGAGAGAGAATATGCAAATTTTACAGTTGGAATTGCTCACCCGGCAGCTATCGGCGCAAAGAGCCTTTTACGTCGATTTGTTGGGCTTTGAGCTAAAGGAGGCTACCGAGAATTCGTTCAGCATACAGGCGGGGCGTTCAGTTTTGTGCTTTCGGCAATCAGAGGATGCAGTTTGCTACCATTTTGCCTTCAATATTCCTGCTCTACAAATGGAGGAAGCTTGCCATTGGACCCGCGCCAGGTGTCCGCTCCTGCAAGATGGGGATGCCCAAATCATTGATTTTCCCAATTGGAATGCTCAGGCTATTTATTTTTTTGATGCTGATTTGAACATTGTGGAGTTCATCGCCCGTAAAAATTTGGCTTTGCCAAGTGTAGGTGCGTTTTCTGCAAAAAGTGTTGATGGTATTTCGGAGATTGGCTTTCCGGTGGATCAGGTAGGGGGGATGTTCGGCCAACTTGAACAAGCCTTAGGTGTGAAACAGTATTCCGGCGATTTGGATCGCTTTTGCGCTGTCGGCGATGAAGAGGGCTTGTTTATTGTTGTGGATCGACATTCAAAAAAATGGTATCCAACCAGTGTTCAATCGGCGCCCCATCCGATTGTTTTAACAGTAGAATTGGGCAGTAAAAAGTACGCTTTGCAATTCGATGTGGAAGCCCAGCTGGCTATTCAACAGCTTGAGATGGAATAGTGGTGCGCTGCCTTTTCATTTTCTCTCTTTTGTGGTAGAACAAAATACACAAAATCATAATGGTTAGCATGTCTCCTGTGGTTGTGGTAATGTAGAAATGGTGTGTTGGTGAATGTTTGTCCACAGGATTTATCCTTGCTTGTAGACATTGTCTTTGGTCATCATTTCGGCCTGCTGGTGTGTACGAACGTTTTCTATGGTAAGCAAGAAAGATTGCAGCTCATGCTCTGTTTCGACTATTGGCGTAATCGAAAAGGTACCATTTATCAGCTTGCCATTGGCCAATTCCAGTTCGCGTTCGAAGTTTAGTGATTCCTGATTCAGCCAGATTTCTTCCAGCAGGATTTCAAAGGCAGTGTAGTCCAGAGTGTCCAATACATCTGAAAGATGCAGGTTTGTTGGGTTTTGTCCCTTTGTTTCGAACAGATTTGTGAAACGGTCATTGCAAAACATAATGCGGTAGTCCATGTCCAAGTAAGCTGCGCAGCTTGGAAGTGCGTTGGCCATGACGGCCATGTTGTGTTGTTTTTTTGGAACTGCTTCCAGTATTTGGAGCAGTTGATTGTCCCTGTTGTCGAGTTCTTGGATGGTTCTATCCGCTTGTTGGTTGTAGTCATTCAGTATCATCAGTAAAACAAAGCCTAGTACTCCGATCATTGCGCCGCCGACGAAGCCGGAAACGGCCTGTGTGGTCAATGTTGTAAAGAAGATTAGAATCGTTGCGTAAAGTAGACAGTCTTTTAGTAGTGTGTATGGTAGTCGCTTTGTAGTTGTCATTATTCTTTATTCGTTTTTGTAATCACAAAAGAGAGCTTTCGCGCGGGGGTGGTTTGGGCCGGGGGGATGTCATTATTTTATTCGTTTTTTCTCCGAAGAGAGAGCAGTCGCGTGGGGGGATGTTTTTCAGAAAGTTGTCATTATTTCATTCGTTTTTTCTCTAAAGAGAGAGCAGTCGTTGTTTGGGAGTTTTTTTAAGAGGGAACGTCATTATTTTATTCGTTTTTTCTCCGAAGAGAGAGCATCGCGTGGGAGGAAGTTTTGAAGGAGGTTGTTTGTCACAAACACTTATAGGTTTGCAAATTGCGTTCCAAAAGGGTGTCACGGATACCAATCGGAATAAAAAAAATGAAAAAAAGTGCTCGTTTTTGATTTTTATACCCTACTTGTGACAGTATAAAATGGCTTTTCCTTCCGGTATTTTAAAGCAATAGTATGACAAGCCACCTTTGTTGTGACCAGCTTCCAATAAGCAAGTTGTCTGAAATTTTTTGAATCGACTATTTTTCGATCAGGATTTCTCGAAATGCTTCCATCCTTGTGCTTTCAAAGGGTGGATGTTCCCTCCTTTGGTGTGTAGCCGGAGGCCATCGGCGGCTGGAACAATCTCTCCCATGATGTAGATGTCGGGAAGGTATTTGACTTTTTCCAGGTCTTCGGGGCGGATTGTGAATAGCAGCTCATAGTCTTCGCCGCCGCTCAGAGCGCAGGTAATGGGGTCGAGTTTGAATTTGATGGCCATCAATTCGGCCTCATTGTGGATGGGAACGCCGCTTTCTTCCACGAAAGCACCGACCCCCGACTGGGTGCAGAGATGAAAAAGCTCGGAGGCCAGGCCATCGGATACATCGATCATGGAGGTAGGCAGCAGGCCGTTTTGCTCAAAGAGCTGAATCATTTCCTTCCGGGCTTCCGGTTTGAGCTGTCGACCAACGAGGTACTGCTGGTTTTCCAAGTCGGGCTGTACGCCGGGATTGGATAGGTAAATTTGTTTTTCGCGTTCGAGTATTTGAAGACCAAGATAGGCGGCTCCCAGGTTGCCTGTGACACATATAATGTCACCCACCCGAGCTGTATTGCGATAGACGACCTTGTCTTTGGCCACCTGCCCGATGGCCGTAACGCTGATGATGAGCCCTTTGTTGGAAGATGTCGTATCTCCTCCCACCAGGTCTACCTTATAATAGTCACAAGCAGATTTGATGCCCTCGTAGATTTCGTCCAGCGCCTCTACGGAGAATCGATTGGAGATGGCCAGCGAGATGGTGACCTGCCTTGGATGGGCATTCATCGCATAGATGTCCGACAAATTGACGATGACGGCTTTGTACCCCAGATGCTTTAATGGCGTATACATCAGGTCGAAGTGAATGCCTTCGACCAGCATATCGGTGGATACGACAGTGAGTAAGTCCTTATTATTGATGATGGCAGCATCGTCGCCTATCCCCTTGACAGAGGAAGGGTTGCGCAGTTGGAAATTTTTGGTCAGGTGGTCGATCAGGCCAAATTCGCCCAATTCGTTGACGTCTGTTCGATTTTCGTGCTTGTCTGACATCCAGTGAGTGTTTAGTCCGATTTATTGAAGGCATTCCAAACGACTTCGTCGGGAAGAGGTGCCTCTATATTAATGGTGTCGCCCGAGATAGGGTGTTGAAATTCCATTTTCCAGGCATGCAGGTGAATCGATCGATCTTTATTGCTGCGCCTGGCACCGTATTTTACATCGCCTTTGACGGGGCATCCGATGGCTGCCAACTGGGCGCGAATCTGGTGGTGTCGACCACTGATCAATTCGATGCGTAATAAGTGATAGTGATCGCTCTTGCCCATTAGCCGATAGCTCAGTTTGGCTTCTTTGCTGTTTTTGGTCGCAATGTCGGATACAAATGACTTATTCAGCTTGCTGTTTTTGCTCAAATGGTGGATCAAATGGTCTTCTTCTTTTGGAGGGGCATTTTTGACGACGGCCAAATACTGCTTTTTGATCCGCCCTTCCTGAAATTGCTTGCTGAGGTAGGCTGCCGTTTGCTTTGTCTTGGCAAAGAGCAGCAAGCCACTAACCGGCCGATCAATCCGATGTACCAGGTGCAAATTGCGTTTGCAGTAAATCTCTGCCAAATCCATTAAAGACTTGTCGCCGCTCCGGTCTGCTTGAACAGGCACTCCTGCAGGCTTCGAGAAGGCAATCAACTGATTGTTTTTGTAGAGAACAAGCGCTCCGATGTTTTGCACAAGCATATAGATGAGCTGGGTTGATGAACAGGTTGGCCAAATTAATCCACCTCTTCGTAATCGATGTAGTCGTCGTCCGTATTTTTGGGGTTATTGTCTATCTGTTGGCCGGATTTGGTCTCTTCTATTTTCTTAGGAGCAAAAGACATCCGGTAAAACAGATAAATCAAAGCGCCAATTGTGAAGATTTTGAATAACATGGCCGATAGATTTTGCGCAAAGGTAGTGATTATTGATCTGAATTGAACCTTATTTGTCGAAGTAGCCTTTAGATCGCCTGCTGGAAATGCTTCTCTATCATTTTGAGAGTGTAAAAACGCTCCCTTGGCCTGTATTTTCAACTTGGCGATTGATCGATTGTAGACGAATGCTATTTTTTGACATTTGTCGCTCTTCTAATTGAACCTTTAGCGCTTAGAGGCGTAGAAATAAGCTGAAAAACCGGTTAAAAGTTAAATCGTCTTTTTTCCTGCTTATCAATGGATTAAGGGTGGCTTTTGGCCCGGTATATTTTATTACATTTGCATTTCTAACAAAACAGTGAATGCGATGGGTCATTTTGGGTGCCTTGTGAGTCACTTTTTGTTGAAACAAGCCTAGTTGCGATGAATGATAGGCTTTCCCGAGGATGAATCGCAACTTCAATTAAAAACAGCTAATTTTTTCTTCGATGAATAATTTCAAGAAATTAACGAATATCGCCGGATGGGTCGTCTTTGGTATCGCCTTCGTGGTTTACTTCTTTTCCGCTGAACGTACGGGTAGTCTTTGGGACTGTGGTGAATTCATCACCGGAGCCTACAAATTACAGGTCGTTCACCCTCCCGGCGCTCCGCTTTTCATCCTAATTGGGCGGATGTTTACTTTCATAGCACAGATATTTTACGATAATCCTGAGAATATTGCCTTTTCCGTCAACATACTTTCCGGTATTTGCTCGGCTTTTGCCGCGACTTTTGTGTGCTGGAGTACCATTATCCTCGGAAAATTGACCTTGACAGATAGAGAGTCTGTACCGGAGCAGGGAGAACAAATTGCCTTGGCTGGCGCTGGCGTTGTAGCTGGTTTGGCAACTGCATTCTGTACTTCCGTTTGGTTTTCTGCTGTGGAAGGGGAAGTTTACGCCATGTCTACCTTCTTTACGACTCTAACACTTTGGGCTTCCATGAAATGGTACGCATTGCCCGACAAGCCAGATGCTGACCGTTGGTTGATCTTTGCATTCTATGCAGCGGGTCTTTCTGTAGGGGTTCACCTTTTGAGTATTTTGACCTTCCCGGCCTTGGCGTTGTTTTACTATTTCAAGAAATACGAAAAGCCCAACATAAAAGGAATGGCCATCGCTGCAATTATCGGTGTGGTCCTAGTGGCTTTCTTGCAAACGGTGGTCATTACGGGTATTCCAAACCTTTGGAGCTGGCTGGAACGCACCATGGTCAATGACTTTGGGCTGCCTTTCCACTCTGGTATCTATCCGCTGCTTGTCATTATCGGTGCGATCTTCTTTTTCGCTTTGCGCTATGCGCGTGATAAGGAGAGTGCACTCTTGCAAAAGCTGATTGTGATGGTTGGCTTGGTTGTCGTTTCCTATTCTACTTTTGGGGTGGTGATCATTCGTGCCAATGCGAATCCGCCGATCAATATGAACGATCCAAGTGATCCACTTCGCTTGCTGCCTTATCTGAACCGCGAGCAATATGGTGAGCGTCCGCTGATGAGGGGACCACACTACCAAACGCAAATCATACGGACCAACCTGGAAGACCGCTATGGCCGTGCTGGAGATAAGTATGAGATTGTGGATCAAAAAGCCAGCTACGAATTTGATCCTGGCGATCAGATGCTGTTTCCACGTTTGGGTCACCTAGATGAAAATCGAAAGCGTTTGTACGAAATGTGGCTGGACAAAAAGTCGCGTCCCACAATGGGCGATAATATTGGCTTTTTCTTCCGCTACCAAATAGGCTGGATGTACTTTCGCTACTTCATGTGGAACTTTGCCGGGCGCCAAAATGGCCAACAGGGCTTCTATCCCTGGGACAAAACATCGGGCCATTGGATCAGCGGTATCCCATTTATAGACAATGCAAGATTGGGGAATCAGAGTAAATTACCCGAATCACTGGATAGTAAGGCCCGCAATAAATACTATTTGCTGCCCTTGATCTTCGGTTTGATTGGCATGTTTTTCCACTTCAAGCGAAGACCCAACGACTTCCTTGGTTTGTTGACGCTGTTCATCATCACCGGAATCGGCATCATCGTCTACTCCAATCAGCCGCCAAATGAGCCCCGAGAGCGGGATTACGTTTTGGTTGGATCGTTCTTCACCTTCTGTATATGGATGGGAATGGGCGTGCTGAGTTTGTTCCTGGCTGCAAAGGAGCGGTTTCAGATGAAATCTATGACTGCCGCCATGGCTGCTACTGCCTTGGTACTCGTTGCTCCGGTGCTGATGGGGACTCAGAACTTTGACGATAACAGCCGTCGCCACCACAAGGCATCGCGGGACTATGCTAGTAACTTCCTGAATTCCTGTGAACCCAATGCCATCATTTTTACATATGGCGATAACGATACTTATCCGCTTTGGTATGCCCAGGAGGTAGAGAACATTCGAACGGATGTACGGGTGGTCAACTTGAGCTTGATTGCTGTAGATTGGTACATCGACCAATTGCGTCGGAAAATCAATGATTCGCCGCGGATCAAAATGAGCCTTACAGAAGAGTCGATTCGAGGCTTTAAGCGAACCCAAATACCTGTCGATCCCTATGGCAACGGCAGGGAAATGAGCCTGACTTCGGCACTGAAGGTACTGTCTGAAGACCATCCGATTCCCACCCAGTCCGGACGTAGCTTGGAGAGTTTCTTCCCAACGCGGGACGTCTACATACCTGTTAATCGGCAACGGGCCATCCAGATGGGGCTCATCAGCTCCTCGGACACGACTGCTTTGAGTAAGATGAAGTTTCGCTTGAATAAAAGCTCTTTCATGCTCAAAGGCGATGCAGCCGTATTAGACATTATCAACAGCAATATTTGGGATCGGCCAATTTACTTTGCAGTGACTTGCCGCCGAGAATCTTTGATGGGACTTGAAAATTTCACTCAGCTAGAAGGCTTGGCCCTGCGATTGGTGCCGGTAAAAAGTAAAGGCGACCCTATTTACGGTATGATTGGTAATGGACGAGTAAATACCGACAAGTACTACGACAACTTTATGACCAAGTTCAAGTGGGGTAATTTTGATAAAATGAAGCTGTTTGTCGATAACTCCTATGGTCCGACCATCCAAACGACTCGTTTTGGCGCACTCCGAACGGCCCGAACGATGTTGGATCGGGGAGACAAGGACCGCGCGGTCGAACTGGTCGATAAATACTTCGAAGCCTTTCCGCACATGAACTTCCCTTATGATGCCAACACAATTTTGTTCATCAATATTTACGCGCAGGCTGGCGACATGGAAAATGTCAAAAAGCACATGCGAATATTGGCAAAAGAAACAGCCGATCAGTTGGAATTCATCGAATCTTTGGGTAGTTATCGCGAACTGGGTTATGACAATGCTTATAGCAATTTCATGCGGGCGCGTGAGGACATGACCCGATTGTCCAAAGATATTATCAAGGACGAGGCATTTGATAAAGAATTGAATGATCTTTTGGGTAAATTCGCTTCGGAGAGTCTTCAAGGTAGAGACTAAAAGCACCTTTCAATTGTGATTGAGATCAAAAAAATAGCTGTAGGCGGTGACCATGCCGGCTACCAACAAAAGGACGAGATCGTGGCCATGCTCAAGGAAGCAGGCTACGAGCTTGTCGATTTTGGAACCAATGGACCGGAATCGGTTGATTATCCCGATTATGCACATCCTGTAGCAGAAGAAGTGGAGCAGGGCAAGGCAGATGTCGGGATTGTTTTTTGTGGAAGTGGCAATGGTATTGCCATGACGGTGAATAAACACCAGGGCATTCGGGCAGCCATCGCCTGGACCAAGGAATTGGCCGAATTAGCCCGGCAACACAACAATGCCAATATCCTTTCTATTCCAGCCCGCTTTGTCTCTCTTGAAACTACTAAGGAGATGGTCAAAGCCTTTTTGACGACGGATTTCGAGGGTGGTCGCCATGAAAGGCGAATCAAAAAAATTGCCTGTGGCTGACAAAGTGCTGCCTGAATGTCAAACATGCTGAACGTGTAAGTCGTTTTAGTAAGAGTTCTCCGCTAAGCTCTTATATTTACATAAACTTCTTATACATGAAGCGCATATTAGCCTTTGGACTCAGCCTTCTCTTCTGTTTTGTTTTACAAGGACAATCCACACTGCCTATTACTCCTTCTGAAGGGGTCTCTACAGCTACCGACGAAGTTGATCCGGCTTCCTTTGCAGGTACCATCAACAGTAGTGACTTGCAGACTCACCTGAATATTTTGGCATCTGATGAATTCGAAGGCCGCGAGACTGGGAAACCTGGCAACGATAAAGCTGCGGAGTACATATCAGATTATTTTGCGGGATTGGGACTTCCGACTGTTGGGGAGAATGATTCTTATTACCAGCGTATCCGTTTTAATACAGAGCTGTGGCGTGACATTGACATGCAGGTCAATTCCAAGGCTTTTCGCCATTTGTGGGACTTTATTTCTTTTCCACACCAGAATACGAATTTGGAGGAGCCTCTGCTAGCAGATGAAGTGATCTTTTTGGGATATGGAATTGCATCGGAAAAGTACAATGATTACAAGGGGGTTAATGTAAAGGACAAAGTGATTTTGATTTACAAAGGGGAGCCCGTTGATTCAAAAGGGAAGTCTCATGTAACAGGAAGTAAGGAGATGTCCGACTGGACGGAATTGCAGAAGTTGCGTCTGGCAAAAGAAAAGGGTGTCCGGGCGGTCTTAATCATTGAGGATAAAATCAAAAAATTGCTTCGCAAGAACCGGCAGTATCTAATTGGTCCCTATGTTTCTTTGGGTGATCCGGAGAATGATCCGCATCAATTGGCTCGGAGTTGTTACATTTCCACCAATGTGGCTAAGGAGATTATGTCGGGTAATTTTCGAAAAATTGTAAAGGCTCGAAAGAAAATACGTAAAAAAGGAAAGGCTCGTTCGGTTAAAATTCCCTGTCAATTGCGCATCAAGCACGATAAGAACCTCAAGATTATTGCTGGTAATAATGTACTTGGGTACATAGAAGGGAGTGATCCTGTGTTGAAGGAAGAACTCATTGTCGTGACGGCTCATTATGATCATTTGGGAAAACGAGGTGATAATATTTACAATGGAGCAGATGACAACGGGTCTGGTACCTCCTCCGTTTTGGAAGTTGCACAAGCATTGGTAGAGGCCAAAAATAGTGGGGCAGGTCCGAGGCGTTCGGTACTGGTCATGCTGGTAACAGGAGAAGAAAAAGGTTTATTGGGTTCTCAATTTTACACTGCCCGTCCAATATTTCCTCTGGAAAATACGGTGGCCAATGTGAATGTGGATATGGTTGGGCGTATTGACCGACGCTACAAAGACGACCCCAACTACATTTACGTTATTGGCTCGAACCGCTTGAGCACGGAGTTGCATGAAATCAATGAGGCGATGAATCAGCGATATACCAAATTGAAATTAGATTATAAATACAATGCGAAAAATGATCCGAACCGCTATTACTATCGGAGCGATCATTACAATTTTGCGGAAAAAGGCATTCCTGCTATTTTTTATTTTAATGGTACGCACAAAGATTACCACCGAACTTCTGATACGGTTGAAAAAATTAATTTTGAAAAAATGGAGAAGATTGCGAAACTGGTTTTTCACACGACCTGGGAATTGGCCAATCGTGAAAAACGCATCGTGGTAGACGTAAAAGATTAGAAAAAGGCAAAGAGTACAAACGCAAAAAGGCCATCGGAATTCCGATGGCCTTTTTGCGTTTTAAGAAAAAAAGTTGAGTGAGTTTAGGACCAGTTCTACCCCCCAATAAACTGGTCCCACTCACTCGTTTAGGACCACTTCTGATCCTAAGATTTTTGCAATTAATATCCCAAATAAATTAGTACGAATAAATCATACCGGGGGTATTTGTGGGGGGTAACGCAAAAACCGTATTCTTTAAAAAGTTGGTTTTTTCAGTAAGTAAAGTGAGATATGAGACCAGCATTACCCCCCAATAAACTGGTCTCACTCACTTACTTAAGATCACTTCTGATCTTAATTCTTGTGTATCGTTTCAAGTTTGCTTTTTGAAAACTGGGGGTAACATTTCAAAGGTTTGAGCGGCCTTTTTTTCGGGGAGGGCCGTATGCTCATTCCTCCTACAATTATCCAAGAACTATGCCATTAAGCCAAAATCATTGGAGATGTTTCCAAATTATTTTTTGGCAATTCCAACGACAAGTTTTTTGTCCGTGCATCGAGCAGACGGCCATAGGTTTTCTTGTAATCGGCATAGTCAGTATGTTCACTATAAATCAGAGATTGGTCTTGTTCGAAGAGAAGAAAAATCTGGAAGCAAAGGTTGTTATTTTTGTAGTAGAATTTTGTGAGTAGGTTCTTAATCTGTTCGCCGCGAATATTCATCTTTAGATCGTTGTAATAATGATTAAATGTGGTTCCGTATGTTCTGATGAAACAATGATAAAGGCATTTACATTTTGAAGTATGTACTAAATGGTTTACTTGTGACAGGAAAAAAGGCCGACCTATTGACAAAAGCTGTTATTTTAACAGGAATTTTTGCGTTTCCTAGCTACAGTCCGGTCATTTTGGCAGCAAAATCGGCATGGCACATCCTTTGACCGCAGATCAACAGTTCTCAACCAAAACTCTCAACTATGCAAAAAGGACAGATATCTGTACAAACGGAGAATATATTTCCCATCATCAAGCAGTTTTTGTATTCCGATCAGGAGATTTTCTTGCGGGAATTGATCGCCAATGCGGTTGATGCCACTTCCAAACTCAAGGCATTGGCCAACCGCGGAGATGTCAAAGGCGACATCGGCAATCCCATCATCGAAATCGTCCTCGATAAAGAGGCCAAAACTCTTACCATCAAGGATCAAGGAATTGGGATGACTTCTGCCGAGGTAGAAAAATACCTCAACCAAGTAGCCTTTTCCAGTGCCAAGGAATTCCTCAAGAAATACGAAAACGAAAGCAGCATCATCGGTCACTTCGGACTTGGATTTTATTCTGCTTTTATGGTGGCCGAACGAGTAGAGGTTGTCACCAAAACCTACAAGAAGACGCCAAAGGCTGCCCGTTGGACCTGCGACGGTACTCCTGAATATACCTTGGATGAAGATTCGCGTAAGGATCGTGGAACAGATGTCATCTTGCACATCAGCGAAGACAGTGTCGAATACCTGGAAAACAGCCGAATCCAATCCCTTTTGGATAAGTACTGTAAGTTTTTGCCAGTTCCCATCAAATTTGGTACGAAGACAGAAACAGTTTACGAAGGCGAAGGAGACGACAAGGAAGCCAAAGAGACAGAAGTCGACAACTTCATCAATAATACCAACCCAGCCTGGAAGCGCTCCCCTCGTAGTTTGAAAGAGGCAGATTACAAGTCTTTCTACCAGGAGCTCTATCCCTACAGCCAAGAACCTTTATTCTGGATTCACCTCAACATTGACTTTCCATTCAATCTGACAGGAGTACTCTACTTTCCAAGGCTCAACAACTCATTGGAAGTACAGAAGAATAAGATTCAATTGTACAGCAATCAGGTGTATGTGACGGATGATGTTAAGGAAATTGTACCTGAATTTTTGACCTTACTGCACGGAGTGATTGATTCGCCAGATATTCCTCTGAACGTATCCAGAAGTTATCTGCAGAGCGATCAAAACGTCAAGAAAATTTCTGGTTACATCACGAAGAAAGTAGCAGATAAGCTGGCGAACCTCTTCAAAAAAGATCGGGAAGATTTCCAATCTAAGTGGAAAGACCTTGGGGTGTTTATCAAGTATGGAATGTTGTCGGACGAGAAATTCCATGATAAAGCCATGAAGTTTGCGGTTTTGAAAAACATTGACAATGAGTTTTCTACCTTAGAAGAGTACAGAGAGAAGACCAAAGCCACTCAGACCGATAAATACGACAAGCAGGTTTTCATCTACACCAACAATCCTGCAAATCACCACAGTTTCATCCAAGGTGCCAAGAACAAGGGGTATGACGTCCTAGAGTTTGACAATGTCATTGACAATCACTTTATGCAGCACTTGGAGCAGAAGATGGATGGGGTTACCTTTGTAAGGGTCGATTCAGATATTCCAGATAATCTCGTGCAGAAGGATGAAGAGCGCGAATCTGTTTTGAGTGAGAAAGAAATTGAAAAGGTCAAGGCGCTGTTCGAAGGGCAGGTCAAGGCACAAGGGGCCAGCGTACAGCTGAAACCGCTTTCTTCCGAAGACCAGCCGGTTTTGATTACTCGTCCGGAATTCATGCGGCGAATGAAAGAAATGCAGGCCATGCAAGGTATGCAGTTTGGAAATATGCCTGACAGCTACAACTTGGTGGTCAATACCAACCACCCATTGGTCGCAGAAAAGTTGTTGAAAATGCGGAATCAGGAGAAGAAGGAAGATTTTGTGGATCACTTGACCAACTTGGCATTGCTCAACCAGGGTATGTTGACGGGAGAGGCATTGACCAACTTTATCTCCAAGAGTATTGAATACTTGAAATAACTCGGATTGTAACTGGCTTGAGGCGCAAAGCGTTGTCCTCTGCCCATCGCAATTTGAACAAGATAAACGTATAACATAATGGTAATAGAGACCGGCAATTGAGACTGTCGGTTTCTATTCTTTTTTAGGGAGTTTGTCTAGTAATGTTTTGACCTCTTCTTTGTAGTATCCATCCTCAAGGCGTTGCAAATCCATCAATATTTCGCGGGCTTCTTCCAATTGACCTGCCTTGATATGTGCCAGTGAAGCATACCAGCTGGCATCTTCGTAATAGTCTGTGCTGTTGAGGCGGACGATTTCCAACTTTTCTGCTGCCTCTAGGGCCTGCCCATTTTCCAAATAAGCCAATCCCAACAAGAGGGTTGCCTGTACGTCTTCCGAATGGGCCATCAGATGATCTTCCAGCAATGGGATGCTTTGTAGATAAGCACCTTGCTGATAGGCTTCGAGCCCTTCCTTAAAAGCATTGGTATTGGTATTGGTATTGGTATTCCCCTCTACGGAGCGGATGGCTGCCAGATTCTCGGGAAGGAAGCTTTCGTGGTAAGCCTGGTACAGCCGTTCGGAGGTACCAGATTGCCAGTAGAGCCAGACGGCGGAAATGAGCAATAGAACGCTGGCTGCTGCCGCCACAGCTGGAAACAGGCGCCGGCGCTTGACTGTGGACTTTTTTACGACTTCTAGTGGTGGACTCGCAGTAGGAAAAGCTTGCTGCAAAGTACCGAGTTGGCCATCTTCCTCAAAATTGTGCAGGTTGGCATAACCCTCCACCGCATCACTGCAAAGCGGGCAGTCCAAGAGGTGGTTCTCAATTCGATAGCGATCCGCTTCGTCCAATTCTTCCCGGAGATATTGGCGAATGTCTTGGCTGGTCAGGCAATCTGTAGATTGAAATATTTTTTTCATAGAGCGAGCTAGGATTGCAGTTGTTCTAATTGTTGTCGCAGTTGCCGCTTACCGTTTTGCAAGTGACTTTTGACCTGTTTGATGTCCAGCGCCAGTTTTGAGGCGATTTCCTTGTAAGAATACCCGTCAAAGAAGAAAAGGCGCATGCATTGTCGGCGTTTTTCTGGCATTTTCTTTAGAATCAGCTTAACCATACGTCTTTCTTTGTCCCGTTCTTCCTCTTCCGAAAGCTGTTCGAATTGTATCAGAAAGTCAGCTTCTGGTGCTTGTCGTTGGCCCCATTCCTCTCCCTTTTCTCTGTCTACCCGTCGATCGCGAATGCGATTGTTGCATTCGTTCCGAATGAGTACATATAACCAGACTTTAAAAGATTTCACAGTGGAGGAGGGAAGTTTCTTCAAAATTTTTTCGAAAAGGTCCATAGCCAGGTCGCGACTCTCTTCTTCGTCTTCCAAGTATTTCAGGCAGGCACCGTAAACCAGGTGTACGTAACGACCATACAACTCTGTGATGAACATGGTCTGTTGACTGTGTTGGTAATGGCGTACAAGCCGGTCGTCGGACCAGGACTGCAAGTCCTTGTTTTCCGTAGGTGTAAAAAACATTAAGATATCCCTTCTGATGTGCGAATGAGCCGTTTGGCGAATGGCAAAAAGGGCCGCGCCTTGGACTACAAAATCAAGTGATGAACTCAAAATAAAAAAAAGTGCCTGGAAAAAAGACTTCCAGGCACTTTTTTGCTTTCGGAGGAAAGCGACCCAACGTTAAGGAATCTCTATGCTGGAAAAGATAAGCTCCAGGTTCTGCATGTATTTTCGTTTGGCCTTCCCAGGCGCATGGATGAAGCCATCGACAAAAATTAATTCTTTTGAATTGGGTTTATGAATCAGATAACTGATGAAAGGACCACCCATAAAGTCGTTGACAATTTCCCAGATGCCACGAGCTTCCAATACGTAGTAATCTTTGAGTTCGATTTGCTTGGTAAACATGGGGAGGTCGACATCGTTGATGCGCATGTAGGTATCTTCCACTTCTGAGCTAACATATTTTCGGCCCAGCGAATCGCGGATGCCTTTGATGCCTTCCTTGCTCAGTTGGGAAACATCTTGATACGGTACCTTATGGATCATAATGTTGCTACTCAGAAACTCTGTTTCCTTGCGCAGCCAGGCAGCGTCGCCATCATTGACAGCCAGGAAAAAATCGGCCGGTATCTGCATATCGATGCCAAAGGAGCTGAGCATTTCCTCTTTGAGCTTGTAGTTTTCTCCCTTTTGATAAACGTTGGCTTCTATCTGTACAAGGTCGGCTTTGTGGATGCGTTTGGCTGCTGCGGGGAAGTTGCTGCGAATGTTGTCGATGAGCCCTTGGTTTCCGTGAGCAAAAAGATAGATCAACAACTGACCGCTGGCCCACTTATCATGTCCTACTCGGGTACGTCGGCTGTCCTTATTGCCAGTTTGCATGGCGTTTTCATTGCCAATATCGTTGAAAATCAATTGGCTGGTGGATGAGCTTTTTTGGTCGAGGTCGCCAAGTATGACATAGTTGCGCAGTTCTTTTCGAACAGGGTCCTCGTTCAGTTCTTCTGGTGTGAAGTGCTTAAGATCAAAAATTGGTTCAGGCTGTGGTAGTATGGGGTAGGCCGAACCGAAGTAGTAGCGGAACGTATCGCCTACGGCACCCTCCCATAGGGCTTTGTCGGCCACCACTACCACCTGGTTGATCTTACCGAACGCAGTTGTTGAAGGAGCCAGCTGTTTGCTAAGATCGGCAGAACAACCGATGAGTAAGCAAGCCAAACTCACAAACAAGAACCCATTGCGGAGTTTATTTCTCATAAAGGTTGGAATTTTTGATGATGCAAAATCGAGCATATAAATATAGGTATTGGGGCTGAGATCAGAAAGTCTATCTATAACACAACCGCCAGAATACTTTGGTTTTTATTACACTCGAATAGATGCATCCACCAACGCTTTTGGTGTATTTGTCAATTGAGCTTACTCGTAGAAGGCCGTGACTTTGGTAACCGTTTTGCTGGGGTCTTCCTGTCCATTTGGATCAGAAATGTACTCCTCGACCGTCGGTGGGACCATCACTAGGCCGTTTTGCGACATGTATTGGTTGATGGCTATATGGGCTTTTGAGATATTTTCCGGATTGCCCTTGAATTCTACCTGGACAGCCTTTTTGGCCGGCAGCTTAAAAGCGACCATTTCTTTGTCGAGGTCCTGAGCAGCCCTTACGGGAATGGCGGCGGCCACATCGACAATTCCTCCCTGCTCGTCCCAATCGTAAAACAATGCTGTTGGATTGCCATTGACAACCAGTCCGCTAGTTTGTGCCGTACTGTAGATCAGTGGAAAGTAGTTGGCAAAATGCCCGGGCATTTCGCGCATGTTGATGCGCTTGCGGCAAATGACAAAATCAGTTGCTGGGTACTGAATTTTATATACCTCTAATCCAGTATTGCCAACAGTTGTCCTTTGCATGGCTTGGTTCAGGCCGGCATTTTGTCTTTCGCATACGCCCCTCAGCTTCTCCAAGGAAGCTTTGATGTCACTTTTTATCTGGCGCTGTTTGTTCCAGCCAGCCAGGCGGGCCATGGGGCTGCTTCCGAGCGAGGCATCGTATTTCCAATCCACCTTTACGCCATTGTTGGCTTTTTCGAAGCGCCATACGCTTTTGCCATCGAGGCCATCGTAATTCATACGGCCTACCACAAGGCTGACGGGCTTGAAATCTGTAATGGTGCAGTTGCTACCTTGAGGCAACCAGGCTGCCATGTTTTCTTCTTTACTAACTTGTAGAAAAATAGACTGCTGAGGCGCACCAGTAATTATAATGAAGTCTTCCGCCATCACGTGGGAAGGGAGTAGATAGATGCCGATACTTGCGACAACTAAAAGACCGATGGCTCCATAAAGAATACGTTGCATGTTCTTATAATTTTTTATTGATCCTGCAAAATTATAACCAATTCTGTTAGCCCCAAAGAAAAACTTCCTGCTTGTCGACATTTGCAAGCAGGAAGTTCCATGTTTCGAAGCGGTAGTGCCTTTTTAGAACAGGCTTTCGATCACCTTTTCTTCGGTGATGCCCTCTGCTTCGGCTTTGTAGTTGCGGACGATGCGGTGGCGCAAAACATATTTGGCAATGGCCTGTACATCTTCTATGTCCGGAGAGTATTTTCCATTGATGGCCGCATGACACTTGGCGCCCAGCACCAGGTACTGAGAGGCGCGAGGACCTGCACCCCAGCTGATGTAATTGTTCACCTTTTCGGTAGCTCGCTGGGTGTTTGGACGTGTTTTGGTGGCCAAGCCTACGGCGTATTCGAGTACATTGTCGGCGATCGGTATCTTGCGGATGAGTTGCTGATAGAACAAAATCTGCTTACTGCTGACAATGTGCTTGAGGTCGTAATTGATGGAGGCAGTCGTAGACTTAACAACTTGGATTTCTTCTTCGTAAGAAGGATAATCGAGCGGAATGTTGAACATGAAGCGGTCGAGCTGTGCCTCTGGAAGCGGATAAGTTCCTTCCTGTTCGATGGGGTTTTGGGTGGCCAAAACGAAGAAAGGCGCTGGCAGCGGATAGCGTCGTCCGCTCACAGTAACCACCCGCTCCTGCATGGCTTCGAGCAATGCCGCCTGTGTCTTTGGAGGGGTCCGGTTGATCTCCTCTGCCAGTAGTACGTTGGCAAATACCGGCCCTTTGTTGAACTTGAAGTTGCGGTCTTCACCCAGGATTTCGGAGCCCGTAATATCAGAAGGCATCAAGTCGGGAGTAAATTGGATGCGTTTAAAGTCGAGATCAAGCACTTCTGCGATGGTACTTACCAGGAGGGTCTTCGCCAAACCGGGAACACCAACCAGCAGGCTGTGTCCATTGCTAAAAAGAGAAATGATAACAGTTCGAACAACATCTTCCTGACCGACGATCACCTTGCCAATTTCTTTTGACAAATCCCTGTAAGATTGTGCCAAGGCATCTACAGCTTCTACTTCAGATTTGTATACGGTATCCTGCATATTAAAAGCGGTTTAAGTCTTTATTTAACACCAACCGGCTTATCCGGCAATGGGTTCCTATTATTTTTACATCTAATCTGTAACGCGCTACGCTTAGCCTTTGTTTCGTAAGCTTTGTTTTTATTAAAACGTCTCAAATACTCCTCATTTACATTCCCAAAGCATATCTGCCAATGGATAAGATTTGCCCCTGTAAGAGTAATGCCACCATTCCGTTCGGATAGGGCTTAGCTCTATGGTCGCCATTGTTTCTTTTAATAGTCGCCGATTGGCCAACACGGTGGAATCCAAGTCGGTATAATCGTGGTATGCCTCGCGGCCAAAGTAATCGTAGTCGGTTCCCATGTCCAGCTCTTTTCCGTCTTGGTCCACGATGGTCAAATCGACGGCGCTTCCTCGATTGTGCATGGAGCCTTTGGAAGGTGGCGTAACATATCGGGCATCTGGTACTTTTTCCCACAGCTTCTCCTGTACGGGTCGTGGGCGATAACAGTCGAATACTTTTAAGCCCAGTCCTTTTTGCTGCAATTCCCTTTGTGCGCTGACCATTCGATAAGCCACTTCGGGACGTAACAAGCAGCGGGGACATTCGTATAGTTGCTCCTTGACAAAATTATTAGAGGTGGCGTAACGAATATCTTTCATGATGCTTGGGTCCAACCATTGTAGATCAATCCATTGGGTCGTATCCAGCTCCGTTGTCGGTTGTTGGATTGTGTCGGTTGTTGGTTCCTCTACGGGTAGGGGTACTTCTGTTTGGGCTGGCTGCTCGGGAGCTTTGGGTTTCTCTGGACCACAGGCTCCGAGTAGCAACAGAAATATCAATGGAAAGAGGGAGGAGGTATTCATAGGGTTATTCGCCAAATAGTTTTTTGAGTTCCTGGTGAAGCATTTCGCCTCTTAGGTTCCGGGCGATGATCCGTCCCTCTCGGTCGAGCAAAACCGTATGTGGAATAGAGCTAACGCTGTACAAACGAGCTGCAGAGCTGCTCCAGCCCTTCAGGTCGCTGACGTGTTTCCACTCCAGGCCGTCGGCTTCAATGGCATTTAGCCAGCGTTTCTTCTGGCGATCCAGGCTCACGCCCAGTATTTCGAAGCCTTTGTCTTTGTACTTATTATACAATTTGACCACGTTGGGATTTTCCTTGCGGCAAGGTCCGCACCAGCTCGCCCAAAAGTCTACAAGAACGACCTTACCTTTCATTTCACTCAAGCTCAGTGCTTGATCATCGGGTGTTTTGAGGGTAAAATCAGGGGCCTGCGCACCTACGACGAAGCTCTGAGCGGCAACGACTTGCTGCTTCAAGCCCTCAATCGCCAGCGACTTATCGGCTGCATAGCGGTCAGTAAATTGTTTGCCATATTCCAAAAAAGCCGGATGGTTCTTAGATTGCAGACCGACAGCCGTACCGCCAAGTGCATAGCGATAAGCCCTCGAATCCTTGGGTACCTTTATCAGCAGGCTGTCTACGAAAGCCATCATTTGCTCCTTTGGGAGTCGGACACTGGCCAGGGTCTGTGTATAATTTTTGAAGCCTTCAAAAAGGTAGGGAATGCCGTTGTAATCCGAACTGGTCAAATCAGTGTTTTTGAAGAAAGTATTGGCATAGTGTAGAACTTCATTTTGGTATCCGGCCGAGTCGGTAAAAAAGCTTTGATAGGAATCAATGGCGGTGACGCGAGCGACAAAGGGATTTTGCTGACGGATGCTATCCAACAAGGCCCTTTTCTTTTGGTCCACCAGCTGGATTTTGGCGATGGCTTCCTGGCGTTTTTCCAGGTTGTTGAAGTTTCTTTGCAGCAGTCGAACAGCCGAATTCATCTCTATGTTGTTCTGCCGAGTCTTCATCATTGACTGTTCGTACATTTCATTCAGTGGAGATTCCGTTACCTTAGCCACACGGATGCTGTTGCAATTGCCGCTGAAGACGATTTTATCTTCATTGCCGATCAGTACAGCCTTCTTATCCTTTTCGTTTGTACCGATGTACAGAAAGCGAGCCTCTGTGCGTGGCAGGGTGAAGCGCACTGTATCGTTTGTCAGAGCGAATGATTGGAGTGTCCGGAAGTAAATGCCCTCGAATTGCATCAGTCGAAGAGAATCTTTACAGCCTTTGAGGGCGCAAACGATTTCGACAGGCTTTGGTGGCTCGACGACCTTTGGTGTATTGGCTTGTTGACTTATGGGCTGTGGAGCCTTACATGCGAAGAGCAACAAAGCCAGGGAGAGGTATAGATATTTCATGCTTCCGGTTTGAATGAGGATACAAAGTTACATCACTTTTCGCCAATAATCTCCAAAAACCGAGCCTCTGTCATAATCTCTACAGTGCCGAGGGCCTCTGCTTTCTTGAGTTTAGAGCCTGCTTTTTCACCGGCTACCAGGATATTGAGATTCGAACTGACGGCGCTGATGTTTTTAGCACCTGCCGCCTCAGCCAACTTTTGAGCCTCCTTGCGTCCCATTTGTTGCAACGATCCGGTAAAGAGAATGGTTTTGCCTTTTAATGGAGCATCTTCGGCGACCTCTAATGGCTTGTCTGCTTCCGTTTGTTGAAGGTTTACACCAAGCGTTTCCAGTTCGCTCAACATCTCGATGTTTTTGGCTTCGGCAAAATAGGCCATGACGTTTTTAGCAACAATGGGACCTACATCTTTGATCTCGGTAAATTTTTCTTCTGTCCAATCTCGAAGCTCCAACACGTGGTCGATTTCCGCAGCCAGCAATTTGGAAGCCTTTTTACCCAGGTGGTGAATGCTCAGGCTGTGCAGCAATCGAGCAATTGGATTTTGTTTGGCCTTATTGATGGCCTTTTCCAGGTTTCCAGCTGATTTCTTGCCAAAACCTTCCAGCCTGGAGATCCAGTCGTAATCCAGCCGATAGATGTCCGGGAGTGTTTTTAGGATGCCCAATTCGTAAAAACGTTCGACAATAGACTTCCCAAAGCCATCGATGTCCATGGCTGATTTGGAAACGTGGAAAATCATTCGTTGTAGGCTCTGGGCATTACAAGTACAACTGGGACAACGCCAGGCAGCTTCGTTTTCCTGCCTGACCAGTAATATTTCCTCCTCCTGATTGATGGGGCAGTACTTTGGGAATTCGATTGGTGCCTCACTGCCATCCCGCAGCTCCTCCATTGGCTTGACGATGTAGGGAATGACATCTCCTGCCCGCTCAACCAGCACCGTATCGCCAGTGCGAATGTCTTTGCTGGTAATAAAATCTTCATTGTGCAATGAAACGGAGGATACCGTCACACCGGCAAGTTGAACCGGCTCGAGCTTTGCAACAGGGGTGATGGAACCTATTTTTCCCACCTGATATTCCACACTTAGCAACTTTGTCGTGGCCTGCTTGGCTTTAAACTTAAAGGCAATGGCCCATCGCGGATGGTGGCTGGTATATCCACATTTTTCCTGTAGCTCACGGCTGTTCACCTTGACAACCATGCCATCGATTTCGTAGGGATAGCTTTCGCGCTTTTCCTGCCACTTCATGCAAAAGTCGATGACTTCTGCGATATTCTTACAAACCTTGCGTTCTTCTCTTGGAATTTTGAAACCGAGCTGTCCCAGCAGTTCGATGCCTTCATCATGGGTTTCGATGGTAGCGAGTTGATCTTTTCCATCTTGTGTGACCGCATAGCCCAATTGGTAAATGAAAGCCTCCAATCCGCGTTTTGCGACTTCTTTGGGGTCTTTCATGCGCAGGCCGCCCGTTGCTGCATTTCGGGGATTGGCAAATAGGCTTAAACCCTCCTTTGCTCTTTTTTGGTTGATGTAATCGAAATTGTCTTTCCGGATAATGGCTTCGCCCCTCAATTCGACTTTGTGGAAGCCACTGGCTGAGAAACCGGCAGTCAGGGGGATGGATCGTATGGCCCGCGCATTCTTTGTCATTTCCTCTCCCAAAACGCCATTGCCTCTGGTAGCTGCCCGGCTGAGTTGATCGGCTTCGTATACCAACGCAATGCTACCACCATCGTATTTGGGCTCGACACAGTACTCGATGTTAACCTCCGCTTCCGTGTTTGTCAACTTTTTGATTTGCTCGTCGAAGTCCTTCAAATCCTCTGCATTGTAGGAATTGTCTAGAGACAGCATAGGAGTGAGATGCTCGACGGAAGGGAAGTCACTCGTGAGATCGTTGGAGACCCTTTGCGTGGGAGAATCGGACGTCAATAGCTTTGGGAACAATTTTTCCAATGCTTCGAGTCGCTTGTAGAGGCTGTCGTACTCAAAATCGCTTAAAACAGGATTGTTCAATACGTAGTAGCGCCATTCGTGGTAATTGATGATGCGATGCAATTCAGCAACTTCTGCGCTTGCCTGCAGTGGGTTGGTTGTTGCCTCTTCTTTGAGCAAGGCTTTGGATCGGTCGAATATTTGGCGTTGTTCAGCAGTATTGTACATGAATGAGTGCTTATCAAAGGGTCAGGACTTGTTTTAGCAAAGGCAAATATAAACAATCCCGAACTTTGCCGTGTAGAAAGTTCGGGACTGAACAGAAGCCGTTTGAGGCCGTCTGGAGTTGGTGAAATTTACTGTTAAAGCTTCAACAGCTTTCGCGTTGCTATTTCTTTGCCATCGGTTAATTGGAGGTAGTAAATGCCGGAAGGCAATGTTTGTACGTTGACTGTGTGTCGGAATTGGCCTGCAGGAACCAGTAGGCTTTCATCTTTCAGCAGCTTCCCCTGTACGTCGGTTAATCGAAGCTGAAAGCGCTCGGATGTTGAGCTGTTGGTTGACAAGGTCGTGAAATCTACTGCAGGGTTGGGAAACACTTTCATGCCCAGCTCGTCGGCCAATTCATTGGTGCTGACGACATCTGTTTCTGCAATGGTCAGAGTGTTACAAGCCGCATTATCGCCACCGGTGCTGCCATTGCCATTGACCCCATTGCCACAAGCATAAAAAGTAACGGTACCAGAACCAGTTGGGGGGGCTGTCCACTTCATCGTAAATTCATTGGAACTACCAACACCATTGTGTTCAACATAGGTACGGCCATTGGAAGCTGTCGCCATTTGTACGTTACTCCCCAAGTCAGACCAGTTTGGAACATCGGGGGCATTGGCATTTAGCTCGCCATTGAGGCAAACCATCTGAAAACCAAAACCTGCTGGTGTACCCTGAGCGACGTTGATGGTCACTTTGACATCGTACACTTGTCCTGCCATGTAAGTGGGGTCAGGAGGATTGCCTTGATCATCCGTGACTTCTATGTCTAAGGTCACTTGGATGGCCGAACTGTTGCCGTGGCAAGTAATACAAGTTGCACCGGCGTCACCCGGAGCGGTGGTGTTGCCGCTGTTGGCAGCAGTAGCTCTTCCACCAGAATTACTGGAGATCGCAAAGGCGAGGATTGAAAGACCAAATAATGTGTAGAGGAATTTAAATTTCATAGGTTTTTTGTTTAACGTTAAATGATTATAAAAGATGATAATTTTCTTATGCTGTTGGGCGGGGAGCCCTACGTATTACACAATTTAGGATAAGTAAGTGATTGAACAACTGTATTTTACTTGTATTTAACTTTTAAAGTTGCAAACTGTCATCCAATGAACGTTTGTAAGGGAAAGAGGAAGCCTTTGTGCAGTTTGTGTTGAGTGTAAGGCAAGCCTCAATTGGAAGATGTGGCTTTGTAGCCCCAACTGTAGGCTGGAATTTTACCAACGACCCCTTTGAAGTATTCCCTGATGTGGGCGAAGTCTGCCTCTTTATCATCTGTCGGATAATATGGATCGCTGACTTTAAATTGTCGCTTGCCGTAGTCAAAACTAATCATAACGATGGGGCAACCGGCACCTTTGGCGATGTAATAAAAACCCGTTTTGAGCTTTCCAACATTGCTGCGCGTACCCTCCGGAGCGATGCAGATGGCAAATTCATCTCTTTGATTGTACACATCTACCACAGCATCGACAAAGTTGTTGTTCTTGGAACGGTCAACTGGAACGCCACCTGTCCAACGAAAAAAACCACCTATGGGCCATTGGAACAAAGAGTCTTTTGCAATGTACTGGATATTCCTTTTTAAGGCTTTACGGATGAGTATTCCATAGGGAAAATCCCAGTTGGAGGTATGTGGTATGGCGATGAGTACGAATTTTTTGACGTCCGGCCAATCGCCAATCAACTTCCAACCGAGCAACTTCAGAATTAGGGCGCTGATCTTGCTCAACATTTTGTATACGAATTTGAGTCAATGCAAAATACTCTTTTTTCGGAACATATCAGGATCAATCGCGATCTGCTTGGCATACAAATTGGATTAGTTTAGCATATGTACCGATAGGAGGCCATCATTCCTCGTAACTTAGGTTAAGCAATTCTTATTGTCAGCAGAAAATATTATTTTGTGCGACTTCATTGTTAAGAGAAAACGACAACTTGTACACAAAAATACCCATATTACCCCTTCTCGTTCTATTGCTCCTCAACTTTATTGATGCCAATGCCCAGTCGGGACAGAGCAATCTACTGAAGGTCCAAGACAAGAATAAACCCATTCGACCCATTCTGGAGTTCTTCCCCGAAGGCGGATTTTACGACGAGGCGCTAGAGGTCGAGTTGTTTGCACCTGGTTGCGACATTTATTACACGACAGACGGCAGTAAGCCTGGCCGGACCAAAACGAAGTATCGCAAACCGATAAAGGTCCGCAAGACCCTTGTCATTCGAGCCGTTGCTTATCGCGGCAAAATCAAAAGTAAGTTGGGTGGCTTCACTTATTTTATAGACGAACCAGAAAGTACCTTTCCGATTGTTTCTTTGGGCGTAAACCCAGAGACGCTTTTCGACCCAGAGAGAGGTTTGTATATGAAAGGGCCAAATGCAGTTGACTCCCTCTGGACAAAGGACGGCGCCAATTTTTGGAGTCGAAAAGAGGTGCGTATTCACACTGAGATTTACGAAAATGGGAATGATCGAGTGTTCAGCAGTGGTACGGGCTTGCGTTTGTTTGGTGGGATCAGTCGGCTATTTCCTCAAAAGTCGATGACCATTGTAGCCCGGGACCGCTATGGCAAAAAGCGTATTCGCCATCCGGTATTTGGGGAAGATGGACTGAAGAAGTTTAAATTTTTGGTTTTCCGTAATTCGGGGAGTGATTGGGGGAAATCTCACTTTCGCGATGGTCTGATGACCAGCTTGGTGGAAGACTGGGACATTGAAAAACAAGATTTTCGCCCTTCTCAGCTTTACATCAATGGTAAGTACTGGGGGATTTACAACATCCGGGAAAAAGTCAACCGCTACTTTATCGAAGGGCATCAGGACATCGACAACGACAGCATTGACCTGATCGAGCATCGCATGACGCTCAAGCGAGGCAGCCGAGGGCATTATGTAAAGATGTTGCGCTATATCAAAAAGCACTCAATGCGCAATCCGGCGCATTACCAATACATCTGTAGTCAAATGGAGGTGGAGAATTTCATGGACCATCAGATTGCACAGATTTATTTCGATAACCAGGATGCAGGTGGCAACATTAAGTTTTGGCGGCCTCAAAAGCCCAACGGGCGCTGGCGCTGGATTCTATACGATACTGATTTTGGTTTTGGCCTACACAATCCGACTGCTTACACGAATAACAGCTTGGCCTTTCACACAAAGCCAGACGGTCCCGATTGGCCCAACCCCCCTTGGAGTACTTTTCTGCTTCGCAACCTTCTGGGGAATTCGGAATTCCAACGCATGTTTGTCAATCGCTTTGCCGACCGAATCAATACGAGTTTTGCGCCGGAAAATGTAATGCAGAAAATCGATGCACATTATGAAAAACTATTGCCTGAGATACCGAGGCACCTCAAGCGATGGCGTCTCAAGAAGAAGCGTTGGGAGAAGCATGTCAACATCCTGCGGAAGTTTGCCCGCCTCCGTCCCGATCACATGCGTATGCACTTGATGGAACGCTTCAAAACGGGCGATGCCGTTGAGTTGAGTATGATTTGTACCAATGGTGGCAAAATCCTCTTGAACAACAACCTCCAGGTGGAGGGTGGTACGGTGTTTCGCGGTAAGTACTTCGAAAACTATCCAATACATTTGAAGGCGCAGCCGCAATTCGGCTACCGCTTTTCTCATTGGGAGGGCCTTCCATTTGAAGAAGCGCCCAGAGACTTATCGGTCAAGTTGGAAAAGGACAAGCCCCTTAAGCTTAAGGCTGTTTTTGAGCGGTACATCCATCCATTGGCCGAGAAGCTCATCATTAACGAGGTCAGCGCGAATAATAAAAAATCGGGTGATTGGATCGAATTGTACAATTCTACCAAAGAGACGATTAGCCTAAACAATTGGGTTTTTACCGATGGGAAAAATGAATTTCGAATACCAGATGTGTCCATCACTGGAAAGTCCTACTTGGTGTTGTGCGAGGACAGCACCTCTTTTTACCAACAACATCCTGAGTGGATCAAAGTAGCTGGGAATTTTACTTTCGGCCTAAACAAACGTCGCGAAAGCCTGGGACTGTACACTGACAAGGGAGCCTCGGTAGACAGCACCTCCTACGTGCTGGCACCTATGGATTCTACTTTCGTTTGGAGCCACTTATTGCCGCATTTGGACAATGGCGATCGCGAAAACTGGGAAGTTCGCCTGGGCATCGGAACGCCTGGTGGTCCCAATCCCTATTATTTGGAAAGCCACATCAAGGCAGAGCAGGAAATGTGGGTGCGCATTGGCGTAAGCATCGGTGTACTGCTGTGCTGTTTTTTGGTCTTCCAACTGAAGAAAAGGCGACAGCCGACCATCATTGTAACCAGGCAAAAAGAGCCACAAAGTCCGAAGCCTCCTCCTAAAAATCCACCGACTTTTCAGTAGTTTATGATAACATTATTTCGTCCGCTTCTGTTAATCTGACAAAGGTTGGCCCAAAGGCTTACTTCAAATCAAACACTAAAAACAAAAGAATGCGTACGCTATTATTAGGACTGCTCGTTTGCTGCCTCATTGGATGCTCAGGTGGTGAGGTAGAACAGCAAAGAAAAGATTCAGATACTGCTGAATACCAACTATTGGTGAAAGAAATCAAGGAGTTGGAAGATTCTCTGAAAAGCTCAGAGCAAGCAATTAACAAAATGGCTGCAGTAGAATTTATTGCAAAAAGTGAAGCTTTCGCTTCTGGGTTTTCAAAAGACCCGCAGGCAGCTTTTATGTTGTTTCGGGCCGCTGATGTGGCGCGAGGCATTGGGGTGTATGATCTGGCCATTCAGCATTGGCAAACAGTCTACGACAATTACCCTGAATACGAATTTTGGGAAGAGGCCCTATTTATGATGGGGTATACTTACGAAAACAATATCGGCGATAAGGCCAAGGCTAAAGAAAAGTACGAAGCCTTTTTGGAAAAACATCCAACTCATAAGCGTGCTACGGATGTCAAACAGATATTAGCCGTCATTGATAAGTCGCCGGAAGACTTGGTTCGTGAGTTCCAAAAGAAACAAAAGGAGGAACAGCAAAATTGACGGTCGAGAAAGGCAGTATTTGAAATGGATGGTGGCTAAATGGTTACAAAACTGTTAAAGTTAAACGCAAGCTTTGACTTTGGGCTGGCTTCCATGCAAGGTCGCGGGCAAAAAAGTGTTATTCTTTATATCTTACGGAAGTTTTTTGCATAAAATAAATTTAATTATGAGAGCGATATTTGCAGCTTTACTCCTTTCGATCTTTTGCCAGTCGATGGCAGTGGCCGGCGGCATTGAATTCTTCCAAGGGAGTTGGGAGGAAGCACTAGAAAAAGCCCGCAAGGAAGAAAAGCCCGTTTTTGTGGATGCCTATGCTGAATGGTGCGGCCCTTGCAAGCGAATGGCCCGCACTGTATTCACCAATGAAGTAGTCGGCGAGTTTTACAACAAATACTTCATTAATTTGAAAATTGACATCGAGAAGGCACCTGGCCAGCAGTTTGCTGCTAAATATCCAGTAACTGCCTTTCCAACCTTGTACTATATTAATTCAGAGGGTAAGGTGCTCATCAATACCAAAGGGGCCAGAAATGTAGATCAATTCATAGAGCTGGGTCGCAAAGCCTTGGACAAGGGGGACAACAGTGCCAAATACGCTAAGGCATATGAAGAGGGCAATCGCGAACCTGAACTGATTTACAAGTATGTCAAATCCCTCAACAAAGCATCAAAATCAAGTCTGAAGGTCGCCAATGAATATCTGATGACTCAGAAGGGTCAGCTGGATACAGAATTCAACCTGAAATTTATCCTGGAAGCTGCTTCGGAGGCAGATTCTCGCATTTTTAATATGATGATCGAACGGAAGGACCGCATCATCGCTGTGACTTCCAAAGAGAAGGTGTCGGCCCGCATTGAAAGAGCTTGTAACCGAACCTTGGAAAAGGCCATTGAATTTGAGACGGAGGATTTATTGACAGAGGCGAAAAATAAGATGAAAGCCAACTATCCGGAGAAAGCCGGGCGTTTTGCTCTGGAAGCTGATTTGGCCTACTACAAGGCTGTCGGCAATGGCAAAAAATACCTCAAGGCGGTCCAGGGACTTGTTAAGAAAGAAATCAAAAACGATGCAACCCGACTGAATAAAATGGCAAAGGATATGTTGAAGCACTTTCCAAAAGATGGCAAGGTGATGGCCAATGCAGAAAAAATTGCTCGTAAAGCCAGTGAAAATGGCGGATTGTCCAGCTACTACTACACTTATGCCAGCATACTATTCAACAACGGTAAAAAATCTGCTGCTTTGGATACGGCCCGTAAGAGCCTGGAGTTGGCGAAAAACAGAAGGGTGCAAACGGGCGGTATTGAAGAATTAATCCGCAAAATTGAGAATAGCTAACAGCTGTTGAAAAACGAGATTTATTAATATAATCCCAACAAATCGATTTCGATGAAAGGAATATGGACGACTTTGTGTCTCCTGCTTTGCTGGAGCGCCGTATCTGCTCAAGGTATTCAATTTAAAAAAGGTAAGTGGGGCGAGTTGTTGGAGCTGGCCAAAAAGGAAAATAAATTGATCTTCCTGGATGCCTACACGACTTGGTGTGGCCCTTGCAAGCAAATGTCCGCCCAGGTATTTACCAAGCCTGCTGTTGGCAAGTATTTCAACGACCGCTTCATCAACGTGAAGCTGGATATGGAAAAAGGAGAAGGTCCCGAAGTGGCTCGAACGTATCGCGTCATGGTGTATCCAACCTTGTTGTTTGTCGACGGGCAGGGGGAACTTGTCCACCGTTCGGCCGGATTTCACAACGAGGGGCAACTCATCGAGTTGGGCGACATCGCCATAAACAATGACAAAAGCCTTGGCAGCATGGCGGCTCGCTTTGCCAAAGGTGATCGCTCCGAGGAGTTTCTGAAAGAATACACTTTGGCCAGTTTCGATGCACAGGATGGTTCCCACACTGCTGTTGCTGAAGCTTACATGGATACCCAAAAGGATTGGGCGACAGAAGATAATATGAATTTCATTTATGCCTTTACAGGCGATGCCAATTCCAAGTTATTCGACTACATCCTGGCCAACCAAGGCGCTTTTGAAAAGATGTTTGGTGACCGTGAGGTGAAGGGCCGCCTTCAGGAAATCATTTACAACAGTATTTACGACAGTGCCGATAATTCTGCATTGGATCAAATAGATGCTCTGTTCACCAAAGCCTACGGTCCAAATAAAGGTGGAGAACTCTCTGCGCGCTTTCGCCTGACTTATTATAGACAAGCGGGCGACCGGCAGAAGTACGCCGAGTCGGCAGCAGCATTGCTCAAAAAATATCCACAACAAAGTCCGGAAGAACTCAATGAAATCGCCTGGACTTTCTATCGCGTTGTCGAGGACAAGAAACTGCTGAAAAAGGCGGTCAAGTGGACCAAGAAATCCATCAAAGCAGAGAATCGCTACTACAACAACGATACCTTGGCAGCCTTGTACTTCAAGCTCGGCAAAAAGAAAAAAGCCAAGAAGGCAGCCCTGAATGCCATCCAACTGGCCAAAGAAAATGGAGAGGACTACAGCGAAACAGATAAGATGCTGGAAGAGATTTACAAGATGTAGTCTAAGCCATATGTGATAAATTTCGATTTGTTTTTGGCAAAATCTACCTCACTTTCGATCGAAATACTTGCTAGTTTGAGTTGAGAATGAAAACTCAAACGCCGCAATGATTTACCAAATACTTAGCTGGATACTGAAAATAGCTTGTCGGGTTTATTTTCGGAAAATAGAAATACACGGTTCCGTCATTCCCCCCAATCGTCCGCTATTACTGCTTGCTAATCATCAAAGTGCTTTGATGGACGCCATCGTTTTGGCTGCTTTCTGTCAACGGCCGCTGTACTTCCTGGCAAGAGGAGAGTCCTTTAATAAGCAGTGGAAGCGCTGGTTGTGGAAACAGTTCAACATGATTCCCATTTACCGCCCGGTACACAGCCCTTCTATGGTGCGCCACAATCCCAATATATTTAAGTATTGCCACCAACTGTTCGACGATCGGCAGGCATTGGTGATTTTTCCAGAGGGCATTAGTAAAACCGATCGGCAGCTCCGACCCATCAAAACGGGGGCTGCGCGAATCATACTTGGTTTCGAACCAAACACAGAGGAGTTGGCATTGATCCCTGTCGGCCTCAATTACAATGATCCTCATCGCTTTCGAGCAGAATTAATCATCAACATCGGGGCGGAAATATCTATTAAGCCTTATCGACAAACTTATGCACAAAATCAGTCATTGGCCATCAAACAACTGAGTGAGCAGATGGCTCAAGCCCTGAAAAAACTGATCATCGTCGTAGACAAGCCAGAGACAGAAAAGCTGACTCGTCAGCTCGAGCAACACTACAAAGAACATCTTTTGCAACAAGCGGCTGTCTTGGAGCGACCCGGCTCTCGTTCTTTCCATCTGAGCAAAGACATTGTACGCGCTATTCACTACTTTGAACAACACAGGCAACGTAAGGCATCGGAATTGCGGAAGCGAATCTGTTTGTACACCAAAAATTTGAAGGATTTGGGATTGGAGCGTTTGTCTCTTTCCGTGCCAAGGCTAAAGGAGCATGCTCTACCAATTTGGGTCGATGGACTTGATCGCCTTTGCTACATTGCCTGCTATCCCGTCGGGTGGCTCAGCCGAACAGCAACCCATTTTTTCTGCCAGCGCCCGGATTTTAAAGGTACTTTACTGCTGTTGTTCGGAACGCTGTCTGCGCTGTTGTATACCATTTCATGGTTGCTGTCGGCCTATTGGTTGACGCATTCCGTTGGGTTGTGTGTGCTTTTATCACTGCTGTTTGTCTTAATGGCTGTTCGATCGCTCCGCTATATCGATCGTCGAGCTTTTCAAAAAGAAAAGTATTTACTTACATCTCTTCGTCCGGATATTGTCCGAGGGTTGGTTGTAGAACGGGAATTCCTTTTATCAGAGCTGGGGCAACTGAAAGAGATCTTTCTCAACGAGCGCGCCTGAATCTTAACATTTACTGCCTGTAACTAATTCTCTATCAGATCGTCTTACGCTTGAAAGAGTATTGATAGATATAATCGAGTCGTTCATCGAAAAAGGCAGAGAATCGTCGAAAAGAAATTTGCTTCAAGCGATAAATGGCTTACTTTTAAGCTGTTGACTGTGGAAATTGTACGAATCAACAGCTGTACGATTGAACCAGCAGAGTGCAGATACGAGGGGATTGGTTCTGGGGAATTCTAGAGCTGGTCGAGCGCGAAAGGCAGGGTTTTTACAACCCATCGGTTCTTCTTCCATTTATTTTCAATAGTATGATACAATGATGCAACCATCGCTAAATCCTAGTGTCTTTCACTGAGAATTAGTACTTCGTGTCATTTATCATATTACCCAAAGTAACTTATGAAACATACCACTCTTGCGAATAGACTACTACTGCATCTAATTTCTGGATCGAGCCCGACCCAGTACAAGCTATCCCGATTGATATGATTTTGAAGCTAACCAATGCTACAGACGCGCAAGGCAACGCAGTGTCGATGATTCGCACCGAGAGTAGGAATTACCGGATGGCATCCGGAGACGAAAAGATTTGTTTGGAAACATCCTATGTGAGATAAAACATGGGTTTTCCTCAAACATAAAGATGTATCATACTAATACGTTTTTTTGGATGGCCGGACCACATCAGTGGTTCCGGCTATACTTATTTCACTGAAAGATATTGTTAAATTGGCGGAATTCAAACTTTTTCTGAAGCCTTGCAGGTCTTTAAAGGCTAGATGTAAACAAAGTTTGACGGCAATGCGATAATTTGTCGCTATAAGTCCTTATTTGTCCTCCTAGTGTTGAACGACAAATTTTCGAACAGCTTCCACTTGCCCAATCCGCAGACGAGCAAAGTAAATACCAGGCGCAAAGCTTTCTATATCCAACGTCTCACTGCTATCGGTAGCATTTTTCCTGCGGCCCTGTAGGACAACCTTGCCACTGTTATCGGTGATGGTCCATGCTACTTCCTGATTGATCATTTCCGATCGATAAGACAATCGCACATAGCTTTCAGCTGGATTTGGATTGAGTTCAAAGCCGAGTTCCTTGGGTGTAACCCTTTTTACCTGGGTTGTGAGTGTTTCAATACCATACCAAAGCGTCCGGTCTTTTGCCTGATCCAAGTGGATGTGAAAGTGGCCGTCGCTGTCCGGTAGGTAGGTTGTTGGAGTACTTTGTTGGCCACGCTCGTCCAATGGATAAAGCTTGATGGCAGCGGCCTGTATGTCGAGCTGTAGGCGAACGTCCAAGGGGAATATACTGGTTGGCGAGCTGCCCCAATTGCCATTTACGGTTTGATTGTCCTGCCAAATCATGTCGCTGTTTTGCAATTTGGAGGACAAGACAATGGCAGATCGCTGGCTGTTTTCCAGTGGATCATCTGTCAAAGAAACCCAAGCCAAGGTACCAAAGTCATTGGCAGATTCTAGGGTGAGCTGCCCAAAACTTTGTCCATTGGCTTCCTCCAAAAAGCCTGTTAAGCCAATGTATTTCGGGCTGGTAGAACTCAGTAGCCCCTCTGCAGTATTAACGGCTGTTTCATTGGTAACCGTGGAGAAGAAGGTATTGGCGCTGGGAGGTAGTTGGCCGAGATCGGGTGCATCAGTGGCCTCGTAGCCGGTCGTACGAATGGCGCGGCTCAAGGCCAATTTATTGTCGTAGGGATGAAATTGTTGCCAGCGGCTTTTATCATCTTGGTGGACCAGCGAATAGACAAATTCGTCCGAATAATCGATTGTAATGGGTGCTGGGTCGGCTTGCAGCAATTGCTGTCGGAAGATGTAGGCATAAAAAGGAGAAAGCCCCATAAGCGCATGGTTGCGATGGATGCTGAAAAAGCCATCAACGCGATCGGCCTCCCAGAGCGAATGGCTGCCGTTGTAGTCATAGATCATCAGCCCGTCGGCATTGTGCAAGGAGGCATAGGCTGTCAGAATGGGGAACATCTCCGCCTGGAATCGGTTGGGGAAGGGGTGGTTGTACTCACTGATGGTGTAAGGCTTATCCTTGGCGGCAAGCCCTCCAAAAATGTTGGGCATGGTTCCCAACGTTTCTTCCCGCACCATTGGCTCATTGGCAATCAACCAATCCTTGTCGGACCAGTAGCCCAAAGGAAAGGATGGATGGTTCCAATAGGCATGATCGTCTACATAGTCCAGATGGCGCATACTCATGGCATCGCTGTGGCCAGTCAGTGCGTTGGTACCTGTGATGGGGACGCGAACACCAAGTGTATCTTTGAGATAGGCATATAGCTCATCGAAATAACGGGTCTGTAAATCAATGTAGAAGGCCGTTTGATCCTCTATTCGCTTGGGGCCGTAGAACTGCCGTTCGGTCCAGGGGACACGGCGAATGTTGCCTTCTTCCAGGTTTTCATCCTCTTCTAAAGCTTTGATTTCAACTTCAGAAAATCGTACATTATCAAGCCAAACGGTACTGGCTTGGTTGGCTAAACTGGTGGTCAGCCGTGCTTCCCGGAGGTTGTCTTCCGAGGCGACAATCGTGAATTTATACGTTTGCCATTCCGTATCGAGGTTGAGGAGGGTGCCGCCATACCAAGTGTAGGGGGCGGTGTGCTTCATCAAGGACGCATAGGCAGTTCGTGGACGGTCCGCTCGTGCAGCAAATCGAATTTCATAGGTTTTGCCAAGTGTCGTTGTCAGTCCAAACTGATAAAATTGCAGATGCCAATCTTCAGAACTTTGATTGTTAATGTCCACTTTGGCGCAATAGGTACCTTCATAGGCATTGGTAGAGTCAATGGTGGCTGTTCCGTTGGCGGCCTGGTGTTGTTCGATGGTCCAGTCGCTGTCTAGGGTACCACTTTCAAAGTCGCCATTGATGACTTTATTCATCACGCTGCCAGGGTCGGAAGTTCCCTCGGACCAGGCAGATTTAAGGGTTTTGTGATCGCCGTATTTATCTAGCAAAAACGCCTGCCAGGCGTCGTCCAACATCCGAGCATGCCGCTGCGGGAGCAGTCCACCTTGAGCAATTGGCTGAAGTTGGTTGGACTTCCAAGCGCCATAGAGTGTATTTTCATTACTTATCTCAATCATAGCCACAACGGGATCGTTGGCCGTTGACAATCCTGTGTAAGGATTGGGTGCGGACAACAACTGTTGAGCATATTCCTTTTGAAGAGCAATCAAATGGGGATCGAAGAAGGTCACGATCTTCGCAAAATCTGGTAAAGAATCGGCATCTGGAACGCCATCGCCTTCCAGGAAAGTTCGGGTTACATGTAAGTTGATATTGGCGTAGATACCTTCTTGCTTCATCTGTGCCAGCAAAAAATGGAAGCGGTCTAAGGAAGTAGGGTTGAGCTGTCGGGTATTGCCAGAATTGCGGATGAAAATGGTGCCGTTTTGATCGGTCCAGGGATTATCCATATGGTGAAATCGGACCAAGTTGATCCCCATCTTGCGCATTCTCCCAGCAATGAAGGCCGCCTTTTGTTTTAAGGGGAAACAAGCCCCTGTGGTAAAATTGACTCCCCAAAAACGGATGTTTTGTCCATTGGCCGTAAAGTGGCCATCTGCACTGATGCCAATGAAATCGTCGATGGGAGTGGCTGGAAAAATTGGTAGAAAAAGCTGACTGCTTGTATCATCGTGTGGCATTTCAAAGGAAAAACCATCCTCGAAGTTTTGAGCAACTGCAAAAGTTGTCAGGAAAAAAGCGACGAAAAGATGGCGGATTCTCTGGTGCATGATTGGATGTTTTTGAAGGTGATGACCTCGGCAAGCGTCAGCGCTTATCAAATATACAAAATACCCACTTGATAAATGGCCCAAAGGGAGACAATGGTTGCCTTGTAGGGCAGTATCCGACAATGCTTTAAACATATGAGCGAAAAAAGGGAAGTGTTTTTAAAGCACGTTATCAAAATGAGCCATAGCCACTTTTTAGGAGGTCAAAAACCGACTAGATTGTCAGCAATTAAAATCCTATTATTATGATGCGTACTTTATTACTTTTCGTTTTGATGATGGCCTGGTTGATTACGATCATCAGTTGATTCAAGTTATAGTTACATTTCCGTATACAATGATCTCATCGAGGATTGTATACGGAAAATCACTTTTACCTTCTCCAAGTTCATTCCTTCTCAAAGCCTCCTTCAACTCGGAGGTGTCACTCCTTGCTGTTTCTTCAGAAGCTCTTCTTCAGACTTTTCAAACCTTTTTAGGAGCCTTTCGCAATGGTAGAGCATTGCATCCACAAGGGCTGTAATGTCTTATGTGTCGCATTTTAGAAGGGTGAATTTCCTTCTAAGGAAGCATCCTGCCCCTGCCGCTAAAAAAAATCCAATAATTTTTTATTTCCTTTTAGGCTATAAAAGCTATTGACATTCAATGGATTACGATTGTTTTCTATTGGCTAGTACTATGGTTTAATAAGTACTATGTGTTGCATGGTACTTGGTGAAAGCCTATATTTGTGTTATGATTCAAAAGAAGGATAAATTGGAAAAAACAAAAGCACAAATGCGACGGGGGGTACTCGAACTGTGTATCCTTTCTATCATATCCGAGCAGGAGGCATATCCTTCGGACATTATCAATAAGCTAGAGGATTCTCAACTGATTGTTGTAGAAGGAACCCTATACCCTTTACTAACCCGTTTGAAAAATGATGGCCTATTACATTACAACTGGAAAGAGTCCCTCAAAGGTCCTCCTCGAAAGTATTACCACCTAACCGACTCGGGTAAGGCTTTTCTTGGCGCCCTACTCGATACCTGGAACGATTTGGTAAACGCTGTCAGTCAATCTACTAAAAACATCCATTAATAATGAATAAGGTATTCAATATCAATTTAGGAGGCTACCCATTTACCATAGACGAAGATGCCTACGAGCATTTGAGCGACTATCTGGATACGATCCACAAACATTTTAAATCGTCGGAAGGCTATGAAGAAATTACTGGCGACATCGAGGCGAGAATTGCCGAGTTGTTCGAGGAGCATCTTGGCGGTCGGAAGATCGTCACGATCAAGGATGTGAGTGCAGCCATCCGTCGCATGGGAACGCCCGAGGATTTTGGCGCAGAGCCTACAGGAGATCGCCAAAGGTATGCCTCCGGGGAGTCGGCCATCAAAACGGGTAAGCGACTGTTCCGCAATCCGGAAGACAAGGTGGTCGGTGGAGTCTGCTCGGGCATTGCTGCCTACTTTGGAATTCAGGACCCTCTCTGGGTCCGCCTGGGCTTCATATTGATTACCATATCTGGTGGATTTGGCATTCCACTGTACATCATCCTTTGGGCGATCTTGTCGGAAGCTGGTACGGCTGGCGACCGCTTGGCCATGCGGGGTGAGCCCATCAATGTTTCCAATATTGCTCGTACGATCGAAGAGGAAATTGATCATCTGTCAGATACGCTGACGGACTTGAGCAATGATTTTAATTCAAAAAAAAAAGAGATGGTGGAAGAGATAATGCGAGAAGTACCCTTAAGAAAGGGGTTTCTCTGGTAGGAAAGGTCATCAGTAGGGTCGTCCTTACCATCTCTAAAATCTGGAAACCCATAATTTTTCTAATAGGCTTTGCGCTGATTATTGCATTCTCCATCATGTGGATTTTGTCAATAATCAGTTTTTTCTTGGCTTTACCCTACACAGATTACTTCTTTGCAGACTCTCGATTTTCTTCAGTTCTCGGCTTCGCCAATGTCTTTTTGATGATCTCTATCCCTCTACTAGGGATGATTTTGCTCTCTGGCAGAATGTTTTTCCGACGTCACACAAGCCCTCACTTCAGGGCAGGACTGTGGTCGCTTTGGGTTGTCAATTTGATTTCTTTCTTTTTAGTAGCTTCCATGACTGGCCGAGAATTCAACCAAGGAACAAAGATTGAAAAGTCGCTTGGCGTGCTGCCCGATGTGGATACCCTGCGGATTGGCGTTGGAAGCAATGAATACGAGGATGCCATCTTTGCGGTTGGGCCGTTGCAGGTTGCCCAAAATAAGTTGATCAGCCGCGACATCAATCTCGATATTGAACAATCGGACGGCGAACACATTGAGCTGTTGCAGCGAAATGTTTCTCGCGGAAAAAGCCTGGACGAAGCTCGGCGTTTGGCCCAGGAGGTCAATTATACTCCCGAATTTGGTAATGGCAAGCTAACCATCGATCCTTATTTTATCATCGATAAGGGAGAGAAATGGCGGGGCCAACACGTAAACCTTGTTCTCCGAGTACCAAAGGGCAAGTCGATTCATTTCAACGACTACAGCGGTTACTATGTCGAAGACATGGCAATTGATCGTCAAAAAGAGCATCCCTGGCTGGGCAAGGACCAAACCTGGAAAATGGAGGAAGGTGGTTTGGTTTGTCAAGCCTATCGCGATAAGCACAACTACGGCAAGGAATTAAAATTCGAAGATTTTCACAACATCATCCTCGAAGGAAAGCTCGATGTCTTGGTAGAGCAGGGTGATGCCTACGAACTGAGCTTAAAAGGAGAAGAATACTATGCCAGCAAGGTGGAGTTTGCTCAAATGGGAAAGACGCTGACGATTTCTTCAGATAAAAACCACAACCACGGCGAATTGCGATTGCACATCAAAATGCCTGAGCTGAAAGTTCTCGATGCCGAGTACAGCGGCAAGTTCCGCCTGCAAGGGTTTCGCCAGGAGAATATGGAAATCAAATACCGTGGCCGCCATGAAATGAAGGCATTGGTGGAAATCGATACCCTTTCGATCAAGCACTACGGACGCGGCCGATTCAGCCTACGCGGTCAGGGCAACGTGCTGAAGGCAAAGCTGGATAAACGAGCTAGTTTTGATGCAGAACACTTCCGAGTGAGTCAAGCGGAAATCATAGCCAAAGGCAACAGTCGTGCGACATTGGATGTCGTGGACCAACTGACACAAACCGTCAGCCAAGGCAGCAAAGTCGAGTTGGATGGTGAAGCAGTTGTTGTCGATGTCAAAAGCAACAAGGGCAAGAATAACTAAGCGAGCCTAAAAGAGTTGCTGGTTGATCTTTTACACATCCTGTTTGGCAAAAGTGAGAATTTCCTCCAAATAAGTTCGCTCGTTGGACAGGCGTGGGACCTTGCTTTGGCCACCATAGCGGCCTTTGGATCGCAACCAATTGTGGAAACTACCCTCCGGTAAAGCATGAATCTGCAACTGCTGGAGGGCCATATCCCGATAGCGTTTGGCCTCGTAATCAGAATTGAGCTTTTGAAGGTTTTGGTCGAGTACCCTGGCAAAATCTTCTTTGCAAGCAGGAGGTTTTTCAAATTCGATGAGCCATTCATGGCCACCTTTTTCGCTGTATTCCAAATAGATAGGAGCAACGGTGTATTCGGACACAATGGCGTCCATTGCCTGGCAGGTCTGCCCGATGGCTTTATCCGTATTGGAGATCATAACCTCTTCTCCAAACACATTAATGAATTGCTGTGTACGTCCGGTAATCCGGAATGTGTAGGGATCGGTTGAAGTGAAGGTGATTGTATCGCCGATCAGATACCGCCAAAGCCCTGCCGTAGTGCTAATGACGAGCGCATAGTTTTTGCCGGTTTCGACGGCTTCCAGGGGAATGGTCTTAGGATTTTCTTTTCCCCACTCTTCCATCGGGATAAATTCGTAGTATACCCCATTGTCAAGCAGTAGGAGCATATCCTTTGAATCGAGCGTAAGCTGAGAGCCAAAGTACCCTTCGGAGGCGTTGTAGACTTCAAAATACGTCATTTGATCCGAGGGTAGGAAGTGCTTTAGCTGCTCCATGTATGGCGAAATATTGACGCCTCCGTGGATGTAAGCTTCGAAATTGGGCCATACTTCGAGTATGTTGTCTTTGCCGCTTTGCTCGAGAATATGTCGGAAAAAGACGATGACCCAAGTTGGTACTCCTCCGACCATTGTAATTTCTGGGGCAATGTCTTCATCAATGGCGATTTGGGCCATCAGCTGTATTTTGCTTTCCCAATCATCGCGCAGCACAATGTCGAAATCAGGCTCGAAGAAAGGACGGGCGACCCTGGGCATGTCCCGAATCATCAGGGCGGAGACATCGCCGTAGATGGTCCGTTGGTTGAATTGATATGGATGGTGGTTGCCAGCCATGAGGAAGTTTTTACCGGCGAATATCCGGCAATCCGGCTTGCGATTGTACAACAAGGTCATGGTATCCCAAGTCCCTTTGATGTGGCAATCTTTAAAGTTTTCAGAGGATACGGGAATGAACTTACTCTTATTGTTGGTCGTACCAGAGGATTTGGAAAACAGGTGGGTTCTTCCTGGCCAAAGGACGTCTCTTTCGCCCTTCATCATCCGTTCTATGTAGGAATGGAAGTCTTCATATCGTTGGACAGGCATCCGCTGGGCATAAACCTCAGGAGATCGCACTTCATCGAATCGGTATTTTTGGCCCCATTCTGTGTACTGACCGTTGCTAATCAGCATCTTGAAAATAGCCTGTTGCGCTTCCAAAGGGTTTTCCATAATGTACTCGATGCGCCGAAATCGATGCTGATAATACAAGCGAAATAGATTATTAGCTAAGTTCCTCATTCAGGATTAGGATTGGAAGCTTGAACGTCTGTTTTTACAATTCTAAGATAGCAGATTCTTTTGATTTCACAAATATAGGTCTCAAACTCAACCTTTTTGGTCTATTTTGCATTCCATGTTTACAGAACAATGACACTAGATTACGCTCGGCACGCTATTTTTGCGTTATATATTCGAGCAATATGCCTATGGGGCAATAAGAAAAATACTTTCATCAGCCTCATCCAAAGCAATTTAGGTCAACTATAAACAAATTTGTTACAGGTCTTATGTTAGATGCTTTCCATATACTCACTCTTACACACAAGCAGGCAAAGCTGTCGCTCCTAGAGCATTTTGTGTTGCAAGGTGTAGAAGGCGATGACAAGCGCGACTTCCTAGCGAATTTGGCCCAGCAGTTCGGCATAAAAGAGATCATGTACTTGGCAACTTGTAACCGCGTGGTCTACTTTTTTTACAAGGACGATCCAGCCGAAATCTCTCTCGTGTCCGACTTCATGGACGCTGTCAACCCACAATTATCTTTCGATCTCAAAGAAGAGTTGTTACCATTGGTGCAGCACCACAGGGGCTTGGACGCTATTCGTCACCTATTTGAGGTTTCTGCCTCCATCGATTCTATGGTTGTAGGGGAGCGAGAAATACTGCGTCAGGTGCGAGAAGCCTATGAGCAATGCCGCCAGTGGGAGTTGACGGGTGATAACATCCGCGTTGCTATGCGCCATGTCGTTCAAGCTTCCAAAGAAGTTTATGCGCAAACGCGCATTGGCGAAAAGCCGGTTTCAGTTGTTTCTTTAGCTGTGCAGGAGATGCTGGCTGCAGATGTCTCTCGAAATGCGCGCATCCTGATGATCGGAGCTGGGCAAACCAACACATTGGTTGGTAAGTTCTTGGTCAAACTTGGATTCAGCAAAGTTACAGTGTACAACCGTACTTTAGGTAGAGCGCTCGAATTGGCGGACAAGTTTGAAGGAGAGGGTCTGCCCTTGAGTATGTTGCCACGGCACAATGAAGGCTTTGATTGCTTGATTGTATGTACAGGAGCAACCCAGGCGATTGTCGATGCAGACTTGTACCAAAAACTGTTGGTCGGCGAAACAGACCAAAAGGTAGTCATTGACTTGGCTATTCCAAATAATGTTAGCAAAGAAGTGGTTGAGAAGTTTCCGATCAACTACATAGAAATAGAAGGCTTAAGGCATTTGGCTGGAAAGAACATCGATTTTCGTCTCAAGGAAGTTGACAAGGCCAGAGCTTTACTGAAAAGCAGCCTTCAACAGTTCATCAAATCCTACGAAGGCCGTCGCATCGAGCGAGCCATGCGCCACGTTCCAGCCGAGATCAAAGCCATCAAGGCACATGCCATGAACTCAGTCTTCAAAAAAGACTTGGAATCTTTGGATGACGACGCCCGCGACTTGCTTGAACGCATGATGTCCTACATGGAAAAGCAGTGTATCAGTGTTCCCATGCGTGCTGCCAAGGGTGTAGAAACAAAGAAGAATGTTGTAACGGCCAAAGCTTTGAATCACCAGTCCCAGTCCTAACGCTCATTCGCAGCGGAAGAACTTCCCTTAGAAACAATTTTTAGAAAAGACTTATCAGACTGCCAATCGCTCTTCGATGGCTTTTCTTGCTTATAGTAGGCTTCTAGTAGAGACGCATGATCGGTCTGTACAAATCGGAGCAGCTCTGCAAGAACATAACCAGAGCGGCCATCGGGCGTTTTGACATATAGGAAATGTGTCGATTCATTGGTGGCCCTTTGTCCTGGGCTGCTTTTCTCAATGTGCTTGATGATTTGCAATTGTTGTTCTGGCGATAAACTAGCCAAGCGTCGGCCATTGACGGAAGGATTGTTCCACAAGGAAATGCCTTGACGGGTGGCTCGTCCAAAAGGAGTGCTGCGGCTTTCTTTGTAAAATGGTACCAACGTACTGCGGCGCTCATCCCACAAATAGGTGTAAGTAACATATTCGAGGCATCGCTCGCTGTCTTGTCCTCTGCCATCGTAGCGATGTGGCAGTTTGTATTGTTTGCAATTGACATAGTCTATAAACTCTACGCGGACCATATCATTATCGATTTCGATGCTCTTAAAAAGTGCTGGCGAAGCAACCCCCGGCTTGTAGGTGAGGGTCATGCGTTCGTTGAGTATATTGGCCAAGGTACCCGCCTGAAAGGCAAAGATGCTCAGGCTGCGATTTTCCAATCGGCTGCCCGTCGGAAAATTGCTCGTTTGTAAGATCAGCTCAGGAATGTCGTCACCGGATATGTCGTAAAGTTGAAAATGGCGTAGCTGGTCTTCCCCTCGGGCGCTTTGAGAGGCATATTGGATGTGTACAGAGCGCCCCTGCTCGTTGGTGATGATGAGGTAAAACTGGTTGTAGATGGGATTGAGTAAATCCTGCTTGTGAAAATTGTCTCTTCCTTCCAATGCGCCAACCCAAGCGATGGATTGTTCGAAGCCATTGTTGAAAGCGAAGCGATGCTTGTGGTAGGGACGGAGTGATGCTGGAACTCTTTTATTGGAGACAACAACTGCCAGCTCGTCGCCAAAAATCCAACCTTGTTTTCCATTGGGTGCTTCGGCCCGATACCATTTGAACTTTTGGTTTTGGGCGTCGTCTTCGTGTTCTAAGGTTGTTTCCCCCAATATTTTGAATAGGGTTCCTTCATCGAAAACGGTGTTGGAAGGCTTGAAATAGGTAGAGTCAGGATACAACGTGACTTTGCCCAAAGCCGAGGCAACCCTCGTTCGTAAGACTAGATCGGAGGCAGGCAATTGAAAAAATACGAATGAGCAAAGTAAGAGTAAACAAGTTCGCATAATTCGTTTTTGTCACAATTATAGGGCCGGAGCCATCATATCAACCGACCTTAAATATTATTTAACGCAGCCAAGGATGCATAAATCGCCACCTAAGCTAATTAAACGATATTTGACCTTTGGACATTGTACGATAAAAAAGGGTAAAATGTGGCGTGTGTAGGGGTATTTTTACGATTTGGCGATGGGCTACAAAAGAGAAAACCCTATTTGCAAGGCAAACAGGGAAATCTCCATTAGGTTTTATATGATAGTTATCAGATGATGACTTAGAATTTGGGGCGCGCATGTGGCGTAGGACCATAACCATAGCCACCTATGCCCAAGTTGAACGTCAGCGAAACTGCGCCGATGAAGTACCAATCTTTTGCATCGGGATTTCCTCTGATTCTTCCTTGTGGCTCTGTTACGGCCAATGTCGGATCGTACTCAGGTGTGCGATAAGAAAGGTCTGAAGCGATCAGGTCGCCTTGCTCCCGTAGTTGTTGCAAGTTGGGATACACAGTGCTAACGTCATCCAGGTAGTCGGTAAAGGTCTTTCGTCCGCCTATTTCGACACCGAAGTTGACATATTCGCTGAGCGAAGCTTTGAATCCGAGTCCCATGGGAATACCGAATTGAAACTTTTTGTACTTACCAGGACCACCTTCCAAACCTTGGCCTTCGGTTCCCAATGACTGTAGGTCGTACCAACGATTGTTGATGTAACCTTCTGGGCTGTGGTGAAAGCCTGCAATACCAAGGAAAGCATAGGGCGTGAATTGGGTAATGTTTTCGAGTACGTTGTAGCCCAGCAGATTGAACTCGGCGACCAGGGATGCTTCGTATATGGTCGACTGAAAACTGAGGTTGCGTTGACGGCGGTCGATGCCCACTTCAGTATGTCTGTCAGAGCCAGAGATGGAACCTTTGATAAAACTGAAACGGAAAGACAAGTGATGGCCGTGGTTGTATCTTGCCAACACACCAAAAGCCATTTTGTATTCTTCATTTTCTACACCTTCCGGTGTCAGATCACCGGCATAGTTACTCACTCCCATGAGTACTCCTGCTTCAACGATTTGTGCTCTTATGGTGGTCAAGACAACGAAGATGCCGATCATCGTAGTAATTAGTCGCTTCATAGTATTAGATGGTGACGAGGTTTCCAAAAAAAATTAGCCCCTACTAGTGCAACTGTAACTGCTGTACAGTGCTGGCCAGAAAGGGAGGGTTCAAATGAAAATTGGGTTGCTTATTCTAGTTCCAAGCTGCGACTCAATTGGTAGAAAACTTTCATGTTTCTCAACTTGGATCGCCTGGGCTGACTACAGCCAATTGAGGGGAGTGATGTTGTTTGCAGTTGATGTTATGCGCTGAGGTTAAGATCAAAGATGGTGCCGGAACGATATTGCCAAAGCGGAAAAAAGTTGAAGTTGTCTGGATTGTTCGGATTTCGCCAAAAACTCTATAACTTAAGCGACTTTTCAACAACGAGAAAACGGAAAAATGTTGGTAAAAACCTATGCCAGTGCTGTTCAAGGCATTAGCGCGCAAACGATTACAATAGAGGTCAACTCAGGAGGTACGGCTGTGCCGGGAAAGAGTCATTACTACTTGGTTGGGCTACCTGATAAAGCTGTCCAGGAGGGGTATCAGCGCATTGAAGCAGCTATTCGAAACATCGGACTGAGGCTGCCCAAAGTCAAGTTGGTGGTCAATATGGCGCCTGCTGATATTCGAAAAGAAGGATCCTCCTATGACCTGCCAATTGCAATTGGTTTGTTGGCAAGCACAGATTTGGTAGCCGCTAATGCTTTGAGTGGATACATTATGATGGGGGAGTTGTCTTTAGATGGCAGTCTTCGGCCCATTAAGGGAGCTTTGCCAATGGCGATACAGGCGCGTAAGGAGGGCGTTAAGGGCTTGATTGTGCCTCGTCAGAATGCCAGAGAAGCGGCGATTGTCAATGACCTGGAAGTCTATGGCGTCGACAGTCTGCGGCAGGCGGTTGATTTTCTCAACGGCGATTTATCGCTGCGGCCAGTGAGGATTGATACCCGAGAAGAATTTTTTCATACCCAAAATAAATACGGATCGGATTTTTCTGATGTGAAAGGTCAAAAGGATATTAAGCGGGCATTGGAATTGGCGGCAGCCGGTGGCCACAATGTCGTGTTGATTGGTCCGCCGGGCGCAGGTAAAACCATGCTGGCGCGCCGTCTGCCAACCATCTTACCGCCCTTGAGCTTGCACGAGGCATTGGAGACCACCAAGATTCATTCTGTATCTGGTCTTTTGCCCAAAGATGCCTCTCTGATTTCGACCCGTCCGTTCCGCTCGCCCCACCATACGATTAGTGATGTGGCATTGGTAGGCGGTGGCTCTCAGCCGCAGCCGGGAGAGATTTCGCTGGCCCACAATGGTGTTCTTTTTTTGGATGAACTACCAGAATTCAAGCGCAGTGTGTTGGAAGTATTGCGTCAGCCGATGGAAGAACGTCGAGTGACGATCTCTCGCGCCCGCATAACGGTGGACTATCCGGCCAGTTTTATGTTGATTGCTTCGATGAACCCCTGCCCCTGCGGCTACTATAACCACCCGACCAAAGAGTGCGCTTGCGCGCCCGGCCAAATCCACCGCTACCTCAACAAAATCTCTGGGCCGCTGATGGATCGGATTGATTTGCATGTGGAAGTGACACCGGTGAGCTACGAACAACTAGCATCCACAGAGCAAGCTGAAGAAACGAGTGAGGACATTGCCAAGCGTGTCCTACAAGCGAGGGAGCTGCAAGCCGAGCGCTTCAAGGACCTGCCTGGCGTACACGCAAATGCACAAATGACTACGCGCATGGTGCAAGAGTTTTGTCCGTTGGATGCCCCTAGTCGAATGATGTTGAAAAAGGCGATGGAGAAGTTGCAGTTGAGCGCGCGAGCCTATGATCGGATTCTGAAGGTGGCAAGGACGTCGGCGGACCTGGCGGGTAGTGAGAAGATTACTTTTGAGCATCTGGCGCAGGCCATTCATTTCAGGTCCTTGGATCGGGAAAATTGGGCGGGATGAGTACTTATTTTTTTGTTAGCAACAAAAAATCGGGAAGATAATCCATAAAACCGTAGTTAAACTCTTGGCTGGCATATGAACCCAGATCAAACCCATGCGCTCATAGAGGACTGACTGCCCTATATCAAGGAGGTAAGTGTACACTTGGCTTAGTGAGCTTTTGATGCCTGGGGTTAGTGGGTGAAACAGTGATTACTGGGGTAATGGAATATGTTGTTTTCAGCTTGGGCTATTACGCCCAAGCTGAAAAATTAAATCCTTGAAAGTAAGGGATTAGATCATATTTCAATCAAAAGATTTTAAAATACTCTGCCATTTGACGCTGTTTTTACAAGATATATATTGTCGCGAATTCCTCCGTTTTTACTTCCTCCGACTACAATAAAACCTCCATCAGATGTCTCTTGTACAGAAGCACCATAATCGTCAACAACGCCCCCATAGTTCCTTTCCCATTCTATTTCTCCATTGGAGTTTGTTTTTACTAAATAAAGGTCTAAACCACCGTTTGAAAAGCTTTTGGTATCCCCTGTAAAAATGTATCCACCATCTTTTGTTGCCTTTACACTTGTGCCTTGATCTCTGTCTATACCTCCATAATTTTTCTGCCAAGTGATATGACCATTGCCAGATACTTTTATCAGTGTTGCATCATTGGACCCAGCATTCCCTGCTTCGACGTATCCTACAATTATAAAATCTCCATTGGGTGATTGATCTAGGTGTTGACTCCCTCTATCGAAAGAGATGTATTTAATGTCAGGTAATGAGAGATTCCAATCAATTTCAGACATGTTGTTTTTTGTTTTTACTAGATGTTTGTTTTGGTTAAAATCTTTACCTACGAAGGCAAGCTCTCCATCTACTGTATGAATAATATTAGAGATACTTGCAAAGCTGTAGTAGGGTAAAGTATCAAATTTATTGCTAAGGTTCATATCAAATCTCAAGGTTGCTGCATAGATTTGACCATCGCTTTTGCTTAATCGTCCCCCACTAAAAATTTGATCAGATGATTCTGAAGTAAGAACGGAAGGAAGGAAATTTCTCACTCCAGGAAATTCGTGCAAGGCAAGCACATCGAATAAGCCATTAGTTTTAAGAACGTAAGGAAAAATGCTTGAAACGTTATTATCGAAAGTAGTTCCAGTAAATACGTATTCCCCATTTGTAGCTTTACTAATGGAATAGCATTGCCCTTCTATATATTTTTTGTCAGCTTGAAAGGTACCTATTTCATCAACTTTAAGGAAATAATTTTGTAATGGAGATCCTAGCCATGCAGCTATGGCATAGCCGTTATCATCTGCTTGAACAACATCTGTCCCAACTGCCTTTAAGCCAGGTTGACTGTAAGTCTTCTCAAAAGTTATGGGTTCTCTTATTTCGATCGTCCTTTCTATGGAGTCTGTAGAATTTACACCAAAAGTAATTAGTGTTATTTCATAAGTACCTGGTGATTCAAATACATATTGGGGAATATCATCAGTGGAAATCTTAATGTTATCTAGCATCCAGCATATGGAGTCAGCATTAGTAGATGTGTTAACTAGTTGTGGGTCACAAGGTGCAAGGCAGTTATTATTATTCACTTCAAAGTTTGCACTTACTAACAACTCACTATCACGGATGAGAACTGTTCTCGTAGTTGTATCGGACAGGCTAAAATTTTGGGCAATAAGCATTACTTTGTAATCTCCTGGAAATTCGTAAACATATTGTGGATTCTCGACAAAAGAGCTGTCACCATTGCCAAAATACCATGCATAAGAGATTGCATCGATTGATGTGTTCTCAAACTTTGGGTCACAAGGGAATAAACAGCCATTTTCATTGACGTTAAATTGTGCTCTTAGGTTAGCGACAGGTCTGTTTGAATCAATGCGTTCAAATTCTGTCCATGGATTTTTCTCACAGGCGATTAGTGACAAAAAGATAATTGCTACTATATAATTTGTCTTTGACATTTTTTATAGTTATGATTTAGGAATAGTAATGACTAAAGCTTTGGTTGAAATATTGGTTGATCAGTTAATTGGCATCAGTATGGAGTAATGCTGGGATGGGCGTTTTGCAAGTGTGACTTGCGAAAGCCTTTTTTAATAAAATGATATAAGATTGGAATGGCAATGAAGCTAATGCCAGCATTGATAAGGTTTCTTCCTTTCTTCCGTCGATCTTCTGATTTTAGGTATGCCTCTTCACGATTTTGGAATTGAGGATAGATATTTAAAAAGTCATTCTCATTTAAGTATCTTTCGTAGTTGTCATTTAGTTTTCTAGCTTTTGTAAACTCGCTGATTCCAATGACCCCTAGTATTCCCCCAGTAGTACCTAAGCCAACTGTAAAAGGAATATCCCATTTGAATTTTCTTTTGAGATAAGTATTAATTTGTATGTGATTTTGATTAGGCTGAAGGATAAAGTTTTTCTTATATGTTTTGTAGTCTGAATGATTGACTTTGAATCGAAGTTCGTTGTAGCTTCGTTCTTTGGGGGCTGGGATAAAGAATTGATAATTTCCCAGGCTATCAGTAAAGTTACTGTATGAATCCTTAATCCATCCTCCGACTTCTACTGAAGCATGCCGGATATTTTCGTTTTTGAGGTTTTCTATCTTTCCATAAATGATTAATTGATTGGGCGGCGGTAGTTTGACAAGTTCAATGATCGCTAAGTTATCAGGAGTTATGGCAGAAATTCTTGGTGAATAGCTGCGATATGGGATATATCCTTCTTTTGTTACTAATAGTGCTATTTTTCCTTCTGGTAATATCTTTGAGACTACAGCCATTCCGTTGTGGTCGGTATAAAAATCAAGATGAGCTTCTTCTATGAATATCTTGGCATTACTTATTCTTGATTTTGTATGTTGATCAATGACTAATATGGTTAGTGAGTACTTTTCTTGTGCAGATATATCTATTTTACTTGCAAAGAAAAAAAAGCATATTAGTAGATAGATAAATAATTTATTCATTGGGATCTTTTTGAAGTGAAATGATATTTAAAGTAGGATTGCTAATGTTGATCTTTATATTGCTTAGTTTATATCCTTTTTTCGAGCATTTTACTGGTGCCAGA
>JBCCSZ010000002.1:0-65624 GCA_039199225.1 Bacteroidota bacterium
GCCCTCCCGGGGGGAGGGTCGGGCGCCACCCGGCCTGCGGCCGGGTGATTGGGTGATGGAGTGATTGGGTGGTTGTGCTTTGCACTTGTGATGGGGGGAATGGTGAACTGGTGAGCGGTGAACTGGTGAGCTTGACCTTGAGCGAAAAAGCTGGTACGTGAGTGGTGAACTGGTGAGCTTGACCTTGAACGAAAAAGCTGGTACGTGAGTGGTGAACTGGTGAGCTTGCCTTTGAACGAAAAAGCTGGTACGTGAGCGGTGAACTGGTGAGCTTGACCTTGAACGAAAAAGCTGGTACGTGAGCGGTGAAAAATACACTTCATATTGCATATTGCCCAACACGTTTAATGGAAATTGCCTACTGCATATTGCCAAACTACCTACTGATTCAATCACCAAATTACAAGCCACAGGCAATCACAAAACCACCCGATCACCCGATCACAAAACTACAAGCCACAGGCAATCACCAAATCGCTAAATCACCAAATCACAAGCCGCAGGCAATCATCAAACCACCCAATCACAAAACCACCAAACCAAAAAAAACGGGAGAATATCCTTAGCGAACATTCTCCCTGGGCTATCTCACAGATGTGAGAGAAATGTGTGTCTTTTTATTTCAATTCCAATTTGAATTCTACGCGGCGGTTGAGTTTGCGGCCTTCCTTATCGTCGTTGGGTGCGATGGGCTGTGATTCGCCGAAGCCACCAAAGCTCATCCGATTGGAACCCACGCCCTTGCGGAGCAGGTGGTTGTAGCAAGCCTTCGCCCGATTGATGGACAACTGTAGGTTTTTGGACTCTGAACCCGTGTCATCCGTGTGACCAGTAATGTACAGGTGGTAATCCGGGTAGCGTTGCATGACGTCCAGTACTTGAGCCAACACCGCATAAGAAGCTTTCTTCAACCTGGCCTTACCAACCTCAAATTGGATAGCTTGTATCGCATAATCCAATACGGCCTTGTCTTCTTCTTTTAATTCTGGACAGCCATTTGGAGAGCTGGCAGCTGCCATGTTCGGACAACGGTCCTTGCTGTCGTCGATGCCATCGCCATCGGTGTCTGGGCAACCATTGAAACGCCCTTCTCCTGCGGCAAATGGACAAGTATCGTCTTTGTCGATGATGCCATCGCCATCCGTATCCGGGCAGCCATTGACTTTTCCTGGAATTTTTGGACAAGCATCTATGCTGTCATCGAATCCGTCTTTGTCGAGGTCTCTTTTGGGGCAACCGCTGTTTTCAGGGTCGCCTGCTTCATTTGGACAACGGTCGTCCTTGTCGGCCAGGCCATCGCCATCTGTATCTGGACAGCCATTAAAACTACCGGCCACATCCGGACAATAGTCTTTGTCATTGGCAAAACCGTCGCTATCCGTATCCGGGCAGCCCATGGCTGATTTGGCGCCAAAAACGTCTGGACACTCGTCCTTATCGTCTTTGATGCCATCCTGATCTCGATCCGGACATCCACCCAAAGCCGCTAAACCCTTGACATCCGGGCAATCGTCTTTGGAATCTACTACGCCATCGCCGTCTTTATCCAGCGGTGCAATCTGATCCAATGGGATGGTAAGGTCTTCATCACTGATTTTGCCAAGCATAAAGCCCATCCCAATACCGTATTGAAAATTGTGGTGATCTAAAGTCAAAGAACGGCGGTATTCTCCCTGGATGTTCACAAATCCGAATTTTCCTAGTCGGAAGTTAAATCCTACCCCTACGGGCAACTGAAAGTCTGTTTCTTCAAAATCTTCCATCACACCTCCAATGCCAACCAATAGATAAGGAGAAATGGGACTTTCCGGACGATAGTATTGTATCTGAGCAACCCCATCCAAACCAAATATTTTCTTATTGTTGATATCTTCTGGCAGGTTGATAACGCCTACTTTCATAGGGAAGTAAGCATTGAGCCAGGGACTCAAGTTGCGAAGGTAGCCCACTTCGAAACCATCTGTAAAGTTCTCAAACTCGGTGCGCTCTCCATCGACCGGTGAGTAATGGTCGATCCAAAGCTTTTTGGCCATAATAGAATTTGGCCGCTCCGGGTTTTGAGCAAACAGCGTGGTCGCAGAAGCCAAGATAGCCCAACAGATGAGGCTAAGGTAGATTTTTTTCATGTCCTTGGAAATTTATTTTTTCGTGCCGTTCGAAGGAACTCCTCTATACATATCAAAAACGTTACCATTCTACCGTTCGGATTTGACAAGTTGTCGCACACCAAGCGGCAAAATAGAACACTTGTGATTCTTCAGAAGACCAGTTGACACGAACAGCCTAAGCTGTACTAGAGATAATAATGGGAATGTGTGAGGAAAGCTGTTTTGCTATTGTGCCGTAAATATAATAAAAAATTGAATAACTGTGAATTATTTTATGTTTGATCAAATTTTGTTTATTTCCACCTCATTTTTCGCAACGATCGGGGCCTTTTTCTGAAGTTTTTTAGAATGGCATACCGAAGGAGTCTTAAATCTTCGTTAAAATTGTCCGGTGGCCAACATCCGGTATCGCTCGACCAGAACTGATCGCCTGCCCAATCAGTTAGTTTCATATTTAACAATACCATTTAATCACTTACAAAATGAAAAATCCCAAGCTCCATAGTTACAACATGATGGTTGTCGTCTTATCCATTTTGTTGATGGCCTGCACCTCTCCCGAACCCAAAGCAACCGCCCCTAGCGCTGCTGCCCCTGCAGTTGAAACAGCAGAACGAACAAAGGCGGAACCCATTGTGGAAGAGGTGGACGAGGAGACTGTCGAGGCTCCTACTTCCGAAACACCAAAGGCAGTGACTGTAGTCAGCAAAGAAGCCCCAGAAGAAAAAGCCAGCACGAAGCCAACGCCTTCAAAGTCAATCACGCAAAAGAAAGCAAAAGCGGAAAAGGACGCTCGGCCAGTGAAAGCGACACAGCCAAAGAAAACACAAGCGAAAGAGGTTGTTAAAGAGGCTCCGGTGGAAAAGCCGATTGAAAAAGTTGCTGAACCAAAGTTGGTCGAAAAGGTCGAAACACCAAAGCAGATCGAAAGCTCCCCCATCGAAGAAAAACCAACCAAACCGGTAATTGCCAAGCCCGATCATACGGCCTTTGATGCCTTGTTGCGCAAGTATGTCACCAATAGTGGAAAAGTCAATTACAAAGGGATCAAGTCCAATCAAGCTGCATTGGAAGCTTATTTGAAGGATTTATCTGCCAATCCACCAGCCGATTCCTGGTCGCGCAAGGAAAAAATGGCCTATTGGATCAACGCTTACAATGCCTATACCATTAAACTGATCGTAGACAATTATCCGCTTTCCAGTATTACCAAATTGCACAGTGGCAAGCCTTGGGACGTAAAATGGATTGAGATCGGTGGCAAGAAATACAGCCTCAACAACATTGAAAATGACATCCTTCGGCCCAAATACAAGGACGCACGCATTCACTTTGCTGTAAATTGTGCTGCGAAGTCTTGTCCGCCCCTACTCAACCGAGCCTGGACAGCCGCCAATTTGAATAGCAACTTCGACAAGCAGGCCAAAGCATTCATCAACGACGGCCAGTTTAATGCCATCAGCAGCAAAAAAGTCGAGATTTCAAAGATATTCGAGTGGTATGCTGTAGACTTTGGAGACATCAAAAGCTACCTTAATAAGTATTCCAATACCAAGATCGACGCCGGAGCCAGTGTGTCTTATCGAGCATACGACTGGGGGCTGAATGAATAAACAAAGTATTTTTCTCCTATTAGCCATTTGGGCAGTATTCAACTGCAGCGACTGCCAATCGGAAGGTGAAGCAACAGAGGTGTCCCCCCCTGTCGCTTCGCCTACCCTTTCAGCCAATGTCTTACTACTTTTTCAACAAGAGCAATCCGCCGCCGCTTGGACGAGTACAGATAGCAGCCGAGTCTTCCTAAAGCGTTTCTCCTTTGCGGTTCCAACGAACATCCTACCAGGCTTTTACCAAGCTACCCTATCCGATGACCAGCTACAACTGAAAGCTTCCCTGCCAACACCTGCACATGACAAACCAAGCCTTGCATCCGATCCTTATCTCCTCGAAGGGCCGGAAATACAGTCGTTGAAAGAGCAGACTGCCTTAGAAGATGCCTTAAAAGTGGTGATTTACCCGAATGATCCAGGGAAGGATGGTCGCCTTGAGGGGCGCTTTGGGTCGCCGCATTGGCTGGCCGCACGCTATGGAAAGTTAATGATCTATCTGGAAGAACTGCGCTCAGAGCAGGAGTAGCCACCTTTTTTCCAAATCTACAGTAATCTCCAAAAAACAAAACAGGTGAATTACTTCACCTGTTTTGTCGGTTTTCCAGACTGTATCGAGCTTATATGCAGGACGCCTGGAAGCTGTATGTTGAGCCATTGATGGGCTATTTCAATCGTGGAATACGGAGCGTTTGACCAGGATATATTTTGTCTGGGTCCTTCAACATCGGCTTGTTGGCCTTGAAGATAGCCTTATATTTCATCGGATCGCCGTAGTATTTCTTAGCGATTTTGGAAAGGCTGTCCCCTTTCTTAACTTGGTAGAAATCAGACTTAGGCTCCTTTTTCTCTACTTTCAGACGATCGTCTACCGCCTCTACGCCAGAGACATTTCCTAGGGCGAGAACGATTTTTTCGCGATCTGATTGAGAGGGTACTTTACCATATACTGTGACAACGCCATTTTGCAAATCGAGCTTCAACTTTTCTGCTTTGATCTTTAGTCCATCAACGACGCCACGCAAAAGGACCAGTTTTTGTTGTCTTAACAGTTCGGCCTCCAACCGCTTTGTTTCATCGGAAACAACCGATTTGGCATTTTTTTTCGTCAAGACTTTTGCGCCGGATTTCTTAAGGAAAGAAAATAATCCCATAGTTAATTGTTTTGTATTCTGAGAAAGGGGCAAACTTAGAATAGTTTTTGCAAGATAACAAATTTGAGCATTTATTGAGATAAAGGCTTATATTTGCGGAGTTTTTTTTCTAACACGTATTTTCTAACACATCTAATTCATTTAAATCTTTACAATCATGCAAGGAAAAGGAATTATTAAGTTCTTTCTTGCGGTCATGACCATCGTCTGTGTCTTACAGTACCTCTACATTTTGCCGACGCGCAAAGTGGAAAAGGCTGCTGACGAGTACGCTGGTGCAGTTGCCAATCCGGATGGAAATCTGGAAGAGCGCACTGTATTTAAGGCCGCAAGATCCGCCTTCCTAGATTCTATGTCTAGCGAAGTCGTGTGGAAAATTCCACTACTCGGTCAATTTACTTATCAGGACCTCAAGTCCAAACAACTGGCCTATGGGCTGGATTTGGAGGGAGGAATGAGCGTTGTTTTACAGGTTGACCTAAGCGATTTGATACGAACACTTGCCAATGATAGTAAAGACCCAACTTTTGAAAATGCGTTAGAAAAAGCCAACGAAAACCTAAGATCTGCCCAATCCGATTTTGTTACGCTGTTCGCACAAGCCTATCAAGAGGAGGCAGGTTCTGCAGCCAAACTAGCACCACTTTTTGCCAGTAACCCTAGTTTGCGCGAAAAAGTCAATTTTGAAACGACCAACTCGGAGGTCATCAGCATCATCCGCTCCAAGGCAGATGAGACGGTTGATCTTACATACAAGAGACTCAAAGAACGTATCGACGAATTAGGGGTTGTTCAGCCCAATGTATCTTTGGATGCTGCTCGCGACTTGATCATTGTCGAACTACCAGGTATCAGCAACCCTAAGCGCGCCCGGAGCTTCCTACAGGCCACTGCCAAGCTGGAATTTTGGGATATCTACCGTGTAACAGATGACAACATCATCAGCAAATTTCTCAGAGCAGACGAGCGCCTCAAGCGCATGCAGGCCGGAGAAGCAGTAGACAGCAGCCTAGTGGATGAAGGTCCTAAAATGCGCATCGACACTTCTTATGAATATGTATACGATTCTACTGGAAATATTCTGGATTCCAACCTGGTAACCAATGAAGTAGCCATCGAGGAAGATCCCTTCAGTACGGGTGGCCCTCTGACCAGCTTGCTAGAGTTGAACAACCCAAATACAGGAAGCATGCCACGCTCCGTCATGGGACTGGCAGACCGCAACAAAAGAGCAGCCATCGATACGATGCTCTCCAAAGTTCGCAATGAGTTCCCAAGTGATGTTGTCTTCATGTGGAGCCGAAAGCCGACCAAGGACTACGCGACACAGGAAGAGACAAACCGCTATGAGTTGTACGCCATCAAGAAACAAAAAGGAACGGATAAGGCGCCTTTGGAAGGTGACCGCGTCATTGATGCCAATCCAAGTCCGGACCCACAGACGGGTGAAATTCAGGTTTCTCTTCGCATGGATAGCAAAGGAGCTAAGAAGTGGGGAGAAATGACTTCCAGAGCAGCCCAAGACAGCAACCGTCCTGTGGCCATCGTTTTGGACAACGAGGTAGAATCTGCGCCTAACGTCCAAAACCCTATCCTCAATGGAAACTCTTCCATCACTGGAAATTATACGCTGACAGAAGCGACCGACCTTTCCAAGATTCTACAGATCGGTAAGCTGCCAGCTAAGACAAAGATCATTCAGGAAGCATTGGTGGGTCCTTCTCTCGGACAGCAAAACATCGATCGCTCCATCACCTCATTGGTTATCGGCTTTGGATTGGTACTGGCCTTTATGATCCTCTATTACGGAGGAGCGGGTATCTTTTCGATCATTGCTTTGTTGATGAACCTCTTCTTCATCTTCGGTGCTTTGGCTTCCTACGGTACGGTACTGACGCTTCCAGGTATTGCGGGTATCGTACTGACCATCGGTATGGCGGTAGATGCCAACGTAATCATCTATGAAAGGGTGCGAGAAGAATTGCGAGCCGGGAAGACCTTGCTCACGTCCATCAGCGATGGATTCAAGCACTCCTACTCTGCCATCATCGATGCCAACGTAACAACCATTCTGACGGCTTTCGTCTTGGCCTACTTCGGTTTGGGTCCCATCAAGGGTTTCGCCGTCGTATTGATCATCGGTGTATTGTCGTCTTTATTTACAGCGGTACTCATCGGTCGTATGATGATCGATTGGTGGACAGCAAAAGATCGCGATCTGCCATTCTGGACCGGGTTTTCTAAAAATGCTTTCGCCAACCTTTCCATCGACTGGCTCGGCAAGCGCAAGATTGCTTATGTCATCTCCGGAGTCATCATCCTGGCTGGTTTGGGCTCTATGATCGGCCGCGGTTTCGAGTTGGGTGTCGACTTTAAGGGGGGATACTCCTACACAGTTCAGTTCAATGAAGATGATCAGGTGGATGCGACAACCATTCGTACTGCTCTAACAGAATCCTTTGGTGCTACGCCTGTTGTAAAGGCCGTAAGTACTGAAAATACCTTTAGTGTAACAACCAGTTACTTGATCAATGACGATTCAGATAATGCTGCCGACAATGTAGTTAAAAAGCTGCACGAGGGTATCAATCAGGTTGTTGGTGGCACACTTTCACTGGAAGATTTTGAAGATCCAGATAGCAGAGGCGTACACGTGATGAGTTCCAGCAAGGTTGGACCGACCATCGCCGACGACATCAAGTCCAGTGCGGTTTACGCAACCGTTTTCGCCTTATTGTTGATCTTCCTGTACATCTTCATCCGCTTCAACAAGTGGCAGTACAGTCTCGGTGCCGTTGCGGCCTTGTTCCACGATACCTTGGTTGTCTTGGGTATATTCTCCTTGTTCTACGGTATTCTACCTTTCTCCTTGGAGATTGACCAGGCATTTATTGCGGCCATTCTTACGGTGATTGGTTATTCCATCAACGATACCGTGGTCGTGTTTGACCGTATTCGGGAATACATGAATGATTACACCAATAAATCAAAAGAAGAAATCATCAACATGGCGATCAACAGCACGGTCAGCCGGACGGTGATTACCTCTTTGACCACCTTGTTCGTTGTTGCCATCTTGTTGTTCTTCGGAGGAACGAGCATTCGCGGTTTTGCATTTGCACTGTTCATTGGTATCATCGTGGGTACTTACTCATCGATCTACGTAGCAACGCCGATCATGTCCGATTTGACCGGAGATATCGAGCCAAAAGAAAAGAAGAAAAAGAGCTTCTCTCGTGCTGCCAGCACGCGCTAGTAAGCTTGTAAAATAATACGATTGAGAAAGGCTGTCCTTGTAAAAGGGCGGCCTTTTCTTATGGAGGAGCCTTCAGAAAATACAATTTTGGAGCGACAGATTAACAAAAAATATGAATTGTTAAAATATAACCCTTCACAATGTATTGGCATGTAATTTGCTGATTTTAATCGTAAGTTTTGGTTAAAAAATTGTAAGATTCGTTTCCTAAGCCCGTGCCTCGAACTCGGGCTCTTTTTTTGTCCCTACCTCAACAAACGGTCGATTCCAGGAATCCCGAACAAAATCTCTTCTTTACGATTATTATTTAAGATATTAAGGCTCCGATAGCGGACTTTTGGGCTGTCACAAGGGTGCAACAATAGCCCGACAATGATCGTTTTAACTATACTTGACTCAAGCTGTGATCTCTTAATTGGAAAGCATTTAACGCGAGGATTTACCACAGATGCAAGGTTGATTTCAACCAACCAGCCAGTAGGAATTCTTCTCAACGCTTTTCACTCATCGCAACTTGGATACTTAACGGCCGAAACAAAGTATGCCTCTTATGAACAAAACCACCTACTCTATTTTTCTGCTTTTCCTCTTTATCAGTGCATGTACATTTGTCCAAAAAGTGAAAGATGGCCAAACAGCCTTTGAGCGCAGGCAATATGCCGTGGCGGTTGATATGCTCAAAAAGGATTTCAAAAAGGCTAAAATTCGCACGGAAAAGGGCAAAATCGCCTTTCTAATTGGCGAATCCTACCGGCGCATGAACAAGGTCGAAAATTCCATTGACTGGTATTTGACTGCCTACAACAACAGCTATGGGGTAGATGCCTTGAAGGAATATGCCTATGCTCTGAAACGCAATGAGCAATACAAGGAAGCCGGGGACGCCTTCAAAAATCTGGGCATCGAGATCGGAAGTCCCTACGAATACCGCCGCGAAATCACAGCCTGCAAACAAGCCATCGAATGGGTGGAGGAGGCTAAAGACAGTGATTACAGTGTCGAATTGCTGCCATTCAATACGGGCAATGCCGATTATGCCCCCACATTGTACAAAGACGGGCAAATCTTGTTTACTTCAGACCGCAGCAGCAGCAGTGGGGAGGCCATCTACAATTGGACAGGCAACAAGTTTTCGGACATCTTTCAGGTCAACCTCAACAGCAATGATGTTTCGCCCTTTGATGGCAGCATCAATACGGATGACAACGAAGGCACCATCGCTTTCAATGAGGATTACACGGAGATGATCTTTACCAGATGCTACAACGACGATAAGTACACCGATAATTACTGCCGACTGATGAGCAGTCAGCTGGAAGGCGGTTCCTGGACTTCGCCGGAGCCCTTAAATTTTACGCAAGAAAAGATCAACTACGGTCATCCGGCCTTAACCAAGGATGGCAGTACGCTCTATTTTGCTTCTGATAATCCCGAAGGCTGGGGTGGCTTTGATATTTACAAGACAGAGCGTACCCCAGATGGTTGGGAAGAACCACAACTGCTCAGTCGAAGCATTAATACGGCCGGGAATGAAAAGTTTCCGCAGCTAGATGCCGACACGCTTTACTTTTCCTCCGACTTCCATACTGGCTTGGGGGGACTCGACATTTTCAAGTCGTACAAAATGGGCAATGGCAATTGGAGCCCGGTCCACAATCTCAAGCCCCCTATCAATACAGCAGGAGACGATTTTGGCCTGGTTGTCGATTACCAAGCCGCCAAGGAAGATGGCATCCTACAAGTTGGTTACATCAGCTCTACGCGCCTAAATGGGGCTGGCAATGACGATATTTACCGCTTTGAGCGAAGAATTCCTCCACCCCCTCCCCCCGTGGATACCAGCAAGCCGATCGTCTATAAGCTCATTTTGGATGTTTATGTACTGGAAAAGATTTACAAATTCGAAGACAACCCCAACAGTAAAATACTGGGCCGTAAACCCTTGAGTGGTGCCGATTTGGAAATCACCATCCCTGGCAAACGCCCCAAGAAGCTCAAAGTCAATGAAGAGGGGCTTTACACGCTGGAAATGGCCGAAAATACCGACTATAATTTCTTGGCTGGAAAAGAGGGTTATTTGAAAAATACGGCTTCCTTTTCGTCCAAAGGCATCGGAAAAGACCCCAACAATCCCGTCTTAAAGTTTGAAGTAGAGATCGTACTGGACAAGATATTTGCCAATAAAGAAATCGTACTGGAGAATATTTACTACGACTTTGATAAGTGGTTCATCCGGGAAGATGCCAAACCAACCTTGAATAGACTAACCGCTATGCTGCAGCAAAACCCTGACATTCGCATCCAGCTTTCGTCCCATACCGACTGCCGTGGTGGTACCCGCTACAACCAGGGACTTTCACAGCGCAGGGCTCAATCGGCGGTTGATTATTTGATTACACAAGGCGTAGATGCTGTTCGGCTGGAAGCAGTGGGCTATGGAAAAAATGCCCTTTTGGTTGAATGCGTTTGCAGCCGCTGCTCGGAAGAAGAACACCAGGCCAATCGACGAACAACCTTTAAAATTTTGCAGTAAGACAAAACAAAATGTCCGACGAAAAACCCCTTCCTAAATGGCTAATCCCCGGATTGGCCTTGTTTAAGTTATTCATTCATCTACTGACCAATACCAACTACAGCTTTCACCGGGATGAATACCTCTATCTGACGGAGGGGCTACAGCCCGCTTGGGGCTATCTCGAAATACCGCCACTGACAGCTTTTATCGCCTCCATCATTCAATTTCTTGGCGGAAGTTTATTCATCACACGCCTATTTCCAGCCTTGATTGGCGGTGCGATGGTCTGGCTCATCGGCAAGCTTGTCCAAGCATTGGGCGGCAAAACCTGGGCTGTCGTCATAGCCTGTGCAGCGCTCATCATTTCTCCTGCCTTTTTGCGAACCCATACCCTATTTCAGCCCGTTAGCTTCAATCAGTTCAATTGGTTCTTGGTGGGTTATTTGCTGGTGCGACTCGTTCAAAGCCAGCAAGGCCGCTACTGGTACTATTTGGGAATCATGGCAGGGATTGGAATGCTGACAAAGTACTCCATCGCCTTTTACCTCTTGAGCCTATTTGTCGCATTGCTCATCAGCCGCCATCGGTCTTGGTTTGGGACGCGCTACCCTTATTTGGCACTCTTGATCGCCCTGGTGATCGCCAGTCCAAACCTCCTGTGGCAGTATACCAATGGATTTCCCTTGTTTCGGCATATGGAAGAGTTGCGAGAAACCCAACTCGTTAATGTCAGTACGATTGAATTCGTCCTCAATCAATTCTTGATGAACTTTTCAGCATCCATCGTTTGGATTGGTGGCTTGATTTACCTTTTGAGACATCGAGCCGCCAGCGACTTTCGCTTTTTGGGCTGGGCCTATTTATTCACCTTTGGTTTGCTCGTCTTTATGAGTGGCAAGCCTTACTACCTCCTGGGCGCCTACCCCATCCTATTTGTTTTTGGCGGATTGGCAATGACCCAGTGGATTCGTCGGGAATCCAGGCAGATGGTCCTGGCTGGCACACTGGTATTTTTCAACCTCACTAGCATCCCGATGGGCCTACCGGTATTTCCACTGGAAAGTATGAAAAAGTACTGCACCTTTGTCAGTAATTATATGGGCATGGGACAGTTGTTGGTTTGGGAAGATGGCAAGTCGCGTCCCTTGCCGCAGGACTATGCCGATATGGTAGGCTGGGAGGAGATGGCCCGCAGAGTAGGTAAGTTTTACAACAGCCTGACGCCAGAGCAGCAGAAGGATTGCCTCATTTGGGGTGGCAGTTATGGACATGCCGGCGCCATGCAGCACTACAGAGAAAAGTATCAGCTACCAGACAACATCTACAGCCTCAGCAGCAGCTTTGTGCTATGGGCCAACCCACAGGCAGATTTTAAAACCCAGATTTTAGTCAGTGATGAACGCTTTGACAGCTCGGAATGGTACCACCAGGTTGATTTGGTTGACAGCGTTCGCAATGCGGATGCTCGCGACCCTGGCTATATCTACTATCGGACCGATCCAAAGGTAGATGTAAAAGAGCGATGGAAGCAAAGCATACGAGAAGTGAAGGCAGGATACGGCATCGAATAAGCAAACAAAAATGGGCAGCCGAACGAACCAGCTCCCCACATCAAAATTTGGATTCTAATATCTTGGACTTAATTGTTTACACTTCTATCGTTCCTTTCAAATACGGAACTACAAAACCGCTTAAGTACACTCTATCTCCTTCCAGACGACATTGGAGTTCGCCTCTACGCTCAGATACCTGGACGGCTTTGAGCTTTGTTTTTCCCAAAACGCCCGCCCAGTATGGTACCAGTGAGGCATGTGCCGAGCCCGTTACAGGGTCTTCGGGTATGCTACACTCAGGATCAAATACACGGGAGACAAAATCAGCTTCGCTCCCTGGCGCAGTAATAACGGTTGATAAATATGGAATGCCTTTTAAGGCCCTAATGTTTGGTTTTGCCTGGAGAATCTCCGATTCTGTCGCGAAGGTTACCACGATGTCGCGAGAGGCATATGCCGCCAATGGTTTGATCTTAAACGCATTCAATATGTGCTCGGGAATGGGAATCTCCTTGGGAGGGCGCGAAGGAAAATCCAAAGTGATGGCACCATTGGGTTCCTTGGTGGCGAAAAGTGGCCCGCTCTTCGATTGAAAGGAGATGATTTTTTCCTCTTTTTTCAGCTCGTTGAATATCACATGGGCGGCTGCTAGCGTAGCGTGGCCACAAAGGTCAATTTCATCGTAGGGCATAAACCAGCGAATTTCGTACTGCCCGTCTTTCTCAACAAAGTAGCCAGTCTCTTGCAAATTATTTTCAATGGCAATGTTTTGTAGTGTGGCATCATCCAGCCAATGTGGCAATGGACAAATGGCAGCCGGATTGCCGCGAAATCGCTCTTGGGTAAAAGCATCAACTTGGTAAATAGGTAGGGTCATAGCATTGTTTATTGGTCATTAATAAATCTTGAAAACCTGCCCGGTCTCTGTGCCGAACAGTGCTCGTTTGTAAACATCGATAACAGACTCAAAGGAGACGGGGCGGTGCTGGGCAAATAACTTTCCTTCTACGATGGTCCCTTCCAACGCTCCCGGAGCCACGACATTGAGACGCAAGCCATTGTCCAACTCCGGCGCTGCAGCCTGTACAAAACTGTGAATCCCTCCATTGACTAACGCTAGACCTGCTGCACCAGGTTCGTAAAAATCGGCTAAAATACCTGTGGTCAGCGTAATCGATCCCTTTGGCTCAAGATGGTCTTTTGCCAATCGAATCAAATTGACCTGCCCCATGAGCTTGCTGCGAATCCCTGTGTAGAAATCCTCCTCGGTCAGCTCATTGAATGGCTTCCAGGTAGCATGCCCTGCCATGTTGATGATGGCATCGAGCAAAGGCAATGCCTGTAGGGCTTGCAACACACTGTCTGGCTTTGTGATGTCAATCGGAAATTCTTTGCTATTTCTGGAAGCAGGGAATACTGTATGTTCCTCTCTAAGGGCCTCATACAATTTGCTGCCAATGGTTCCCGTAGCTCCGATCAGTAAAACATTCATATTTAGATATTGTTATTTGTCAATTTGTTAAATCAAAAAAAGGTGGTAATTGAGAAAGAGGATTAAATAGCCCGTTGAATTTGTTCAAAGTAATGCTGCAGCGCCTCTTCATTGCGCTTGTAATAAGTCCATTTGCCAATACGCGTACTGATGACAAGACCAGCGCTTTCCAAGGTCTTCAAATACTGGGAAATAGTCGGTTGGGACAATGCGGCCTTCTCTTGTATAAATGAAACACAAACCCCTTGTCCAAAGCCGTCGACCTCCTGATGAGGCGGAAAGTTGTCTTCTGGTTGTTTGAGCCATTGCATGATCTCCATCCGGGTCTTGTTGGCCAGTGCCGCACTGATTTTCACTAAATCCATGCACCAAATATACAAAGACATATTGGTCTTTGTCAATACGTTGAGAAAAAATAATTGGCTATCGGATGAAAACCAATAGCCAATTATTGCTTTGTAAAAAGGTTTTTGAGAGGTATTATCTGGTAAATCTCTCTTCGTAATACATGTAAAGTGTCTTCTCACCTTCCGATGTTAACTGGTCTCTTGTGGACTCTTCAGCCCCTTCGAACCAAGGCGTTCCGAAGGTGGAAAAACTAAAAATGGTGCCATCACCACTATAGCTACTGAACGCCTTCCGAATCAGGTTGTCGCCATCCAATTCATAGGCAAAGCTAATGGTGAACCCTTGTTCCATGACCGTCAGTACCAATGTCTTACCATTGAGTGTGTAATCTGCTGTGAACTGATCGCCATCAGGGTCGGTAACAGTAGCTTTATTATCAGCAAGAATCGCAATAGAACCAGACATATTGTCCAGGTCTTCATTAAAAGCTTCTTCATCATCTGCAATGGCGGAAATTTCAGCGGAAGTCATTGTAACGATTGCGCCATTTTCAAATTTCCAGCCCTTAATTTCTCCTTTGTTTTGCACTGCTGCAAATTGGAAGACATCACCGCTGGCTAGAGTTGGATCAGAATCTTTATTACAGCTGGTCAATCCAATGATGGTCAGTGTAAGGAGCCCTAGAATAATAGATTTAAAATTCATCGGTTCAAATTATGTTTTAGTTAATAGTAAAAAATTATGCTTTTTGTTCCTGTGTTTGATATTAATAGAAATGGATACACGCCTACTCGCTAAGACAGTGCCAAAAGATGCATTATATCAGGGAAAGACAAACTGGATTGGACATTAGTTTTAGCTTCACATTTTTACGAAAGTCTATCAAAATATCCATAAAATGAAATGTTCGGAGCATTTTAACAACCTCCGAACATTTTTGTGAGCCAAATGCTCAGTAAAAAGCCAATATAGCAAGTCCAACGATGGCTTACGAGGCTAATTTTTGTATTCTACCGCTGCTTTAAATTGGCCTTCCTCGTGCGAGTCCTCTTTGTAGTTGTAAATCCAGCTATCGCCCAGGACGGATTCATAACAAACGATGATCTGTACCTTGGCAGAAATGAGGTGGGCCAACTCACGCGTTTTGTCATTCCAGGAGAAACCGACGATTTCCACCTCTTCTCCTGACTTAAAGACGTAGTTGTGTATTTTGCTTTGACGCAAAATGTCGTACCCTATCCCACTGTCTGGCATCAAGCTGTTGACCATTTCAGGAAGAGAGACAACTGCTTTGGAATCGACCAGCACCTCCACAGATTTTACGATGGCCGGACCGGTTCCATTGTTGTATACGTCGATGCTGAACCCCGCCTCTGTGTAGCTCATACCTGCGCTGAGATAGGGCCAAACCATTGATTTTTGCTGTGCCTTAAGGATATTGGCTTCGTAAATGGAAGTCATCAAGGCGATGATGCTGATCAACAAGGCAGCAGCCGTTCCCACATTCTGAAGAATGGTATTGCGATCTTTTGACATGGAAGTACTCGTTGGTTTTAAGAGTGATTAATCTTATTTAATCGGTCACTTCGATCCGAATTCCTTCCGAGTGACTGGTAAATTCAGGCGCATACATACTTTGTATACTGCTCATCCCATTGGAAAAATTACCATTGTGGATGACGCGAAGCGGATATTCAAAGACATAAGTCCCCTTGGGCAAATAGCTGAAGAAAAAGTTGGTCGATACATCGCCAGGGCTTTCGTAGTAGCCCAAACCGCCTTGCCACTTGTATTGGCTCAGCACGTTGATCGGCTCCAATCCACTGGCACGCATATCCTTCATGTGTACGTATTCCATTGGACGGTCAACCCGCAGCTCAATGCGCACCTTGAGCTTATCCCCTACCTTGAGGGTCCCCCCCTCCGGCACCACCTCCATCACCGGACCACGGTCCGAAGGGATTTCTTTGAATAACTGCTTTTTCATTTTCAGGGGCGTCTCTTCAAACGAAGTAATCTTATCCAATTCTTCAAAGTACTGCCAATACAACGCTCCCCAAGCTACTACTTTATTGGGATTATTCACTACTAGCTGTTGCATATCACTGCCGATCTCACTCCCCTGCCAGGCGGTCTTGAAATAGCCTGTACCTGCCTCTGCCCCACGCTGAGCCTGTTTGATTTTAGCACTGTATTTCTCAGGCTGCTTGCCAAGGCGAATCTCTACCGGCTGATCCTCCAACAACCAGTTGTCTCCCCGACGCAGGAGCGCATAAACAGCTGCTGCGGTGGCTTTGGTCGTTTTCCAGTGGGTCGTTTGCTTAACTTTCAGCAACCAAACCTTTAAGTCATCTACCGCCTTGGGATCGTTGGCCACCTCGTCAAATACCTCGATCATCAGAGCGTGGGTTTCTATGGGTAGTTTGTACCAATGATAGCCAACATCGTACTTCCAATACATACCCAACTCCTCACTTTGCAAGGCCCGCTCTCTGAACGAAGCGATCATTTCGCCCGTAATTTGTCGGCGCTCGTAGCGCTGCAAGGCCAAGGCCAACATGCCCTCCAAGTACATACCCTTACCAAGCCAGAATTTTTCTGCCTGCCCCAAGTAGTACGCATGGGCCGTCTTGGCATCTGCCGATTGGGGGATGTCCTTAAAAAAGGAGCGTGTGTACAGATAGTGGATCGCCAAATAATCCAGATGATCTTTGGTCAAATCTCCCTTGGTCCGCTGGATGCGTGCTTCCAACTCCTTGTAATGTCGAGCCATTCTTTCATCTATAAACACGATGGCTCGCCGAAGCATATTACTAGCTCGCTCCTCCTGGCGAATGCTCTTCACGCCGAGCTGTTCCAAATGCCCCATGCCCTCCACGAGGTATTGGGTGATGTACCAATTGGGCTGCCCGCCCGGAAACCAGGAAAATCCACCGCTGGATAGTTGGCGTTCCGCGAGTTGGGCGACGGCTTGTTCCTGCTCTCTGCTCATGCGGTTGAGGTCAAAGAGCAAGCCGATGTTTTGCTTTTGTTGCGCTTCATTTTGAGCTTGGAGGACCCAAGGGGTCTCTGCCTGTAGTGCCGATTTCAGCTCCTCATTTTTGCTCAAATTGCTTTCCATGGCCTCTGTATTCTTCCATTGATCAAATACGCGCTTGATCTTGGGATGCGCATTGGCAACGCTGGTAGCCAGGCTATTGGCGTAGTAGCGGTTGAATATTTGCTCGGTACAAGCATGCGGATATTCCATCAGGTATGGCAGTGACTGTACGGCATACCAAGCTGGATTGGACGTGTATTCCAAAGTCAAACGATGGTGTTGCAGCGTAGTGGAAGCGGCCGCTTCTTGCATTCGAGTGAATTGAAAAATTTTCTGCTGGCCACCCCTTACCGGCAAAGGCATTGTTTCGGTCACCAACATTCTATTGGTCAAAACAGGGAGGCTGCTTTCTTCTCCATCGCTGTGCTTATCGGCCTTGGCAGTCACTCGATGGGTAATGGCCAATACCTTCCCGACTGGAATTTTAAGCTTCCAAGCCAAGCGAGCCGACTGGCCGGCCTTTGCCGTAAAGGTGAGATTGGCCGCCTCATTGCCCAGCAACTGATCGACCGGCTGCATGCTGATCGCATCGAACAGTTCCAGTTTTGCCGTGCCGCTCAGTTCCTCTGCGGTTAGATTACTCACTTTGGCAGTAAACTCAATTTCGTCGCGCTCCCGGAAAAAGCGCGGCGGGTTCGGTACGACCATCAGCTCTTTTTGGGTCACCACCTCATTGACACTTTGGCCAGACTTGAGGTCTTTGGTGTGGGCAAAAGCCATAAACTTCCAGCGGGTCAAGGCTTCATTCATTTTAAAGCGAACAATGATGTTGCCCTGCGCATCGGTCCTCAAATCGGGATAGAAGAAAACCGTTTCGTTTAGATTGGTCCGCACCTTGACGGCCTGTTCTCCCTCTGGCACTTCCTCGATGACAGGTGGCGGAGGAGGTGGCGGCGGTGGAGTCGAACTGATACTAGGTACGGCACTTTTTTCCATACCATCTTCTACGGACATGTCCATCTCCTCCTCCATAGGTGCAGAGCCCCGGACTTCCATGCGCACATTCGACATGGCATCCATTTGAAAGCGGGGCTGTCTTCCGGCAGCGTAGGCATACGAGTCAAAACCAAACCAATTCAAACGACGGTACTGCTTGGTTTTGTGCGGTGTGTACAACTGCCAATTGTCTGCATACAAAGTCGACTGTTGGGTGCCAAAGTTATTGGCCCTGACATTCAGCTGTGCATAGGAAGAGGGAAATAGATTCACGTCCCAATTCTTGGTGCCTGCAAGCTGATCCAGGGAAGCATCGTAGAGCGTAGCGACCATTTCAGCGGCTATTTGCTCTTTCTTAGGGCCACTGATCTTCAAGCGCCATTCTTCGTCCTGCCCGGGCAGCAATTTGTCTCGGAAGGTCTCGTATTCGATGGTCAGTTCTTTGTTGGACCAAGGAACATAGATGGTTGATTTGTGGATGTAGACCCTGTTGTGTAAAATAAAACTCAGAGAATAATGGAGATTGCCACGGTGTTTTTCCTCTATGGGCAAGCTGATCTTTCTTTGACCATCAACGGCGAGCCACTCGCGTCGGATGATCTTTTCCTGATGCTCTAATTCGTATAGTACTTTAATTGGCTTGGCAGAACCGATGGCAAATACTGCCGTTTGGTCAGGTTCGTATTTTCGGGCCTCTTGTACATAGAAATCACTTTCTTTTCCAGCAACTTTGGCATCTTCCAAATCATACAACAAGAAATACTTGACCAAGGCTACCGCTGTACCGTATTTATCTTTTGTGTCGAGCGTCAATTTGTAATGCCCGGCCGGCCAAGTTGCTGCCTGTATGGCCAGATCGGACTGATTGGCTGTATTGAAGTCTTGCTCCATCATCTGTCGATCAATTGCAAAATTGGCTGGCTGATCTTCATCCTCGAAAGGATCGTTTGGAAATGCGGCGTAGAAAGCTTCCTGGCTCATCACATGCTGATCCGGCACGGCCCATTGGCGCTTCCGGAATATCCGCTCGGGGTCTTTCAACTTCTCAATGCGAATGCTACCTGCTGCCTTTTCCGGCTCTCCGTTGAGGTTGCGAGCCTTGAGCGTCAGGAGCTTCAAGCTGTCGCGATTGATCTGAGTGGCCAGGGGAATGTCGATGTCCAGGGCGACATAGCCCACTTTCATGCTTCCATTGCCACTGTGGGTTTCGCCGGTAATATCGGTTACATCGGCATAAACGATGAACGTAAATTCGGGCTTTTGATCGGCAGGGATGGATGGATCGGCAGCGGCTTCAAAAGAAACTTCAAACCGACCGTTGTCATCTGTCGTGCTTGTCCCATTGACGATCTCCATGCTGTTACTTTGGCCTTGCGGAAATCCCCACCGGCGGTAGTACCAGGGCAGATAGGGAAAGCGCGCTTCGCGCACGACTCGATAATTTACCTTTGCCCCATCGATGTTGTTGCCAGCAAATGCCTTGGCATGTCCTTTCATGCTGACGGTCTCCCCCAGTCGGGAAGCTTCGCCGACTTTGTCGAATACGACCTCAAACTTGGGTCGCTTGTATTCTTCTACCCGAAAACTACTACGGCTGCCACCAACGGACGAGCGCAGCACCATTCGCCCCAACAAACCAGAGGACGGGGCCGTAAAACTCCCCGAAACAGTTCCGTATTCATTGGAGCGCTTTTTAAGCTTACCCACCTCCTGCCAATTGGCATCCAAGAAAGTAATTTCCACTTCGGTATCGGGCAGTATCCTCGGCATTTGCTCAAGGTCCTTTTCCAGCAAGAGAGCTTTGAAGTAGACGGTCTGCCCCGGCCGATATAAGGCGCGATCGGTAAAGAAATGGGTCAACTGGTTTATTCTTCGCCTGTTGTTATTACTATAGTTGGACATTCGATTGTCGAGGTAGATGAAATCGCCTTGATAATCAAATCGAATGCAGAAGCTGCGTCCTTGAATGCTCTGGCTACTGAGAAAACCATTGACATCACTGGTCTTACTCCCGATGTTTTTCCAACTGCTGGTACGCGTATTCTGGTCGTATTGCTGAATAAAGAAGGTTGCCTTGACGCCTTCCAAAGGCTCGCCGGTCTGCCGATTGGTTAAAGCGAATTCCACAGAACCACTTTCTCCCCTACGATGCAGGTAAGCAATGTTCGATATGTAGGTGGTCAAATTGGCGAGGGCGCCACCTTGGTAGTTGAATTCTTCATTATCAGAAGACAGCAATAGGTATCTACCGACAGGCAGGGCATCCACTTTTATTTCTACAGAGTGCGGTAGGTAATCCTCCGAAGCCGGAAGGTCGACAGACCAATTTTTGAGTGCGGGCAGTTGCCGGATGAAATCGCGGCGACTGTTGTAGTCCAGTGCATTGAGTTTTTCAAACTGCTCGTCGTTTAGGGAAACCGCCCTTAGATACACTTTTGAGATATTGCGGTAGCGGACCAATGCTCTGAAGGGTTTATTGGGGCTGTTGACCAGTTCGGCCGTTAGGTCCAACTGCTTCTGGAGAATTTGGTTTTGGAGCTGCTGACAACGGTTGGCTCCCAGGGATTCCGGAAACTTATCGATGGCCTGCTGGCAGAGTTCATAAGCTATCTTGTAAGAGTTTTCCCGATCTGGATTTTGCGGTTGATTGGCAGCATTGTCCATTTTCGTTAGATAGAGCTGCGCCAATTGGGCCGTAATTTCGGCGGCGGAAGGATGATCGTCGTACTTTTTATGTAAGGCTTCCAAAGCCTTTTGATAAAGCGTATTTTTATTGGTGAACACGCCATTGTCGTAAACGAACTTCAAGCGTTTGAGGTCGACATCTATCAAGGCCGAGGGATCACTGTCTGCTAAATGAAAAGCAGTCATTTCTTGCAGTAGCAAAAGGGTATTGTATTTGGCGGAGAGGGTATCTTCGGTATCGAAAGACAGCTTTATAAACTCAGAGGCGGCCGAAAGAGCAGTTGGCTGATTGATGTAAAATTTGTAGGCTGGATCGGGCAGATAGGAGCGTTCATTCATAAAGTAGTCGATGGCCCGATGGCCCAAAAAATCGTATAGGGTCGGACGCATACTAGCAGTCAGATGATCGCCAAAGGTGATGGCATCAAAGTCTGTTGCTGCTATTTGCTTGAGTTGTTCCTCCTCCAAAGAAGCCCAGTAGAGCTTTTGGCAGGCTTCCATAAACTGGCCGGGCGTCCAAGTGCCAATATCTTCTGCTTTGAAGTCGGTCGTTTCTGTCCGATTGGATAGCCGCCAATAATTTTGATCGAGATAGCGGCTGTAAATTTCTGCTGTTACAGATTGTAGGATGGCTTTTATGGGAGAATCTGCCTGCTCCATTTGTGTCTGCAAGCTGTTAAGTACCTTTACCAGTCCATCTTCTTCCAAACTAGCCTGATATTTGCTGCGATACAGTAGGCATTTGACCATTTGTGCAGGCTGATCTTCCCTCTCAGCCCGATCGTATAGCTGCTCTACCTTTTCGAGCGCTGACTTGGGCAATCCTTTCTGCTCAAGGGAATCGATGATTTTCCATTCTGCAACATAAGGCTCCTTGTTGTTGGTTTCCATAACAGGGCTTTTTACGGTAGGCTTCTGCGTCTTGCATTGAATAGCCGTACAAAGAAACAAGGCACCTACCAGTAGAAGAAAAAATGATTGCTTACTCATGGTCTGCTTTTTTGAATTTTTTGGTTTCCGGACAAGCCAATCGCTTTCCACTGTTTGAGATGAACATAGAAGTCCTTTTACACAATTTTAGACATATTTTAACCAATTATTAACCATTAATTCCTATATTTCATCTCATAACCCATGGAAGGTATCCGGTCTTTGTCCTTAACAACATAGCAGAAGAGAAGACAAAATGACACAAAAAACAGCAACCTTCCAAAAAAATCTGGAGGAAGCCATCGTCGAGTACAAAAAGATGGCCTGTCCAAATCCAGAGTGTGATGATGTAATCGTATCTCGTGAAAAAGTAATTTCCAGCCAACGCTCCGTGGTGGAATACTGGTGCCGCAATCCCAAATGCGCCTATCACGCGAAGCGTAAAGTCTATCGTCGAAGTACCCATACCCAACCTGGTCCAGCCCCTTCACAAAACGAATCCAATCGCTTGGAAAACAGTGCTTACAAAGACTTCACAAATATGGCAGTTGGCATTGTCATGATCAGTGTTCTGCTCGGCTACGTCGGTTACCTCCTGATTGGCTGAAGCCTCCAAGTCGAAAAGAAACTAAATTTTCAATTTTTTTTCCTGAATTGTAGATAATTACAAATTCTACTTGTCTATGTTATAATGGTGTAGTGATGGCTCGCTTTTTACCATACGGCATCATTGGGCTTGTGATTCATCCGCAAGGAAGCTTTTGAATCGAATTTTTGATGCGAAACCATAGATTTCTTTCAAAATTCTCTTCGGATACCCTTGTTCATCGCAAGCGGAGTTACTTATATTTGTATTTTCAATAATGCCAATATCAGACCTGGAAGAGTTTTTGGATGGTATTTGATGATTCCAATTTTTCTCAGACAACAGGTCAGCTTGTTACAAATTCAATAAACTCTTAATCTTTGTGGACATGAAATATGGATTTCTTCTAAGACTGTTTCCCATCTTGCTACTCGCATTGGGCCTTACGATCTTCTCGGCCTGCGGTGGTTCCGGTTCGACAGAGGGAGGTGCCTCTGGTACGATAGACAAATCCTCTTCGACGCCAGCCTCGACGGCTCGCTTTAATATTTCCGGTAATTTTGAAGGGGCTGCCAATTTGAAAGCTTACCTGGATAAGATCGCACTGAGCAATTCCAATGAAGTACTCAGCGTCGTAGACATCGATGGCAACGGAGCCTTCGATTTTGCCCTTTCCAGCCAGCCAGAAGCAGGTATCTATCGCGTTCGCATCGGTGCTCAGCGCATCATGTTGCCTTTGATGGGTACCGAACAGTCCGTAAAACTGAGCGGTAACCTAATGGATGCCAACAAATACAACTACAAACTGGAAGGTGTCGAAGGTGGACAGGCATATGTCGATATAATGAAAAAGGCAAAAGCCCGCGAAGTCGATAAGGAGGCTGTGAGTGAATACGCCCTTGGCACTCCCAACGAATTTGCAGGTCTCATCGCCCTTTTGAATACCAGTGGCTTGAATGCAAGTTCTTTGGAAGCACACAAAAAGCTGTTGTCCAAGTTGCAGGCAAAGAATCCCAAAGCCAAGCTTACCAGTGAATACAATGGCTACATCGCTTCTATCGAAAAGCAAATCCTGAGAGAAAAGGCCAACCAGGCTGTAGCCATCGGCGAACCAGCTCCGGACATCAATCTGCCCAGCCCTACAGGTAAAAACTATAAATTATCCGACTTGAAAGGTAAGGTCGTTCTACTCGATTTCTGGGCCAGCTGGTGTGGTCCTTGTCGCCGCGCCAACCCTCATGTCGTAAAAACTTACGAGAAATACAAAAAGCAAGGTTTCACTGTCTACAGCGTTTCACTCGACGGATTGGACAGCAGAGCCAGATCGCGCTTACCCGATCAGTCCATGTTGGAGACGCAAACTGAACGTCAGAAGCAAAGATGGGTCGGTGCCATCGAAAAAGATGGATTGGTTTGGCCTTATCACGTTTCCGACTTGAAAAAATGGGAATCACAGCCGGCCGCCGCCTACGGTGTTCGCTCCATCCCTCGTACCTTCCTCATCGACCGAGATGGCAAAATTGCAGCCATCAACCCCAGAATGGATCTGGAGGCGCAGCTGAAAAAACTCCTGTAAAAGCAAAAGCAAGGCCTGCTTTTCAAAATCCCAGCTTTCCGTTGAATGCGAGAGCTGGGATTTTTAATATATGACAATAAATCGCTATTATTGGCCACTCAAACGACCCTTTCCAACAGATCATGCGAAAAACCGATTTCCTATGAAGTATAAGTCCAAATTCGATTTCATCTCTAAAGTCGTGGATCACTACGACAATCTGAAATATGCCTTACTGGAAGCACAAACTTTCGATCCAGAACACTATGGCTTCCCCAACTTCTACTACAAAGTAATGGAAACCGATCATTTGCGGGTAGATGCCTTTCGGGCAGCTTTCAAAAAATATCGGCAGCTTAAAAATAAGGTAGTCTGTGAAGTCGGCATCGGTACATTGGCGCTGACAAAATTCTACCTTCCCTACGTAAAAAAAGCCTACCTCATCGAAAGCAACCCCAACGTGATTCCGATCGTGAAAAAGGAACTGAAAAAAAATGGATGGGATAAGAAATGTGTGCTGATCCATGGCGATGCCCTAAAAACGGAATTGCCAGAAAAGGTCGACTACATCATCGGAGAGCTGATGAGCATCTATTGCGCCAACGAGCTACAGGTACAAATTTTCCAACACATGCGACAGTTCCTAAAGCCAGGTGGCAAATTACTACCCGAGAAAATCATCAACATCGCCCAGCTGTGCCATACCTCCTTCGAAGAGGGTCATCGCCACTATCCGCTATTTTTCACCCGACACCTACCGACCCAGTATAGCATGCAAAAGCAGGTTAATGTCATCGACCTGTACAAGGAAAAGCAAATGCACATCCAAAAGAAAACGCCTTTCAGACCCCTACTGACAGGGACCATCAATGCCGTTTATTTACATTCCTGGATACAGATAGCCGAAGGAGCTAATTTTACAGGTACAGACAGCTTGATGCCTCCAACGGTTGTCAAACTATCCAGACCGGTAAAAGTAAAGGCCGGTCAAAAGGTGACGCTACACTCCGATTTTACTTATGGAACGTCCTTGGGAAAGGCAAAATTTAAGGTAACAGTAGAAAAATAGCCGCAATTAAGCCACATTGATGTCAAAGCCAATGATGTCGCGCCAAGCTTCCCCTTTGTTGACATCTGCCACATAAAAAGGTGTTACATGGTGCCACAGGTCTGTACCATAGACGATCTCATCGCGGCTGTCTGCTTGAAAAATGAATTCTCCTTCTTGCAGAATGTGTCGTAAGATGACCTCTTTTTTGCCATCCGGACGCTTTTCGATCACTTGGCTCTCTCCTCCTTCCAGATTTTTTCGATTGATGACCAAGGCAGAAACAATGTAATCGGCTCCATCTTCATGTGCTCCCTCGGGAGAATTGTCTCCTGCCCTTTGTGTCGTAGCTTGGACACTCATAAAATGGGCGGTCATCCTCAGTCGACTCACGCCCTCCCGCACCTGCTGCACCAGCCGAAAAACCTTGGCGAGCAACTGACCGAAGCGCTGGTCATTCATATACTTATCGGGCGCCTCCTCAAAGAGCCTGGGCCAGGAGCGAAAATCACTCGGATCGACATCCTGAACGAAAGGCGGTATGGGTTTTCTTTGAATGGAAACACTCTTTTTGTACTCTGTCACCTCAAAATAGGCAACGGCTCTGCGGCGCCACGGTCGGATGGCATCGAAGGCGGCCCGATCCTCTTCGGACAACTGGCCGATCCACTTGCGGTAGGACCGCTTATCCCTTTGGCCCACGAAATAATCCTTAAACCTAGACCGCAGGACGGCCTGGTCGGCAGGAAAACGTTCGAGCAGGTATTCCACTTGCAAGCGACGAGCGTCGTAGGGGTCCCAGCTCAGGCGGGAAAAGAAAGGCTTGAAGAAAGAGAGGAAAGATTTTGCATTAATGTCCAACTCATTTAGATGGGCTACCAGGATGGGAGACTTGATGCTGCGCCCCAACTGTTTGGACAGCAGGGTTTCGTCGATGGGTAATTTTATAGTCGGCATAGGATGTTAAAGGGTTCTGAACACACAAATTACGGAAAGTCATTTAATAGAGCAATAGCCCCACTTTAGGATAAGGACGGAAGAGTTAAGCAGCTGCCCAATTTTCTTTACCTTTGGGCGTTCGTTCACTCAAGTTTCCATTATGGGTTTAGAAACAAAGCAAATGCTGTTGGCCATCGACATAGGGAATACAGATACGGTTATTGGTGTTCACTTTGAGGACCGTTGGCAACATTTGTGGCGCATCCCCACCCGCCCTGAAGAATCGCTTTACTATTACGAAACTCGCTTGAAAAACTACTTTTTGGAGGCCGATCTCCGTTTCGATGCGTTCCGCCGCCTGGTGCTCAGCAGCGTCGTGCCTGTTCTAACGCCGGTTTTGGATCGTTTGATGGAGCAACTCTTTGGCAAAAAGCCGCTCACCTTGGGTCCTGAGCTCTACTTGCGCATGCCCTTTGGCATTCAAAAACCCTATGAGATCGGCAGTGATTTGGTGGCCAATGCCTATGCTGCCCATCGCAAATACACCCAAAATCTGGTGGTGGTCGACTTTGGAACGGCCCTGACTTTTACCTCTGTTGCCAAGGAAGGGCGCATTCTTGGGGTGGCGATTGCTCCGGGGCTGAAGACCGCCATTCAATCCTTGGCCAGCAATACGGCGCAACTCCCCGAAGTCCCATTGACCGTTCCGGAATCGGCCATCGGTACCGATACGGTTGGCGCCATACAGGCGGGTATCCTGATGGGTTATGTTGGCCTGGTGAAGCATTTGATTGCCAACATCCGACAAGAGATGGGCGGCGATTGCATTGCCATTGCTACTGGCGGGCTGTCGTCGGTACTTGAGCCTTTGGCAACAGAATTCGTGGAGGTCAATAGAATGCTGACCCTGGAAGGCTTGCGCGGGATTGGCGAACTAGCGTTGGAAGCCTAGGCCGGATTGCTGAGTTGGGCGCAAAGGATGCCAGCCGCGACAGCGGCGTTGAGGGATTCAGCCTTTGGACCTTTGGCTCCTGGGATGCTCAAAAAGCGATCTACCTTGGATCGCGCTTCCGCAGAAAGCCCCTTCCCCTCATTGCCGATGAGCAATAAGCCTGGCTCCATCGGCGCAGCTGTAAAAACATTTTCTCCCCCCATGTCTGCTCCATACAAAGGTAGGTCGGGATATTGTGCTTGTATTTCATCCAAGCTCCTGTAATGTAGGCGGACCCGAAGGAATGCCCCCATCGAAGCCTGTAGCACCTTGGCATTGAATAGGTCGGCAGAACCTGGACTGGCAAATACTTGATGCCAGCCAAACCAATCGGCAATGCGGAGAATGGTTCCCAGGTTGCCGGGATTTTGGATGCCATCCAGATAGAACGCCCAAGACGATACATTGGGGCCAGCCTTCATTTCCTCGTTGAAATTTACCAAAGCCACCACCTCTGTGGGTGTGCTCAGGCTGGAAAGCTGGCGAAGCTCCGAAGAACCAACCGTTATTGTTTTCTTAAGGTAAAATTTGAGAATTTCCTCATTCGTTTGAATAAATGAGGGCGTCGCAAAAATACTGTCAATTTCGAATACATCCTGTTGGAGCAATTCGGTGAGGATTTTTTCGCCCTCTACAGTGAATTTGTTATACTTTTGCCGATACTTCTTATGTTGGAGTGACCGAACAAGTTTCAGTTTGTTTTTAGACAGCATTGAATGTAACTGAATATTAAGGCTAAAAATTTGATATACTAAGCTTTTGATAGCCACTAACTATCGGAATGAGGCAATAAAGATATTGTGATCTGTCAAATTTTCAACAGGCTATGCCATTGTTTTTACAAAAGCCACTTTCTAATCTTCTTATTTTTTCAGTAGGTATAGCCCTATTGCTAACGGCTGCTTCTTGTGGTACTAAGAAATACTTGAAGCCTGGTGAGACATTCTTGGAGAAAAATACCATCTTGTTCGAAGACGCCAAGTCCGTTCGCAACAAACGCAATCTGAAGTACGAACTCAGCACCATTTACAAGCAAAAGCCCAATGAAAAGCTACTGGGCTTGCCCATTCGACTGCGGCGCTGGTACTATTACCGGACCAGTTCTCCAAGCGACACCAGTTGGTTCAAGCGCTTTATTCGCAACAACATTGCAGAAGTCCCTAGCATTTACGACAACAAGCTATCAGAATCAACGGCCAAGACGATGGAATACTACCTGCACAACAAGGGGTATTTCGATGCCAAGGTCAGTTACAAGCCTTTTTACAAAAAGCACAAGACTTATGTGACCTACTTTGTCTCGCCCGAAGCGCGCTACACCATTGACACGGTCGACTACATCAGTACAGACAAACGAATACAAAATATTCTTCGGACGTCTAAGGAAGAATCCAGTCTTAAGGCGGGCAAGGCGGTCAGCGAAGGAACCTTCGGCAGAGAAATGGGGCGAATTATCAATAAGCTGCAAAATATGGGCTATGCTTATTTTGATAAAAACTTCATCTCGCCCATCGGTTTTTACGATACGGTCCAGCACAAGGTGAATATTTTATATGAAATCCTGCCGCCAAAAGACAGCTCTGCTCATAGCTTGTACTCGATTGGAAGCATTACGGTGACGCCCCGCTACGATCCAACCTACAAGGGCCAAATTCGGGACAGCGTCATACAAGGGATTCACTTTAGGTTGGAAGAAGGCTTGTCCATCGTAAAACCGCAGACTATTTTGAAGGCCATACAGGTGCGCACCGGCGAGTTGTACAGCGTCCGGCGGCTACAGAGTACCAATAATCAGTTGGGCAATTTGGAAATTTACAAATTCATTTCGCTGAAATACATCCCTGATTCGCTCGATGAAAGCCGCTTGAACATCGACATACAGCTGACTCCAAGAAAGCGCAGCGTAGCTGGTTTTGATGCGGAGATCAACAACTCCTCTTACAGTATTACGGAAACGCCAATTTCTTTGTTGGGTACATCCTTTAGTACGAATTACAAGAATCGGAATATGTTTCGGTCGGCAGTCATCCTCAATACAGAGCTGGCGACAAGCTTTGAATGGAACCTGACGAATCGAGCACAGCTGATCTATTCGTCGAATATTTCGCCGGGGATAGAATTGTATTTCCCAAAATTTAAGGACCTCAACCTGATGTGGAGCCTGGCCAATAACTTGAATTTTCTCTCGCCAAAGTTTTACAATCAGTTGAGGGATAAATCGAAGACCCGTCTGAGTTTTGACTACGATTATGTCAACATTGCTGACTTTTACACCTATCAGGCATTCAATGGCTTCATTGGCTACGACTTGAACGTCGACAATGCCAACCGCTTTCGCATCAATACCATCGGTATCAACTATCTGAGGCCCAACTTTGAAGCGCGCTTCGATTCCATTCGAAACAATAACGAATTCCTTCGCCGAAGCTTTACAGACCAATTTTTCACCGGCTTTTTGTTTCGCGATTTGAACTTCACCCACATCGGTAAGCCTAAATTTGGCCGGTCTTGGTCTTTCAATACCAATTTTGAAATATCCGGAGCGGAGATACTGGGCATCAATCAGCTGTACAATGCCCTGAGTTCGAACGACAAACAATTCAACATCGGCAATACCAACTTTGAGCAATACGTCCGCCTACAAGTGGACCTTCGACATTATTGGCAACTATCGAACAAGGTCACCCTGGCGCACCGCTTCAACCTGGGCATTGCGACCCCCTTTGGTCCGTACAGCCAGGAGGTCCCCTACGTCAAGCAATTTGCCGCGGGGGGTGCCAACAGCATTCGCGCCTGGGAAATCCGGGAACTAGGGCCGGGTGGATTCATCGATACCCTCACCATCAACAATGCCAACCGAAACACAACGATCTTCTACCAAGCAGGCGATTTCCGCATTGAATTCAACCACGAGTGGCGATTTCCCGTCTTCAGCGTCATCGAAGGCGCCTTCTTCGTAGATGTAGGCAACGTATGGACTTTGCGAGAGGACGATCGAGGGCCGGAAGCGGTATTTGGCAGGGATTTTCTCAAGCAAATGGCCATCGGCTCGGGCCTAGGTATCCGATTCGACTTCAGTTACTTCCTATTCCGATTCGACTTCGGCGTAAAAGTCCGAAAACCCTTCATCGATCCAGAGGTTCCAGGAGATAGTTATTGGTTATTCAAGGAATGGCGTAAGTACCAACTAAGAGATTTGAATCCCAACCTAGCCATCGGCTATTCTTTCTAACAACACCACCAACCAATCACCAAATCACCAGTCAAAGGCAATCACCGATCACCAAATCACCCAATCACCACCCGAAGGCAATAACTGATCACCGATCCCCTCCTTCCTAAAACAACTCAATCTGATTATCCGCCACAGCCTCTTTGACTTCCAAGGGGGAACTCGTAGGAATGTATTCTGGTAAAATTCTCTTGACGACGCGCAGGCGGTGGGTGTATTTTTTCAGCTCCTCGTTGAAGATGCCGTAGTGGTCAATGCGGTCGATGCGAACCTGGCCGCTGGCATGGATGATTTCGCCACCGGGCATAATGATGCCGACGTGGGTAATGCGCTTTTTTTGATTTTCGAAAAAGGCAAGATCACCTGGAAGGGCTTGCTCCATGAAATCGATCAGTTGGCCGTATTCGACCTGCTCGTAGGCATCCCGAGCGATGTTGATGCCGATCATTTTGAAGATCACTTGGGTGAAGCCGGAGCAATCGATGCCCATGGGCGAACGGCCGCCCCAGAGGTAGGGCGCATAGAGATAACGGCGGGCTATTTTGAGGACCAACTCGGCAGTCGGCTTGACTTCCAAGGGATAGATGGCTTGGCCGCTGAAAGTGTAACTGCTGCCGTTGAGGTTGAAGCGGATGCCATCGTAATTGGGTAAGGTAGCACCAAGTGTCACAGGCAGGTAGTAGCCCTCTCCCATCGCTCCTTGCACCAACTCCAAGCTGTAGGCATAGTGACTGCTGTACTGTTCGAATTCGGAATGAGTGATGGGTTTGAGTTGACGACTGTCGACCCAGCCGATGTAATTGTCCCAAATGCAACGAATCTTGGACCAACTGCCTTTCTTTTCGATGTATTCTACCATTTCACCAAAAAGAATTTGAGAAACCATTTCGCTCTTGTTAGAGGAACTGCTGCGGATTGGAACAACGCTTAAGGGACAAATACCTAAGTTCATTCTGAAAGTTGGTGTATGTATGTGTTAATGAGCTTCTTTGAGCAAAGGCCGTTCATGTTTTCTCAGACTTAAAATTACAAAAAAACTGCCAATATGGCCTGCCATTTGAAGTTAAGTTTGAAGTGATGCATACGCTATGGGTATTCTACAGCGTTTGGTATTGCGTTAGTTTCAAACTTAGTTCGCCATTATTTCGAGTTGTCGTTTAGCTGTGTCTGGGGAAAGGTCGTGAAGGTTTTGAAGATAAGCATGTCTGCCATCAGCTAGAATTCGTCACAACTTGAATTACTCCGTATCTTTTCATTAACTTTGCGGAACCATATCCGATACTTTATGAAAAAGCTTTTACTTGCAATCATTGTGCTTTCTGCCATCACCGAGCTTTCGGCACAGGATAAGCACTTCACACAGTTTTACGCCTCTCCCCTCACCCTCAACCCAGCATTGACCGGCGCTTTCGATGGTCGCTACCGGGTTTATGGTATTTACAGAGATCAATGGCGAGGTCTTTTGGACAATCCTTACGTTACATTTGCTGCAGCTGCTGATGTCAAATGGGATGTGACCTTGGACTCCCGCTACAAAGATGCCTTCGCAGTTGGCTTGTCTTTTTTCAACGACAAAGTCGGTGGCCTGGATTTTACCACCAACCAGATGACTCTGTCGGCGGCCTTTCACAAAGGTTTGGACTTTGACAAGAAGCAGTTTTTATCCTTGGGGATACAGGCGGGCTTAGCACAACGAAACATCAATTACGAAGACCTTACCTTCGACGATCAATTCAACGATCTGAATTCCTTCAGTCGGCCGACCCGAGAAGATTTGCCGGAAAACAACTTTGCCTTTTCCGATTATGCGGTGGGCCTCAACTATAATTACTCTCCGGCGCGTGCGACCAAGTTTTTCGTTGGTTTTGCACTGCATCACTTCTTACAACCGCGCATTTCTTTCTACCCAGAAGATGGCAACCTGACCATTGAAGAGGCAAACATGTTTATGAAGTTTTCCGGGCAATTGAGTGCTCAGTTTCCCATTAACGATAAAATCTCGTTGATTCCTCGGGCGCTTTTTGCTAAGCAAGGACCTCACTTACAGCTGAATACTGGCACCAATGTTCGAATCGCACTCAACGACTTCAACAGCAACGCACTGCAAATCGGAAGCTGGGTCCGTCCGGTCTCCAATGAAGACGACAGCTTTTCGCTGGATGCGCTGATTTTCTTGGTGGGTATTGAGTTGGGGAACATCTCTATGGGCTTCAGTTACGATATCAATCTGAACACACTCAGTAATTTTAACCGCAACCAAAACGCCATTGAGTTTTCCGTATCCTACATCGGCAGCTTCGAGGACGAGACCATTATGTGTCCAAGATTCTAAAAGCAGCTAAGCTAATGTCATTTTCCAATCTGAAAGCAGCCTGTCAAAGTCTAGGCGTTCTTCCTGGGCTTCGCCTGAATGCTGCTAAAAGACCGTCAAATTCATTCCGTTGACATACTTCGAGCTTTTGGTCTGCCGAAAAGGCAGGTGTTGCATGATTTTCTGCGCAGCTTCGCCTTCCAGCGCCTGTTCATATTTTAGCTCTACAATGATGGCCTGATCCGATAAGTTGAATCGGGTAAATCTAAAAGCATTTAGAAAGGAAAAGTAGTGGACCGTTTCGTCGATCGTGATGCGAAAATGGCCATCGGAGGTTCCGTAGTAAGAGCGCCGGTAGGCATTCAGCAACACGGGGCGCAGGGCCTGTGGCGCCCTACTGAGCCGATTGACCCCCTGGGTCAGCGAGCGGAGATCGTCGAGCCGAAATTCATCGATCGGCAAGACCTCCTTGCTACCGAGCTGGTTGTTTTTGATTTTCATCTCAAAACGCGGCCTACCGATCACCCGAACATCATCTCCATACCATCGAACCCGATATTTCTTCCGTTCGGATATACCCATGACATTCTCGTGATAGGTCGTCAGGTTGGGCGTATCGAAGTAGATGTTGTTGATCTGCCGATCGGGATACAGAGGTCGAAAAGAGGCCGGATGCCATTTCAAAATTTGCTTGGCAACGGCCAGACTCATATCATCGACCTTGTACTTTCGTTCATACCTCATTCGTGGTAAGGTACGTTCTCGACTATTTCCAGGCCGTATCCAATCAAGCCGATGCGCCGCTTAGGGCTATTGGTGATGAGGCGAATCTTTCGCACGCCGATGTCCCGCAAGATTTGTGCTCCCGTACCGTAGTCCCGTTGGTCCATACCGGCAGGCTCAGGACGCGGAGCGCCGTTGAGTCGATCCTTATACATCTTGAGACGACTGAGGATATCAGTAGATTTCTCGGCATGTTGCATGTACAAAAGCACTCCCTTTCCTTCGGAAGAAATCAATTTGAGGCACTGCTGCAGTTGCTGATCGTAGTTGTCGAACAACATTTCCAGGAAATCACCGGCTTCAGTTGAAGAATGGACCCGCACCAGCACAGGCTCGTCATTCTGCCACTCTCCTATCTTGATGGCCAGGTGTACATCACCCGTGGTCTTTTGCGAAAAGGCCGTCACCTCAAAATCGCCAAATCGAGTCGGCAGTGGCACCGTCAATTCCTTTTGGATCAGGCGCTCGGTCCGCATCCGATAAGCCACCAGGTCCTTGATTGCAATGATCTTTAAATCATGCTTTCTAGCGATTTCGAAAAGCTGCGGCAAGCGAGCCATGGAGCCATCCTCGTTGAGGATTTCCACCAGTACCCCAGCTGGATAGAAACCAGCCATGCGCGCCAAATCAATGGTCGCTTCGGTATGCCCAGTCCGTCGCAAGACCCCTCCGGTCTTGGCACGCAAAGGAAAAATGTGTCCAGGCCGCGCAAAGTCGCTGGCCGTGATGGTTGGATCAATCAGCGCTTTGATGCCTGTGGAGCGATCGTAAGCCGATATACCCGTCGTGCAGCCATGACCAATCAGATCGACAGAAACGGTGAAGGCCGTTTCGTGCAGAGCCGTGTTGTCGCTGACCATCATAGACAGCTGTAGCTCATCGGCCCGCGCCTCGTCGATGGGTGTGCAAATAAGCCCCCTTCCGTGGGTAGCCATAAAGTTGATGATCTCGGGAGTGATGCATTCGGCAGCACAAACAAAATCCCCTTCATTTTCGCGATCTTCATCGTCGACAACTATGATTACTTTGCCGGCTTTGATGTCGGCGATAGCCTCTTCGATGGTGTTCAATTCCAGGGTGTTCTCGTTCATATTTCCCGATTCAATGACGCTTGGTTGGTTGCCATACATTGGTCTTAATTCCTTTTAGATATTTAAAAAAACCGTTCAGGAGTGCCAGATTCATCACCAATAAGTAGGTAATGCTCCGCAGCCAAAAGTTGTTTACTTTCAACTGCCTGAACAGCCAATCCAGCATGGGGACGACAAACAATACCATCCCTTGCATGTACAACAAATAGAGGAATAGCTTGTTTTGGTCTAGGGCCAGCAGCAAGCTGCTTATAAATGCGAATATAATAAAAAAGGGTCCCATCCAGCGCAAAACTTTGTGAGAGAAAAAGGCAAAGCCGAGCGTACTACCCAAAGGGTTGGCCAAGTGCCGGAAGTTGCGGAGGTTTTGGAAGTTACCCGCCGAAATACGGGACTTGCGCCTAAATTCTTCTCCAATATCGTGTGATATAGCTTCGTAGCAGACCGCTTCCAGATCGTTGATCGCCATCCCCCCCTTTTCCAGGGCTTTCATACAGATGAAAAAATCATCGACCAGATAGTTCGGAGGCACTGGCGTAAAATAATCGGATCGTATGGCGTAACAACCACCAAATGGTCCGATCATTTGTCCTTTCCAGATGCTCTCCCATTGTTTTAGCTGTACTTCGCGCCCCACATATTTATTTTCAGAACGGGAAATTCCTTCCTGTTGCAGCCCCGTCGAGCGCATGTGAGCATCGACCAAAGCTATTTTTGGATTTCGAAAGTGGCGAACCATCTTTTTGAGGCTGGCTGGTGGTATCATCACGCTGGCATCGGTCATCAGATAAACAATTGTACTGCCAACACCTTCCTCTGCCACGAGATGGCTTACGATTTCATTGACCTGCCCAGGCTTGCCTCTGCGTTTTTGAAAGGGAAAGATTGTTAAATTGTTGTTTTGAGCTTGAAACGATCTTAAAATCGCATTGGTCGCATCCGTAGAGCAGTCCGAGCCAACATAGATTTTCAGCTTGTGTACCGGATAGTCCATTGCCAGCAAACTCTCCATTTTCTGCTGAATGACCTTCTCCTCATTGTAAACCGCCATGATGACCCGGACTTCCGGCCATTCTCCGTCTTCGTCAAAATGCAATTGGTTGGTTTGTTTCCCGCGGGTCAACCACCGAAGGATGAGAGGAAAGAGCAGGTAAGAGTGCAACATTCCCAGGATACAGAGGCTAAAAATCAGTTGTAGAAGAAGCGTCATCCCAGAAAGCTAAAGGGCCTTTTTTAAAGAGCGCTAAGGTATACAATTCTCTAGGGATGAGAAATTAATTCGATGGTTTTCGGTGGGATGGAACCATCCGAGTAGGCTGCGCGGGTCAGACTACTCGGATGGCATCTTTATCAGGAGGAGGATTAGTTGTCTTCAAAGGAATTGTCGTCCCACATGTTGGCCAACAGATCGCGGAAAGAAAACTTAGCGTCCAGAATGTCTTTATTGATGACTTGAAACTCTGCCAGGCCATGCAACGCCAGCTCCATGTATGTGTAGCGGTCGGAAGGATCGACATCGATACCATCGACCAACTTACCCAAGCCAGCCACATTATCCAATGCCTTTTCGAAGCCTTTGTTGCTGTTGTCATTCAGCAGTTCAATGGTATTGCCACCAGAGAACCAAGCCCGAATGGTTCCATACGGATCGCGACTTTGGCCTCGTTTGAGGTTATCTGGATTTGGAAAATGATTGAGAAATTCCGTTTTGATGGATTTGCTCATCAGGCTAATGGCCACATTATAAGGCCCCTCTTGCTCGCCTTCATAAACCAATTCCACCTTTCCGGTAATTGCCGGTACTACTCCCCAAAAGTCGGTAATGCGTGCTTTCGTCTGCTTCTCCTTATTGATCAACATCCGCCTTTCGGCCGTACTGATGAGGTTTTCATAACCCGAGATACTTAGACGGGCGGAGATACCACTTTTTTCATCGATGTACTCACTTTCTCTGGCCTCGAAGGAAATGCGTTCCAGCATGTCTTTCAGCACCTCGGGAACTTCCACTGTCTTTTTCTGGTCTTCAGCCAAGCGAGCTTCCTGTTGGGTGATTTTTTTGGCAATCTCCAGCTCCGTCGGATAGTGGGTCAAAATCTGACTTTCGATCCGGTCTTTGAGTGGCGTAATGATGCTTCCCCGATTGGTGTAATCCTCCGGGTTGGCAGTGAAGACAAATTGGATGTCCAAGGGCAGGCGCAGTTTGAAACCGCGAATTTGCATATCACCTTCTTGGAGAATATTGAAAAGAGAAACCTGAATCCGAGCTTGCAAATCAGGCAATTCATTGATAACGAAGATGCTTCGATGCGATCTTGGGATCAAACCAAAATGAATGACTCGCTCATCGGAATAAGGCAGCTTCATAGCGGCAGCCTTGATCGGATCAATGTCGCCAACTAAATCCGCCACACTGACATCTGGCGTTGCCAACTTTTCGACATATCGATTGGACCGATGTACCCAAGCGACAGGAGTATCATCGCCCTTTTCAGCAATCAAATCGTGTGCAAAGCGGGAGATGGGCTGCAATGGATCATCATTCAACTCACTTCCTGCCACAATCGGCATCCATTCATCCAGCAAATTGACCATCAGGCGGGCCAAGCGCGTTTTGGCTTGTCCTCTTAAGCCGAGCAATAAAATATTGTGTTGAGAAAGGATTGCCCTTTCCATATCAGGCAGTACAGTGTCGTCGAAACCAAGGATACCTTCAAATACGGTTTTTTTGCTTTGGAGCCGCTTAATCAAATTTTCGCGCAACTCCTGTTTTATGGTGCGGGCTTTGTAGCCAGAAGCTTTTAACTCGCCCAGGGTTTTTATGTCTTTCATTTAGTTGGTTCAAATGATGATAAACAATTAGGTTTGAGCCACCAATGGAGGCTGTTTTTTGAGTTTCCGTAAAACAACAAAACGCTTCAAAAGGTATATTGTTTTGGATCGCAGCCCGCTGTCCGACAGCAAACATTAATTGTCAGCTGCCAGATTTACATTTTTTACAAAAAATTATGATTCATAAGGCACAATTTTTGAACTGTCGTCGTTAAGACATTTTAGAAGCAGTTCCCAATCTGCTTGTCTTCTTGACCCCTCACTCAGTTGCAAAAAAACCTATATGAAAAATTACACACATCTATTCCTATTCCTTTGCCTGCTCGGCACCTTTACAGCCTGTAAAAAAGACAAGGATCCCACCGGAGGATCGGCATTAGACGAATTGCTCGAAGATGCCCTGACAGTTGCCGCGGATGGCCGCGGATTAGACTACTTCAAGCTACCTGATAGCGACGATTACGACGAGATTCCTCAAGACCCTAAAAATCCCATCAGCAAGGCCAAAGTTGATCTCGGTAAATTATTGTACCACGAAACAGGTCTGGCACTGGCTCCCAAAATGGATGTTGGCGAAGCAACCTATTCTTGTGCTTCCTGTCATTTTGCATCGGCTGGCTTTCAGGCGGGCCGCGTACAGGGGATTGGCGATGGTGGCGTCGGCTTTGGTGTAAACGGCGAAGGTCGCGTAAAGGCCACGATGTATCAAGGCGATTCCATCGATGTTCAGCCCATCCGAACCCCAACAGCGCTCAATGTCGCCTACCAGGTGAATATGCTCTGGAACGGGCAGTTTGGTGCTACAGGTCACAATGTTGGTACGGAGGATCGCTGGAAGGTCGGAACCCCGATCGAAAACAATTTTCTTGGTTATGAAGGGGTAGAAATTCAGGCAATTGCCGGTTTGGGCGTACACCGCTTGGTGATAGACTCTGATTTTTTGGATGAAAATGCCTACAAGCCTTTGTTCGATGCTGCCTTTCCCAGTGTTCCCATCCCGGATCGCTACGATACGGAAAGGGCGGCCTTAGCCATTGCAGCTTTCGAGCGCACCTTGCTGGCCAATGAGGCTCCCTTCCAAAAGTGGTTGGATGGGCAGAAAAATGCCATGACAGATGCCGAAAAGCGAGGAGCTGTTGTCTTCTTTGAAAAGGCCAACTGTAATAGCTGTCACAGTGGACCAGCCCTCAACAGTATGGAGTTCCACGCACTGGGCATGAGCGACCTGTTCGAATGTCCTGAGACGATCTTCAAAGCATCGGCTGCTTCGGGCGAAAATAAAGGTCGAGGAGGCTTTACTGGCGTTGCAGCGGATGAATATAAATTCAAAGTTCCACAGCTCTACAACATAGGTGACTCTCCTTTCTACGGACACGGCAGCAGCTTCCGAACCATCAAGGAGGTCATTGAATACAAAAACCAGGCGGTTCCACAAAACCCCAATGTCCCCAGTTCACAACTGGCCAATGAATTCGTTCCTCAAAATCTGAGCGAGTCGGATATCAACGACATTACCGCCTTCCTATCCAATGCCCTACGCGATCCCAATCTGATGCGCTTCCAACCAAGCAGCTTACCATCCGGCCTATGTACTCCATTGAATGATGACATGGCTAGAGCAGAATTAGGATGTAATTAAAAAACACTTAGCAACCCAAAGAAAATCACCAAATCACCAGCCCAAGGCAACCACCAAATCATCAAACCACACTAAATCACAAAACCCCTCAATAGCAGGCAGTACCACTTCAGATGACCCAAAAAGGTACCGCCCGCTGCTGAGTGAGTAGCTGCGGCGCTATTGCTTAACGATGCGCTCGGTGCGATAAACACCCTCGGCTTCTATCGCTAGGAGGTAAATACCAGCCTGTAGGGCAGACAAGTCCAATGTTTCATTCAAGATGTCCGCTTGATAAGAGCGTTCCAGAATTTGACGGCCCAGTAAGTCGTATAAGCGGATGCTGACATTTGATAAGCCTTCCAACTGGACATTGAGCAGGCCATTGGTTGGATTTGGAAAAATGCTCAAGGAGGATTCGCCCAGTACCCCTACCCCAACCGTACAGTCGATATCGGGATCAATGGCAATCGATCTGGCGTATCGGTTGCGGCAGCCAGTGTTCAGGTCGGTCACGATCAAGTCGTAGGTACCGGAGGCGGTCGCACAGAGGATATTTTCCACTTCACCAGGCAATTCCATGCCCTCATAAAGCCATTGCAAACTGTAGTTGGTGGGGAGAACGACATTTTCATCCAGCAACAATTCATTGCGCTCTGCAGTGAAGACAGGCAGGTCGGGTAGCTCATTGACCAGCACACTCAAGGGGTCGGAAACTACTTGGCAACCTTCGGCCGTTGTTACTTCCACCTGATAATTGCCACCTTCATAAGCCACAAACTCTGGCAGATCGGCTCCCTGAATAAGCGAATCGTTGAAGTACCATTGAACCACACCGGGTGTCAAAGTACTCAGTACAACAGAATCACCTCGACAGAAGGTCGTCGGGCCATCGGCATCGGTCACCGGAGCCAAGGGCAACTCATAAACAATGATGGTGTCCTGAAAGCGCACCGTATCGACATTGTGGATGATGGTAAGCTTAGCCGTAAAGCCGTTGCCTCTAAGGGTATCGTTGGATAGCCTATTGAAGCTGGTATTGGCACATTCGTCGTCACCAAACTCTAAGCCACTGTCTTTGTCGGTTGCAATAAACTGATAGGTGCCATCACCAATCCGTAGATTGACATTCACATCAATGGGTGGAGAAGTATTTTCGAACTCCTCCGATTTGAAAAGAAGATCGTCGTTGGGGTCCTTTATTTCTAGGACAATATCCGGGTCAGAGAAGGTATCGTCGCAAGAGGAAGAGATCAATTCTGCATTGGTCAGGATGTAGCCAGCCGTATCGATAAAGGCCATGTATTTGACCACATAAATACCTGGCTCAGTATAGGTTTGATCAAGTGGATTTTCATCCAGGGAAGTGATGCCGTTGCCAAAATCCCAAAGGTAGCTGAAACCCGGCTGGCCATTGCTTGGGATGTTATTGGTAAAACTCGCCACTGTTTCCCCACAGCCTGTACTGTTAAGAATGGTAAAGCCATCATTGCTGTTGGACTTTGGCAGTATCTCCATACGGATTTGGAAAGAAGCCTCCCGTGTAAGGATGGAAACCTTGGCTTCGATGACCACATCTATGACATAAACACCTGTCACCAAAGGAATACCACAAAGTTTCATACAGCCATCCGATTCATCCCCTGGATCATAGCTGTCTCTATCGACCTCCCAGCTCAAGCCAGGGGGCAAATTCGTGATGCGCTTGATGAAAATCTCATTGATATTGACCCCCGACGGTACATCCGGATCGGTGGCAGCAACGGGCGTCGTTGTTTTGGGCAGACGAAAACTGATGTCTTCATCATAATACTGCCCCTTTTCTCCATCAGGAATAGCTTGCAGAAAGATCGTATCCTCCGGCAGTCCATCCGGCACATTAACCAGACAACCGGGGCAACCTGATTGAGACCACAGCACATTGTTCTGAAACAGCAAACATCCCAACAGGCAAAAGGTAAAAAGTAGAGGTACTTTTTTCATTAGAACGGATTTTGATAAAAGAATAGATGGACAAGTTGCGATGCGATCGATCACAGCTTGAACCGAATATACACGGCAAGCAGTTGTGAATACTTACCTCCTGGTGGGTGCTGACAAATAGGTGGGAATTCTAAACGCTGACAAAAATAAGAAAAAAGGCCGAAACCGGCCCCCCGATCAACGATTGATCAGCATTTTCTTAGTTATGACGTTCTTTCCATCGGTAAGAGCATAGAGGTAGATACCTGCAGGCAGATCGGTTGCATCAAATTCGAAGGTATTGCGTCCTTCAAAAACATGAATATTGCGCTGGAATACCTGTCGGCCCAATAGGTTGAAAACCATCAGTTCCAAGTCATCCTCTTCTACGGCGTCCACATTGATATTGGTGAAGTAGGCAAAAGGATTAGGGTTGGCTTGAACAGAAAAAGACTCTTTGTAAACTTCCTCTGCACTCACAAGCGTACAGCTTGGAGAATTTTCAGGACCTACGTGGATGATGTACTCACCATCTGCATTTGGAAGGTCAGAATTTGGAAAGATAATATTCTGTGGTCCGATAGCGGTGTACGCTCTGATGGTGATTTGGAGTGGGAAATCGCCAAGTGTATTATTGCTGGTTGGCGTACCGAAAATCAACGCACATCCGGTAGAATCTACGCTAGAGATGAATTTACAATCCGGGCGATTACAGGTGTATTGTAGCCCCTCTGGCAAGCCCATTACCGCATCTGGATTGTCTGGGTCCAACTCTACAGAATCGACCGTAATGGTAAAGCCACCGAGACTCAAGGTAGCAGGGACCTCAAAAGTGAGGGCTGTCTCGTAATAATTATTGACACAGGCCGTATCGACGATTCCACCAATTTGTTCATCCGAATCGTAGGGAATCGGTAGAACGAAGGCAGAAGAATCCACGACATCCGGATTAGGCATACAGGTCTGAGCCTGGGATTGAAAAGAACACAATAGCAGTAGAACAAACAAGGGTAAGAATTGCTTCATAATTACGTTTTTTAATTAAGCATGTTTGATTTGCAAAATAAGTGAAAAAAAGGGGCATCGCGGTAATAAACCGGTATTTTAAAGATGCCAAACTTTTGATGAACGCTACTGGAATTGCGATTATTATGTATATTTGTCGCGCAACTCAATGTTTACACCCACCACACAGGAAATACACCCCTATTTAATTTTTTATTAACAATAAGCTAAATTAGTGAGGCGTTCAATGGCCTGAGAAGGCCCTGCGAGTGTCATAACATTTTTTTCCAAACTCTTTCTACATGGAAATCTCTACCTTTAAAAAACTGATTGTCAGTATTTTACTGCTCTTACCATTGGCATCTGGCTGGGCGCAATCTGCCAAAGTCACAGGAATCATCCAGGATGCGAGTAGTGGGGAGCCGCTCATTGCAGCGACCGTTCAAGTGGGTGAAAACGGCGCAACAACCGATGTCGATGGTCGATTCCAACTGGAATTACCTGCCGGCAAGCATCAGTTGCTGATGCGCTACATCGGTTATGAAGACCTAAAACAAACGATTCAAGTCGAGCAGGGCGAAATCAAGGAATTGGAATTACAACTCCAACCGACGGCTACCATTTTAGACGTAGCCACCGTCACTAGTGGCAAGTACGAAAAGCCCCTCAGCGAAGTGACCGTTTCGATGGAGGTCATTAAGCCCAAGCTTTTGGAAGCTACCAATACCACCTCCCTGGACCAGGTGCTCAACAAGGTTCCCGGGGTATCTATTATTGCCGGGCAGGCCAACATTCGCGGTGGGTCGGGCTGGTCGTATGGCGCAGGCAGCCGAGTCCTACTTTTGGTGGACGACATCCCTGCCCTACAGGCCGATGCAGGTTTTCCCAACTGGGCCGACGTACCGATCGAAAACGCCGAGCAGATCGAGGTGGTCAAAGGAGCTGCCTCTGCCCTTTACGGCTCCTCGGCCCTCAATGGCATTGTCAATTTTCGTACAGGCTATGCCAAATCTGAGCCTGAAACACAGATTGCCACCTTCGGCACTGTCAATATGAGTCCAAAGGATAAGGACAAGCAATGGTGGGACAGCCCCCCCTATCAAGTAGGTATGAGCATTTTGCACAAGCAAAAATTCAACAAACTAGATGTCGTGGCCAGTGCCTATGGGCTGACGCGCAACGGCGGGGTCATCCAAAATACCTTCAACCGCTATGCCCGTGTAACCCTGGGAACACGCTATCGCATCAGCGATAACTTTTCCGTTGGCTTCAACAGTAATTTTAATCGCGGCAAAGGACGCTCCTACTTCTATTGGCAAGGAAATGGCGAAAACGCCTACATAGGAGATTCTACCACAGAATCCAACTCCAATCGGCTGCGCTATTACATCGATCCATTTATCACCTATTTTGACAAAAGTGGCATCCGACACAAATTCATGGGCCGCTTCCACCGCATCGACAACAAAAACGATGGGGATCAATCCAACGGCTCCAAGTTGTTTTATGGGGAGTACCAAATTCAGAAGAAAGTGGAAAGCATCGATTTGGTTGTTACAGCCGGACTGGTGGGCATTCGCACCAATATCACAGCAGAATTGTATGGAGACACTTCTTACCATTCCAACAATACCGCAGCTTATCTACAACTTGAAAAGAAGTTCTTTAACAAGCTCAACCTCAGTGCCGGAGTTCGTTATGAGCGCAACCAGATTGAAGGTCCTAAAAACGTGATTGTTGGCACTGAAATCATCCCGATAGATGAGACCGACCAGACCGAGGCACGGCCGGTACTCCGCTTGGGTGCCAACTACGAATTGACTCCTGCGACCTTCCTGCGGGCATCCTGGGGCCAAGGGTATCGCTTTCCAACCATCGCAGAAAAATTTATCTCAACGGCCTCTGGTGCAGCCGACATATTGCCCAGCCCAACACTAGAATCAGAGACCGGCTGGTCGGCTGAGGTTGCTGTCAAGCAGGGCTTTTTACTAGGCAGCGGATGGTCTGGCTACATCGATGTGGCCGCCTTTTGGTCGGAATACAATGACATGATGGAGTTTCGATTGACACAGATATTCCCTCGCCCAGCCTTTCAATCGCTCAATGTCGGTGGAACGGTCATCAAAGGACTTGAATTCAGCCTAGCAGGTCAGGGTAAGATTGGAGAAGTGGAATTATCGGCTCTGGGTGGTTATACATACATAGACCCAAAATTCAAGGAGTTTACGGAAGACGAACTGTATTCTTCTTCCGTCGATTACAACGTCCTCAAATACCGATTTAAGCATTCTGCCAAGATTGACATACAGGCCGACTTCAAGAAGTTTTTCGTCGGTGCTGGCTACATCTACAACAGCCACATCGAGGCCGTTGACTTGGTTTTCGAGACCATTATTCCTGGCTTGAAGGACTTCAGATGGGCCAACGACTCTGGGGCGCACGTCATGGATGCCCGTCTGGGTTACGAGGTATTTGAAGGCGCCAAGGCTTCTGTGGTTGTCAAGAATTTACTGAACAATGAGTACATGTACCGGCCAGGCGTATTATCCGCACCGCGAAATGTGACATTTCGTTTGGAATACAGCTTTTAACGAAAAGACCAAAATCGACAATTTTTTTGTGTATTTGGCGTATTTTTAGGAGAATATATGTTCTAGACTAAAAATATATTAGCATGAAAAAATTGACTACACTGGCCATTTTAATTGTATTGCATTGCCTCTTGGACGCATGCTGCGACGTGGATAATTTTTGTTTTACGTTTAATACCATTGGTGGCAACAACATCTCGATGGTAACTTATGAAGCATTTGAAGAAGGTGTCGACACGGTTCAAAGTAATGCTTACGGCATCGAATTGTCTACGGATATTCGAACGCGTACATGTTTGTTGAGTGGTTCATTTGGCAGCAGTTTGTACGCCATTACTTGCGAAGATCCGATTTATGTGCTAACGGATAAAATTCGAAAGATTACGATTCGCAGCAATGCCGATCTAAACGAAAACTTTCCGGCAGGCAGCGATTTAAATCGATTTTTCCGACCAGTATTGTACGATACAAATTGTGGAAACTTCAACCCAGGCTCTATAGATTGTGCATCGGACGTTTTTGAAGATGATCCAACACTTTCCCTCGAATCTGCTGTCAGTACTATTCTGATACAATCGGTGGAGTCTGCCGAGTTGTATCCCGGTATTTTTGACTACCTCCCGATACTCGATTTTGACATATCGGAGGACATCATACCGCAAGCTTATGTTTTTACGGTTCAGTTTGAATTTGAAAGTGGCCAAAGCCTGGAAGCCGTTACAGAAGAGGTGATTTTGAAGTAAAAACCAAATATCCCAAGCCGATGAAAGTACTTTTTTTAGGTTATACCGATTGCCCACTGATTGATTTTTTGCGACAACAGGGAGAGGAAGTTGTGCTCTGGAAGGACCGCATCTCCCCTACTATAATTCAGGAACAGCAAATTGAATTTATCGTCAGCTATGGCTATCGCTACATCATCAAGAAAGATGTGTTGGAATGCCTGCCCAATCGAGTCATCAATCTCCATATTTCCTATCTGCCCTGGAACAAAGGAGCCGATCCCAATTTTTGGAGTTTTGTAGACGATACCCCAAAAGGGGTTAGCGTCCATCGGATTGATCCGGGCCTGGATACTGGTGCATTGCTGGTGCAGGAAAAGGTTGATCTATCTCTTGAGAGCAGTTTTCGGGAAACCTATGGCCTACTGCAAAATCGCATCCAGCAACTTTTCATGGACCATTGGTCGGGCCTAAAAAGTGGAGGCATTCCACCCAAAGAGCAAATGGGTGTCGGCAGTTACCATCGGTCAAAAGACAAGTTGGTTTTGCTGGAAGCAATTCAGGACCACTGGTTGGATTTACCCATACCAGCGGTCCTGGATCATATTGCTGCCATCAGAGCTGCAGAGCTGAATGCTCCGTAGATGCTTTTTGTACCATTGTCAAATGAACAATGATTGGTTTTAGTTATATGTTCCTTCCTCCATCCACTCCTACTTCTGAATGACTTTCTTCTGCGCCAATTGGCCATCCTCCAATTGAAGTTGTACAATGTACAGCCCAGGTGCGAGGTCCAAACGCAGAGATTCTCCAGAGCGAACCAACGGCACACTTTGTTGTAAGCGACCATCGAGGCTGAATACCTCCAAATCAGCTAGCTGACCATCAAAATAAACCGTTATGACCTCCTCGATTGGATTGGGGAAAAGTTCGAATTCCAATGCACCTGGCTCTAGGGCGTTGGTCGTTAAAAGTTGCACCTCAATGTCTTCGGCTTCCTCTAGATTAACGGTAGTCTCCACCGATTGACCGTCCTTGGTGATGGTGATCTTGTGTACTCCTTTGAAAGGACGAAAAGCAGCCACTCCACTGCCGTTGGTCGCCCCTTCTTCCTCTGTCCACCAATCGCCAAAAACCTTTTTGTTGAAAGATTCACCCGATGGCTTCAGACTCCAATCTTCGTAGAACATGGGAGCATTCCCTTTCCAGTGGTTGCCATCCCAAAAGCCCCACATCAAGAAGGCGTCGACACCAGGATGGCTGAAAATAATGGTTAGAAAGTCCTCCAGATATTTGGCCTGTGTGGCTTCATCCACTTTATCGTCGATGTCGTACTCCGTGATTTTCATTCGTTTACCATAGCGTTGGTAAAACTCGTTGAGTGTTTCCTGTATTTTCAAAATCGAGGTCGGTTGTGTACCGATGTGGCATTGAAAACCGATGCCATCTACTTTGGCGCCCCCATCGATGATTTCGCTGATATAGGCTTTGTAGCGATCCGTTACCGACTTACCACTGCCACCTCCGGATAGGGTTACATAATCGTTGATGTAATTGACGGTATTGGGCGCCGTATTTTTGATGAGGTCAAAAATTTCGAGGTACACCTCTCGGCCGCTGCTGTAATTCGGGTCGGCCCGAAAGGCGGCTTCCAAATCGCGATTCTGAGTAATTTCATTCAATACATCCCACTCTCTGACCATGTCCGACAGCTTGGGGTCCATCAGCATGCGATTGATGCGCTGCTGCATCCGGGAACGCAGGTAGGTAAGGTCTGTCCGATTTTCAAATAAATCCTCTGGCAAGTACTGCCAACCCGGCCAAACCATCGCATGTCCTCTCACTTCTATGCCCCTATCGCTCAACCATTCGACGGCTGCTACAGTCTCGCCTGGACTACCCAGCCACTCCTCTTCCCAAGCATCCCATTTGAGGGCATTTTCCGTCACTCCCACATTGAAGCCGTGGCCCTTGCCATCCAGGTCCGTGATTTTCTCGATGTAGGTTGCATCAAAGCAATCGTTGCCTGGGAAGCGGCAACCAACGAAGGCAGAACCAAAGCCAAAAGCGTGTTTTTGCATTTCTACTTTTACGGTTGCCCCCTCTATGACTGTGCCGTTGGCATCTTTGACAGTGACGTTGAGGTCGGCTTTGCGGAGGGTCTCGATGCGGGAAGCTGCCAGCGCCCGCCAGGGGGCGTCTTCTTCGAATCCACCATAATTGCCTGCCGAAAAGATGGAAGGCACATCGCTAAGTGGGTACTTCTTTTTGAAATTGAAGGCTGTAAAGCCCGCAATCTCAAACTCTTGGGCCGCCGTACCGAAGTGTAGGCCCAGTGCCAATTGCCCCACACCGAAATTGGCCGAAGACTCAAAAGCGATGAAGTACTGATTCCAATCAGGGGTCAGAGAAAATGTAAAGTAAATTTCCTTTTCAAAGGAGGACGAATTTTCAATGAAGACATTCATATCGGAGATCGCCGAGAGGCTCCGTCCGGAGAACGCCAGTAAGACGATGTCGTCTTTTTCAACCGCCGTTGCATTGGCAATTCCCGTTCCGGAGTCCCAAGGATTGGGCTGGGCCGTGCTGTTTTGCAAGCGCATCACCTTGGTGTAGGAGCTACCACTCACATCTTCAATCGTTCGAGCAGCGCCTCCGTAGATAAACATATCCGACACATTGGTTGCCTCGTTGTCCGATAACAGAAATGCCTCCGGTTCGATACTGTGGTCGTCTTTTAATTGGTCCAGCAAACTTTGGTGAAAGCTATCCTGCGCATGGAGGATCGGACAAAGCAAAAGGAATAGGATGTTGAAATAAAGAATTCTCATCGACTTTTGATTTTTATAATTTACTTTTTCAGATTTCAGCTCGCAATAAGCAGCAGGCAGCTTTTAACATTGCCAAAATACCCATTAGCTAGGTGGTTGCCTTCGGCTTGTGATTTAGTGGTTTAGTGATTGCACACTAATGCCGTTGCCTTTGGCTTGTGATTTAAAAGCTGCGCACTGCCTATTGCATGCTGTGTACTGCCTATTGCTTCACCAACTTACTGATCGCTATTGGCTCATCGTCTAATCTTACTTCGATTAAGTATAAGCCGGTGTTCAGATCGTTGACGGGTAGTTCTTCGTTGACTTGGCCAGCGAGGGTTGAACCCATGTTGATGGACTTGATCTGTTGACCACTTAGATTGTAGATGTTGACACTCAACTCACCCTTGGCCAGGGCATTCATTTGTAGGTAGACCGTTTCGACGGCTGGATTTGGGAAAAGTTGAATGCTTTCCAGCTTATCGACATCCAAAACGCTGGTGACCAGTGGTTTTCCGAAGGACACCCAGTCGATGACCAGTTCTCCGTTGAACTCGCCGATGCCGGGGTCGAGGTAAAAGTCCAGTGAGCTGATGCGCTCCCCATTGACTGGGCAAGGGCCGCTCGTACAAGGCGTTCCACCAAAGCCCCCGTCGTTGAGTTTGCCGCTGTAATCGTATTCGAGGACCGTAAAGTCGGATGGAACTGTAACCTCTACACCCGGTGAAGAAGTGATGAATCCTTTATCGTCCTTCAGGTCTATGCGAAGTGGCATATCAGCCTTCGTAGATTTTACTCTGATGAATAGCTTGAGGTCGTTGTCTCCATCGGCATTGACGATCACTGCTGTATCGGCCAGGTGCAGGGTATAGGCAATTGGCGAAAAGGCAGCAGAAGTACCATCGCCGGTGATGGTCAGATTGCCGTCAGCTTCGCTGCTGACCAAGCCAGTCATATCGGTTACGAAGTCGTTTTTATCGTCGTCAAATTGGTCGAAATATTCAGCGAGCCCGGCTGGTTCGGAGGGTCCTGGGTCTTCGAGTGGTCGGATGGTGGACAGCCAATCCATCGTGAAGGTACCATCGTAGCCACCGTTCTCCGGATCGATGTACAGTAGTAAACTGGCAATGCGCTGGCCGTCTACAGGACAAGGTCCCATATCGCAGGCAGTGCCACCATAGCCACCATCGCTATAGGTACCGCTGAAGTCGTATTCAATAATGGTATATTCTGTTCCGACTGTTCGCACGGTAGAAGGCTCTGTGCTGGCAAAGCCATCGGCATCTACTAGGTCAATGCGGAAAGGAACGCCATCTACGGTAGACTTGGCCTTGATGAAAAGCTTGTTGTTGGACGTCAAGTCAATCAACAGTGGATCACCATTGTCATCTTGGAAGCTGTAGGAAAAAGCAGCAAATTGGCCTCCCATGCCATCACCGACGATGGTCAGTTCTGTTCCTTCTTCTGTTATGGTAAAACCATCCGAATCGGAAATGTTGCTGCGGTTGGCATCGTCGAAGTGGTTGGAATATTGCTGGACGTCTTCCTCCATGGGAGCGCCAAACGATAGGTAGTCAATTTCAATGGTTCCGTTGAAGGCTCCGTCTGCTGGATTAGGGTACAACAAAACGGTGTTAATGGCTTTGCCATCGACTGGGCAGGGTCCCATGTCACAAGGCGTTCCGCCATAACCTCCATCGCTGTAGTTTCCACGAAAATCGAGTTCGTAAGTAGAATACTCACCAACCGTCAAGAGCTTGGTGAAAGAAGGCAAGGTCGTTATAAAGTCAGTCGTATCAACCAGATCAATTCTCAAAAGTGTATTATCTACGGATGATTTGGCACGGAAAAACATTTTATCGTTGCCAGTTACATCCAAGACGATACCGCCATTTTCATCGTGTACGTTGTAAGCAATGGCCGAAAAAGGAGCGTCTGTTCCATCCCCTGTAATCTTCAAGGTAGAGCTTTCAACTTCCAGGCTGTAAGCTCCGGTGGTATTCACGTAGGTTTCATCTTCTGTGAAATGATCGCCATACACCAAATCCAAATTGCCACCTGGATTGGCCTCTAGAGCTGTTCCGACAGAAATGTATTCAATCGCCACCTCACCTGCATAAGCACCGACACCAGGATTCACAAAAATGATCAAATTGGCAATGCGGCTGGCATCTACAGGGCAAGGACCGACATCACAGCCTGTTCCACCAAAGGCTAAATCTGTGTAGGAACCTGCAAAGTTAAATTCGTAGGTCTCCCACTCTGTGCTGATGACCTTGGTGATACTTCCGCCGGTGGTCGCCATGTTGTTGATGTCCTGTAAATCGACGCGGATGGAAGTACCATCCTCGGTGGCCTTCATGCGCAAGTAAATTTTATCGTTGCCGCTGACGTCGATGTCGATTTCTTCCAGGGTCGTTTCATTGTGTATAACGATGTTCATCGGGTCCCATTCGCCACTTGTTCCATCTCCGGTGATCTTCCATTGCGAATCTTCTGTTGCAGAGGTATACCCCATGGGTGTCCCGATGAAATTCAAGGAGCTGTCGCCATCAAAATGAATCTGCCAAACATCCGACATCGGTCCAACACTAGGTTCTGCACCAACGGAGATAAAATCTATTTTCACAGTACCAGAGAAAGAGCCCTGACCAGGATTGACATAGAAGTTGAAGGTAGACACCTTGCTACCATCCACCGGGCAAGGTCCTGAGTTGCAAGCTGTTCCGCCAAACCCTCCATCTTCGACATTTGAAAAGTCATATTCAAAAACAATGTAGTCGTTCAGCAGGGTCTTGGCAATGCCCGGCATGCTTGAGTGAAAGCCATCAGCATCTACAATGTCCATTCGCAACTGGGTTCCCAGGTTGCTGGCTTTGGCTCTTACGAAGACCTTGTTGTTTTCTGTTATATCGATGTTGATTCTATCGCCATTCTCATCGAAAGGAGAATAGGAAGCAATTTCAAAAGCACCAGAAGATCCGTCACCGGTAATGGTCCATTCACCATCGGCCTCAGAAGTTGTCAGGCCCGTCCCGGCGCTGGTGTTTTGGTCTACCCCATCGTCGAATTGTTCGAGGTAGACCTGCCCGTTCATCAGAAATGGCAGGAGGCAAAAAATAAAAATGGGTAGGTGTAATTTCATGATCTTGTGATTAAGTTGATTTGAATTAATTGATTTGAATAAACTTGATGTTGTCAAGGTTTACTTCTAGTTTTCCAGCAATACCATTTTCGTTGTAGAGATGAAATTTCACCGTCCGAATCTTTGTCGGATCGATGGTGAAACCATCTAGGTCGGTGAAGCGGTTGAGGGGTATGCGGACCGTTTGCCAGCCCTCCTCATCAACGGCAATCTGTTCGGTAAAATCATTGGGTGAACCAGCTCTTTCGGCCAGTACGATGATCAAGTATGTATCTTTTCGATTGTTGTTGTGGATGTCGAATTGTAAAAAGGTGTTGTTGATGTCGCTGTTGATGTCGTAGACATCGAATTCGTTGATGTCAAAGGAATGGTGTTCAGCCCCTCCGATCCAAGTTGTCCCCGGATCGCGGCCCGACAGTTTGAGGAAGTTGTTGTCGATCGGCTCGGGATTGGAATTGTGAATGGCATTGGTCGCATTTTGATCGAGCGAACCGTAGAACAACCACTTGTTGGTCTCCGAGCGAATGCCATTGCCATCAAAATCGTTGACGAGGTATTCGGTGGTGGAGAAGAAAACCTTCGAAGTCGTGATCGGTCCGCCATTGGCCTTGACTTTTAGTTTTCCTTTTTCTACACCTGGTGGTACTTCCACGACGATGGAATCTTCCTGACTGAACAAAATACGTCCTGCTATGCTGTCGAAGAAAAGCACTTCCAACGGCTCGAAGAAATTCTCTCCCAAAATGAAAACCGACTCTCCTTCATTGGCAGATTCGGGATAAAAATCATTGATGACGGGCGGCTTGAGTGTCACCCGAAAAGGCAGATTGGTCGTTCCGCCTTCCGTCTCAATCGTGATGGTATTCTCGCCCAGCTTCGCATCTTCCGGCACCCGAAAAAGGAGGGCTTCGGAAGTGCCGTAGGAAGGATTAAAATTAGCCGGAATGCCATCACTGAAATTGATCGACTTGATGTCGTTAAAATTCATTCCTTCCACTGTAATCAGTGTTTCGGCCGGACCAAAATCCGGGCTGTAGGTCATTACAGAAGGTGGATCTTTTTCACAAGCAGTGAAGGTGATAAGTAATAATATGAAAAGGCTAGTTCTCAAAAACATGTTTTTACAAATTTTCATTCGATCAATCAATAACCCAGATTTTGGTCTAGTTTAGGGTTTATGGCCCGTTCCTCGGATGGGATCGGAAACAGCCGGTGGAATTCCTGCATGTTCTTACCGTGGAGGCGCATAATCTCAATGGTATTGTCCATTCTCAACAGGTCAAACCAACGTTGATTTTCAAAGGCAAATTCTTTGCGTCTCTCCTCAAAAACCATCTCCGTGGTCACCGAACCAACCTCCTCCAGGCCAGCTCTTGTACGCACGGCATTGAAGGCTTCCACCACATCGGGAGTTACTGTAATACCGCCATTTCTACGGCAGGTTGCCTCGGCCAGTGTCAGCAGTACATCGGCGTAGCGGATAACGTGTACGTTTTGCGGCGTGGTCATAAAACAAACATCTGGACCTCCCCCGATGACATACTTTTTGATACTGATACCACTTCGGGAAGCCCCTTCTGTTGGATAGGTATAGCCACCATCTTGTGCATTGATCATGGGGTAAAAATCATTGGGCGCCATAATGGTATGGTACTTCCGTAGGTCCTCCTCCTCGTAAATATCCTTGACCGTAGTCCCTGGATTGTCGATCGATGGGCCTGTAGGAATTTGAGAACCCCAGCCATCTGAATTTCGGGTGATGTTTTGCCCCCAGGGTGCAAAAAACGCCTGGCAGGCATTACCTGTCCCGACCGGGCCACAACCGGCATATTGCACCTGAAAAATCGATTCAGCATTGTTATCGGTGGTCTCTTTCAACCAATTCTCTGCAAAATCATCCATCAGTCGATAGCGTCCCTCTGCAATGATTTCCCGACTCAACTCGATGGCTTCATCAAATTTTTTCATGGTCAAATAGACCTTGGCCAACAGTGCTTGAGCCGCTCCACGGGTCGCCCGCCCCAGGTCTAAACCAGTGTAGGCCGGCGGCAGGTCAGCGATGCCCTTTTCCAAATCAGCCACAATAAAGTCGTACACCTCTTCGACAGGATCGCGAACGACCTGCAGATCAGATGCCAAGGTGGGTACTTGCTGAATGATGGGTACATCGCCGTAGATGCGCACCAGATCGAAGTAGGCAAAAGCGCGCAAAAAGGAAGCCTCTGCGATAATGGCCTTTTTCTGATCCTCGTCCATATCAATGGGTGGCACTTTGGTGATCACCTGGTTGGCCAATGTCACCAATCGGAAGTGCTCCGTCCAAAATTCGGCATTGGGTCCATTGTCTGGATTGATGGTAAAATTGTCGATCGGAGAAAAATCCGGATCGTTGCCACCGGTGGTAGAATTGTCGGCTGGAATTTCTGTAATCATCCAAGACTTGCCATACCAATTGACCGCTTGCATGGGCGCATAGACTGCCAGAACAGCCCGCCGAGCATCTTCGGCTGTGTTGTAAAACTTTTCCTCTGTGATTTGATCCAAAGGATTGCGCTCCAGGAAATCTTTCTGGCAAGCCGACACCAGAAAAAGGACAGAGAACAATAAGCCGATGCAATATTTCTTTTTCATATGTTGGGTTTCAAAAAAATTTTCAATTTGAATTTAGAAGCTGATATTGACCCCTACGGTGTAGGAGCGCGCCACCGGAAAACGCCCATTGTCCAATCCGTTGAGCAATGGGTTTTGATTAAAAGAACCAATTTCTGGATCATAGCCAGAGTAATCGGTGATGGTCAATAGGTTTTGTCCGCTGATGTAGGCGCGCAAGCTACTGATGGGCAAGCGTTCCAGAACGTTGGCTGGCAAGGTGTATCCCAGGGTGATGTTTTGAATCCGAATGTAGGTACCGTCTTCGACAAAGCGATCGGAAATCCGGCGGTTTTGGTTGGGATCGTTTCCATTGATGCGCGGCGCACTTCCTTCGGGATTCGCGGAGGTCCAGGCATCGACAATATCAATGGATTGGTTGTGCCAAGCGCCTGTTCCTGCCAGGTCGCGTTTGAGGACATTGAAAACTTCGTTGCCAAAAACCCCTCGGATAAAAATGTTGAGATCGAAGTTCTTATAGGTAAAATCATTGATAAGGTTAGCGGTAAAATCGGGATGTGGACTACCGATGATCGTTCTGTCTGCATCATTGATGACACCATCGTTGTTGAGGTCTTTGAACTTGATGTCTCCCGGACGGGTACCCACCTCCTGAAAAGGAGCTTCAGCAATTTCTTCCAGCGAGCGAAAGATACCGTCGGTGATGTGTCCATAGTACTGTCCGATGGGCGCTCCCTCCTCCGTCCGCGTAATGGGAATCCGTTGGATGACCCCCGTCAATGCCCCTGTCGAACCCAAGTTAACCACCTCATTGCGGTTTACCGAAAAGTTGGCAGAAGTAGACCAACTGAAGGCTCCTGTGTAGTTTTGCGTATTGAAAGTCAACTCGATCCCCTTGTTGTCCATCTCTCCGATGTTGATAAAGGGCGCATTGAGGCTACCAGCTGTTCGAGGCAGAATGGCCGGCAGGAGCATGTCCTTCGACTTTTTGTAATAAGCATCAATAATGACTTCCAGGCGGTTGTTAAACAAACCGATGTCGAGACCGATGTTGGTTTGCACAGAGCTTTCCCATTTGACGTCTGGATTGGCGATGTTGTCGGGAGCAAATCCGGTGATGAGTTGGTCGCCAAATGCCAATTCTTGCGCCCTCAGATTGGTGGCAAAAGAATAGAGGCCAATTTCCTGATTTCCAACTGCTCCATATCCCAGTCGCAATTTGAGGTTGTCCAGAAAACTCACATCGCTGAAAATCTCCTCATTGGAAATGCGCCAAGCAAAGGCCGCTGAAGGAAATAAACCATATCTGTTATTGGCTCCAAAGCGAGAAGAACCATCAGCCCGAAGGGTTCCAGTGAAAAGATAGCGGTCTTTGAAGCCATAGTTGAATCGACCAAAATAGGAAAGCAAAGCCCAGTGTCCGGCACCCCCATTGACGACCTGCGTCCCAGCATCTCCCAAGTTGAGTTCTTTCAATTCATTAGTTGGCAGATTGTCCCTAGCGGCAGAGAGCCACTCGTAGGTTCCTTCTTGCACTTCATAGCCAGCCAGGAAAGTAATTTTGTGATTTTCCCAGAGCGTCTTATCAAAAGTCAAAAGGTGCTTATTGATCCAATAAACACTATTGTTGTTAACCCTTCGAACCCTGGACTTACGAGAGAGATTTCCTCTTTCGAAGGCGGGCCAAAAAGTACTGTGGTTGCTGTATAGGATGTCGGTGGCAAACTCTGTGCGGTACTTTAACCAAGGCGTGAATTGTACCTCGGCATAGAGGCTGGCTAAGATGCGGTTTTTGCGGTTGACATCCTCCGTTTCGAGTGCGTTGGCAAGGGGATTGTTAAAAGTGAGAATGACATTTTCACCGGCCGGAGGTGTTCCAAAGGTACCGTCCAGGTTGCGAGCGGGAACCATTGGCGGCGTCAATAGAGCGGTGTATATGACCCCATTGCTGTTATCGTTGAAAGTGATGTTTTCCCTTGTGCGGCTCGTCAGAATATTTCCTCCGATTTTGAGGTAATTGGTAAAATTGTGATCGACATTGAGCTTGGCAGAATAGCGGGTGAAATCAGAACCCCGAACGATGCCTTCCTTGTGGTGTACGCCTCCGGTGAGCGAAAAGCGCGTTTTCTCCGTTCCGCCCGTCAGAGAGAGTTGGTGGTTAGACATGTTGGCATTTCGAAAGATGGCATCTTGCCAATTGGTCCCCTCCCCCAGCAATTCCGGACGTTGAAATTCCTCAATGTCTCCATAACCAGAGATGGCGATGTAATCGGCATATTCCCGCAGGTTCATCACATCTACTTTTTTGTAGAGTTGTTGCATGCCCCAGTAGGTATCATAACTGATCGTCGCACGGCCTTCTTTGCCCTTGCGCGTAGTGATGAGTACGACTCCGTTGGCTGCACGAGCTCCGTAGATAGCCGTGGCAGATGCATCTTTCAATATTTCAATGGATTCGATATCATTGGGGTTAATGGTCGTCAGAGCGTTGGAATACTGGCCACCGCCATCGGATTCAAAAGTCGCAGAAGTTCCCTCGTTGTCGTTGACAATCGGAATGCCATCGATGACATAGAGGGGTTCGGCCGAAAGTGTGGAGCCCGTTCCGCGAATGCGTACAGACATGGCGCCTCCGGGCGCACCACTGTTTTGGGTGATGTAAACCCCGGCAGAACGCCCCTGGATGGCTTGTTCCAGCCCAGTATTTGGAAGCTGCTGTAACTCATCTTGGCCGATCCGATCGACTGCCCCGGTGAGGTCGCTGCGCTTTTGCGAACCATATCCTATGACCACCACCTGTTCCAGCAAATTATCGTCTTTGTCCAGATAAATATTCACGCTGGTTTTACCATTGACGCGAACAGACTTCGTTTGGTAGCCAATGTAGCTGACTTCCAAAATGGCATCCTCTTCTACTTCGATGCTGTAATTGCCATCTATGTCGGTACTCACACCATTGGAGGTCGAGCGCTCAATGATGTTGGCACCAATCAGTGGCTCCTTCGATTTTTTGTCGCGAATGACGCCCCCCACGGTCAGCTTCTTCACCTCCGGTTGAATTGGCAGGACTGGTATAGCAGACGTTTTATTGTCCTTTTTGATGACAAAGGTCGTATTGTTCAATTTGGTGTAGGACAGGTCCGTTTTTGCAATGAGCCGTTTGATCTCTATTGTCACCTTGGCTACTTTTCCGGAGGGTTTCACCAGGTATTTGCTCACTTGATCTACATCGTAGATGATATTAATCTTATGGTCTCTGGCCAGTTGATCGAAGGCCCGATCCAATCGAATCTTTTGAGTAGGCTGATAGGCCATTTGCCAGGTTTTGGCTGCCAATTGACCGGAGCCAAAGAGCAAGCTACCAAGCAATAACAGCCCCATCAGTCGGGATGGAAAATGGTAGAATTTTTTCATCATTTCAGTATGATTTGGTCGCCTTGATGAATAATTTTAATGTTGTAAATGAGGGCTATGGCCTCTAGCAACAGTTGCGGATCGTTTTGGGCGATGCTCGCCGAGATTTTCTTACTTTTCAGTCGTTTGTTTCCGATTCGGATGTCCAGATCAAAAGAACGGTTCAGTTGGCGGACAACTTCGGAGATGGATTCTCCCGAAAAGGAAATACCGGAAACTTTCCAAAGCATGTATTCTTTTACATCGACATTGTGTTGGATGTTGAAGGAAGTCGCTGTTTGTTTCAGGTGATCGCCTGGCTTCATGTTGTAAGTACTTCCTTTGGAGTGGTAGGCTATTTTACCATCGGCCAAAAAGATGTTGAGGTCTTCCTGCGCGGGCTTGACTAGGAAGGAAGTTCCCAAAACCTGGATGCGTCCCTCTGGCAAAATCACGTCAAACTCCTGCTGACCAATCAGCGGATCGTGACGAACATCAAAGAAGGCTTCTCCTTCCAGCCAGACTTCGCGCGTAGAGTTTTTACCCCAAGGCGTCATCCAGGACAGTGTTGCGCCCTTGCGCAGCAGCACGGTCGACTGGTCTGGGAGCGTGTAGCCCATCCGGTCTTCAGCCGCCGTCAAGCTCATCTTTTCTTGTTGGATGGCAATGGGGCCGGTGGGTCTATTAGAGTAGTAAAAAATACCAGCAGTCGCCCCCAAAAGGAGCAAAATAGCAGCAGCCCAACCAACCCAACTGCGCTTTCTTTTTCTGGGAGCGACTACCGTGGCGCTGTCGGATACTGCCTCGGCAGGAACATGCAACATTTGAACCAGCATCCGGGCTTCCCGGACGAGTGCTGCCTGTTCAGGATGGTCGACCAAGTATTGTGTCCATTTGGCCCGGTTGGCATGATCGGGCCGCAGACAAAAATCTTGGAAACTTTCGTCGGCTACGAAATCTTCGACCGTCTGATATTGATTTTTCATTCGTTCGTTTTCTGTATAGAGAAAGCAAACGAAATTTTTTACTACAGAATTTGTAATTTTTTTTGAAATGCTCCCAACTTCATTAGACGATAACTCCAAGGTAAGCCTTCCTCAAAAGGTCCATTGCACCCAACATTTGCGATGAAATGATGGGTTGATCAGAATGCCTTACACAGTATAAAAAAGTAGGTTGTGAGCTGGAGTGGCTCAGTTGGGACTCTACTCTTATGTCGGAAAAGTGGGTTGTAAAAAACCTTGGTTATCAGCTGAGTGCTTCTCGAATTTTTTTGATGGCGCTGTGAATCTGATTGTAGACCGTTCGTTTGGTGATGCCGAGTTGATCTGCAATCTCCTCATAGGAAAGCGATTTGTAAAAGCGCATAGTGAGGATGGTTTTCTGACTGAGGCTCAGAGAGGAAAAGGTCTTCCGGAGTCTGGATTTTGTGCGAAGGTCCTCTTGATTATTAATGAGCATTTCTTCGTAAGAAGGAATGCTGATGTCGGCTACTTCACTGACTTCGAGGGCCTCTTTTCGTCGCTTGGAGGCTGTTTTCTTGAGGATGGACCGCTTGAGGCTGACCAATAGGTAGTTGCGATTGTGTTGAATGGAAGAAAGCAAATCAGGGCGTTCGCAGAGGTAAAGAAAAAGCTCTTGGATGCAGTCTTTGGTCAGTGTTTTATCTTTGCACAAACCAAATCCATATTCAAACAGCATATTGTAATATGTGTTGTAAAGGGTGGCGAGTTGAGAGGTTTGCTGAGAATTTCCGGACGTCTGCATTCAAAATATTTTTTGCCTACTTAAGATAAAGATAGTCGAATAGTCTGGAAATCCCGGAATATCCTGCAAAAGATTTTTGTCGCAAATAACAGAATGATGGAAATGATCGGTGGCCGACAACCTACATAAATAAAGGTATTCTGGTGCTATTCAGCTGGCATCCAGGCTAATTGACAGCATAAACCTTGTATTTCTTATTTTCAAATTGCACGCTGTACGGAGCCGGCAGGGGCGTTTGATGATCGGTCAGGATATGGGTCAACTGGTATTTTTGCACCAAGGTATCCAGGTATTGTGTGTCTTCCAGAACTTTTTCTTTTTCCAGAATGCGATCGTACCAGTCGTGGATGCGATCCAGTTTGGCAGGGATGAATTTGTAGACGACGAATCGATCTCTTTCGGTCCGGCGGGTAATGGATACATCTTCGACGAAGGTAAACACCAAGGCATCCTGCGACGTATGATCCCGAATGAATTGGCAGGCACTATTGAAATCGGCACTGTCGAAAAAATATTCCTTATTGGTCAGCAAATTGGGCAGTAGGAGTTTCAAAAAGAAAAGTATGGAAAGCAACAACACCAGTTCGTTGAGTAGCTTATGCGCATCGTTCCGGATAAAATGCCACAGCCACTTAGCGATCAACAGGGTGAGAAAAAACGTGCTCAAGGCCATGATTCTGTAGAGATAGTACTTGAGCAATACTCCTTCTTTATCGATAAAAGCTACAGAAACCAGCGCTATGGCGCCAGCCAGAGATAGTACGACAAACTGGTTGAGAAACAATAGGTCCTTGGGCTGTTGTTGGCGCAGCAATCGAATGGCCAATATCAAACCAAAGCCGCTCAGAAGGACGCCGTAAAAATGCTCGCGATAAAAATAGCGCATGCTGGTGGCCAAGGCGGTGTGGTGTGGCGCTCGGAAATAGGTGTAAATCCAATCCGGGCGGGGTTGCAATCCACTGTCGGGCGGAGCGATGGAGGTTTTCAAATAAAGCACCAAAGGAGCAGCAGCTAATAGGAAAAGGCCGGCCCATAAGAACAGCGTTTTAATGGAAACTTTCTGAGATTTGTGGAAGAAAAAGAGCGTCGCCCAGAGATAGATGAAAGTGAAAAAGCCCACCAAGATGTGGAAATAGGTCGCAACAATCATCAGCAGAACAGCCGGTAACAGGCGGTCGTTTAGCAATTGTAAAATGCTGAGCAACACAAAAATGTAGGCAATCCCCTTGGGTTCGACACTGACAAACATCCAGGCTCCGGCGAATAGGCTTTGACATCCCAAGTAGAGCACAACTAGGTGGAAGGCAACTTGCAGATTGCTGAAATTCAACCGCTTGTACAGCTTGGATAAAATCAATGAGAACACAAGGATCATCAACAAGCGCATCGCAAATACGAGCAGGTCAAAGGAAAAGACCTGTAGCAGGCTGCCCATGATGCATTGGTACAGCAGGCGCGTACCTGGAAACTCTGTCAGAATTTGCGAATTCGGCACCCAGTCCGGATTCATAAACTGCTTGGAAAACTGTAGGTAGTGGTCTTCATTCGGATTGGGGCTGAACGACAGGTAGCTCCCCGCAAACACCAATGCAATGAAAGCAAAGGTTGGCAGTCTTTCAAAAAGCCGGAGGACACCACCGAAGGCACTGTCCAGCAGTTCGTTGAGTCGGCGCATGATATTTTCCATACCTATATTCATTGGCGGGCCAAAGATAGTCAGCCAACAACAAAATGCCAAAGTGCCGCCGTAAAATATTGATTGTCTGCAATTTAAAAATTATGCCATTTTATATACAGGGTAGATAGCCTTTTAATGCACTCATCTTATAACTCAACTCAAGCGTTGAACAAGACACCAAGCATTCCAAACTTTCCCGCGCAAGTATTTCCACATTGACAGATGCACGCCAATAACAAAGTATTCTGGTAGAAGTTGGGATTATTTTGGTGTGCCACCACAGATTTTAGTTCTTTTTTGTCATTTTTGTCTACCCTCAACAGCACCCTTTTGCTGTCGACTTAAAGACAAAACATACACGGACCATGAGACAAAGCAAACAACACCTTATTCTTCTGACACTCCTTCTTTTTATTCCCATCCTGTTATCTGCCCACGGCGTCAGTCAATCCGATCAGGAAACGCTGAGCAATGGCGGCTTACTGGCCTACATCTGGGTAGGCGCCAAGCACATGCTGACGGGTTACGACCATTTGCTGTTTTTGGTAGGCGTTATTTTTTACTTGGACAACTTTCGGGACATCGTACGCTTCGTTACTGCTTTCACCATCGGACACAGTATCACCTTGATCAGCGCAACCTATTTGGGGATTCGAGCCGACGAGCATCTGATTGATGCAGTCATTGCCCTCAGTGTCCTGTACAAGGGCTTTGAAAACCTGGGAGGCTTCAAGCAGATTTTCAATATCAAATCGCCCAACCTCATTTTGATGGTTTTCATCTTCGGGCTGATTCACGGATTTGGACTCTCCACCCGATTACAGTCGTTTGATCTTGGAGAAGGACAATTCCTAGCCAAAATTATCTGCTTCAACATCGGTGTCGAATTCGGTCAAATACTGGCCTTGATTCCCATTGTATTTATCATTTCCAAATGGCGGCCACTGGACAGCTACAAGACTTTCTACAAGCTGGTCAACTGGTTTTTGATCATCGCTGGAATCGGTCTGTTCATTTTTCAAATGTATGGCTACTTCCTGGGGCATCACCATCATTGATAAGAAGCCTTTTCCGGGAAGTATATTGACGTGATTTCTGAAAAGTCAAGCGCCAACAAACAACCACTGCCTCCGCACTGAAAGTACGAAGGCAGCGTTGGCGGAAGCATTTCCTATTGGGAAGTGAATCGGTTCGCAGCTTCAAGTGAACCAATAATTACCTCATCATCTGCCCAAGAATAGCAACTCTTTCCCTGCTGCGAAAGCTTGTTGTAGTGCTTCTCTGGATGCAGCGCCATTGTATTTGAAATCAAACCTCAATCCATCATCGCGCCGATAGGTAATGTCTAGTGTAATTCCGGCACTGATGATGTAAGCGAAGCCAAGTCCAACAGCTGTTCCCACTGTAATGGTCCCTGTCAGAAAGCCATCTGTGTCTGCGGCTTTTGATTTACTCTTGTTGATGGTGATTCCTTTGGACCTGCGCTCTGTTTCTTCTGGGCCGTAACCAGCTAATGCCAACGCAGGGGCCGCTTGGGCGCTGGCCATACTGACCATGTTGACAAATTTTTCTTGTATCTGGACCAACGTTTGGTGGGTATCCATCAGTCTGGACATATGCATCAGGCTGGCATTGGGCTTACCAGGGCTTACATCCCAGCTGCCATCGCTGTTCAATGTGACGGTACATTCATTACCAAAGTCAAAGCTTTGGGCAGTGATATTGGCAGAATTGAGGGAGATTTCATTGATGTCGGCCAAACGGCTGGACTGGAAATTACCAGTGGCAACATAGAAATTGACCTTTGGTACGATGGTGTACTGGCTCAAGGGGTCCGGAGACCAAGTTTGACCAATGAAGCCATTTTCGCTTTCGATGCCGAAAGTCATACTGCCATACCAAGAGTTGATGGGTTCTTTACTTTTGTCGTACTGGTTGGTATCCATCACAACGGTCTTCAGACCTGCAGAACCGTCAGAGGCTAATACCGGACCTACATTGTGTCCATCCTGGGTGTATGTTGCTTTCCACTTTTTTTCCAAATCTGTCGAAAAGATCATGTCAGACTGTACCAGGGTATTCAGCTTGACAGCCTTATTGCTGGCGCCTACTGCTACTTTGTACTGCAGCGGGATGGTAAAGGAATTGGTTTGAGCAGGATTGAAAGGAGGAACCGTCAGAAAGGCACTGGAGTTGGCATAAACCTCTCCGCTGAGGTCTTGAATTGGTTGATCCAAAAAGCACCAAAATTTCTTGCTGCTTGCTTGAAGGTTGACTAGGTAAATTTTGTATTTCGTAGCCATAAGTTAAGTGGTTTTTTAAGGGCAGAATTGCTCTTAACGAGTTAAAAAATTAATTGATTTCGTCTGTCGCTCTCCGGGGCGCGCTTCCCTCAGCGACAATACAAAGATGCGTAAATGGGCTTCATCAAAACAGCGTAGTTCCGCGCAATTCTTTAAAATAGGTAGAACTACTCATGTTCCACCAATGGGTAAATTGCAGCTCCATAAAACAAAAAAATGGTCCGTACCCTGTTGTGGATACAGACCATTGATATAACCCCAAAAAATATCTTAGACAGTTGGCAGACATCATTTGCAATGCCCGTCAAGGATTGCTTTTCACCTTGTTCAAAAATGTTTGAATGGATTTGTAAAAAGAGAGGTCTCAGAAATTTTCATCAGTAGCTGAGAGGTATTTTTCAAGCGACAAGAAAGTTTGAATAATATAGGCAGTTGACTCGGGTCGCCTGCTTGCACCGTCCAGCTGCCATCTGTATGAAGTATTACGGTACACTTGAGAGCTGCGTCAAAATTGCTCCGCCCCACCCGAGCGGCATTGGCTTCTATGGCTTGCAAATCAACCAAGTGCCTGGGTTCGTAGGAGCCTGTTGTGATGAAGAAGTTGAACCTTGGCCGAATGTAATAGGATCTATCAGAATCGGGCGACCAAGTATTTCCGATGGAGACATTGTCACTTTTGATACCAAAGGTCATACTTCCATACCAATCATTGATCGGTTCTTTCTTTTTGTCGTATACGTTTGTACTTACGCGGATGTCTTTTTTGTTGGTGGGCCTGTCCGCAGTAAGGATGGGTCCCCTATTTTCACCATTTTGAAAATAGGAAGCCAGCCAGCCTTCTTCTAATGCCAGCGGTACCATGTAAGTGGATTCGATAAAGTTGTAGCGTTCCACCGGTTTTTTACTGGCGCCTACACCAAGAGTATAGGCCGATGGAATGCTGAATAAATCTTGGCGGTTGGGACCAAAGGTCGGAACGGTGAGAAAGGCATTCGAATTACCCAGTACTTTATCTGATGACAATCCGCGAATAGCTTGATCCAAAAAGCACCAAAATTTTTTACTTTCCAATTGGAGGTTGACGAGGTAAATCTTGTAGGTCGCTGCCATAAATTAGTATTTTTTTGAAAGTCAAATCGCACTTAATTACTTCAACTACAGCAGCTAATATGCACAAAAACAGCTTAGCTGGACAGCGTAGATTTACGGCATTATTCCGTAGCGTACTTTTACGCAAAGCACCTATTTGATGTATTGACTATCGAACATCGCCCAGCGCCAATGCGGCCAAAAGCCTTACGTACTACTACGAATAGTAATCAAACTGAGGAGGAATTCTATATCTGTCAGGATAATTTATTCTTGATAAATGAGATCAATTTTGAAAGTAGGCGAAGTTTGATTGGATGGATGACACAGAGGCCATTGATGTGGCAATTATTTGGCAAAGTTGGTGCTTTTACATATTATTGCAACTGCGTCGCGATAATATTTATTTATGAAGAGACGAAATACCCCTTCTAAGCGAAAAATCCTGGAAATACTTAAAGAAGCCAATTCGGCTTTGAGCCACGATATGATCCAGGCTCGCCTAGACGCTAGCATAGATCGAGCGACCATCTATCGCATACTGAATCGATTTTGCGAAGATGGACAGGCGCATAAAGTCATTGGAGGAGACGGCAAGCAATACTTTGCATGCGGTATGGAGCGAGGCGGGAAACACAAACACCATCACTTCCATTTTAAATGCCTATCATGTGGTAAGGTGGAATGCCTCGAAAATGAAATTCAAATAGAATTGCCCGAGGGATATGTTGCAGAAAAGTACAATGCGTTGATCTCTGGCAGGTGTAAAAGCTGTACATAAGATGTGTGGTCATTCAAGGGCTGCAACTGTTGAATGGCTTCCTCTTTGCCACTAAAAAACTTTAGAAATTATCATTTAATTTAAACTGTAATCAACTGATAATTAAAAGAACTTTTCAGGACCTCCAACAGCGCAAAAATAATAGCCCATCCTTTTAGCTTTAAAGCGACCGATTATTCTAATTTTTTGTCAAAATTTCTTATCATTAATTCTAGTGTACAACTAATTGGCAACTTGAATTAAATTATGAGTATTATGAGAAACCAGACATTTAGGTTAATGGCCTTTCTATTCCTTCTAGTGTTTGCAACACCTTCCTTTGCACAATCAGACAGCTGGTACATTCAAGTGGGTGTCTTTGAAAATAAAGTCGACATCAACTATTTCAACAAGCTCGGCAGCAATGTTTATTACTCAAAAGATGCCTATGGCTTTCACCGCTATTACAAAGGCATTTACAACAATGAGGCAGAGGCGCGCAGCTTGATGAGCAAATACAATGAACTGGGCTATAATTGTTTTTTAAAGTCCAAAAGTAATCTGCAAAATACCTGTGTTTGCAACAATATCCCGCTACCTAAATCACTACTCAATACCATCGAAAGTATTTTCTTTGATTTCGACCGGGCCAACCTCAGACCTGCCTCCAGACAACAACTCGGCGACTTGGTAAGTATCCTCAATGACTTTCCAGGCTACAAAACTCTTTTGCGCGCTCATACCGACTCCAAGGGCAGTAACTCCTACAACGAAGCCCTGTCGATGAGACGTGCCAATGCTGCTAAGCAGTACCTAATTTCGCGAGGGATCACCTCTTCTCGTATACAAACGGAGACCTTTGGAGAAGCAGACCCCATCGCCAAAAACGAATTGAATGACGGACAGGATACAGAGCAGGGCAGGCAATTCAACCGACGAGTAGAGATTTTGATTCTCAACGAAGATGGCAGTATCCTAAATGAAATCGTTGACGAAATTGAAGTACCTAAAGAACTGGAAAGTTCCAAATAGATGGTCCGTAGCTGTTGTTAATCCAATAGCTACGAACTGCTCCATTTTTCACGGCTAGAGCTTAACAATTCTCTCAATCTTCGAACC
>JBCCSZ010000003.1:0-62621 GCA_039199225.1 Bacteroidota bacterium
CCGCGTATCCCACGGGAAGCCTCCGGTACCAGTGGTATGACGGCTGCCATGAACGCAAGTGTCAACTTTTCGACCTTCGACGGATGGGTGCCTGAGTTCTCCAATCATGGCCACAATGCCTACGTCGTCCCCGAGGCCGATAGCAGCAGGCCACATCACGAAGTCGACCAGCTCGATTTGACAAATTTGCTGGATGTACTCGAAAACGAGATTATTCCGACTTATTACGATAAGCCGAAGAAGTGGTTGGAAATTGTTAAGAACAGCATGCGGGAGGTCGTACCGTTTTTCGATTCTGACCGGATGGCTGGCGAATACTATACAAAACTGTATCAGCAAGTCCCCAAAGTGGTTGCCAAAACGATCTAAGCTAGACAGCTTCTTTTGGAAGACCACTTGGTGAATGCATACCCAAAACGAGTGGGTCGATGCTTCGAACCGTCGATTCACTCGTTTTCATCTAATTTTTACAAATTTTAGCTTATATTTAGTCAAGAGGCGCTCTGTGCAGGGCCTCGATTAATTAGAAGCTATGAAAGCTCTTTTTTAAAGGATCGCTTTCATTGCGTGGATTAGTATCACTAGTAATTTCTAAAAAACCCTGAAGTCCCGAATTTCCTTTCACAGGAGGTCCGGGATTTCTAATGGATGGATGGATGCATGGGAGCTTGCTTACTATTGAGATAAAAAACTCTCGTCTTTACTTTCCAGCATAGAGCTGCCCATGAGGAAACAGTCGACCTGTCGGGCGGCTTCCCGCCCTTCCGAAATGGCCCAAACCACCAAAGACTGGCCTCGACGCATATCTCCGGCGACAAATACTTTTTCCAAATTGGTTTGGTAGTGATGATCCTGGACATTGCCACTTTGGTCTAATGCTACTCCGAGTTGATCCAGCAAGCCTTCAAATTGGGGATGGGTATAGCCCATTGCGAGAAAAACCAAATCTGCAGGTATTTCTCTTTCTGTACCAGCCACTTCGACAAACTTGGCTTTCTGGCCTTTCTGGGCAATCTTCCATTCAACCTCAACGACCTGCAAGGCACGGACCCTGCCTTTGTCGTCTCCCAAAAAGGCTTTGGTCAAAATGGCCCATTGACGTTCGCAGCCTTCTTCGTGAGAGGAGGACGTGCGAAGCTGCATCGGCCAAAGGGGCCAAGGCGTATCTTCAGAGCGCTTGCTGGGTGGCTTACCGAGGAGTTCGAGCTGGGTAATGGAGGCAGCCTGGTGACGGTTGGAGGTTCCTACGCAGTCGGAGCCAGTGTCTCCTCCGCCAATAACGATTACATGCTTGCGGTTGGCCAGTAGATTGTCTTCGGCTGCAATATGGTCGCCGGCGACTCTCTGGTTGCTTTGCTTCAGAAACTCCATGGCGAAATGAAGGCCTTCCAGCTCGCGCCCGGGAATTTGCAAGTCGCGCGCAACGGTGCTGCCACCACAGAGAATGAGGGCATCAAAATCTGCCAGGAGCTGTCGACTGTCGACATTGACTCCTACATTGGCGTTGGTTCGGAAGCGAATGCCTTCTGCTTCTAGGATGGCCAGCCGACGTTCCAATACCCACTTTTCCAGCTTAAAATCGGGGATGCCGTAGCGGAGTAAGCCGCCGATGCGATCGTCTCGCTCGAAAACCGTGACAATGTGGCCGGCTTTGTTGAGCTGCGCAGCAGCGGCGAGTCCGGCCGGGCCGGAGCCGATGATGGCCACTTTTTTGCCGGTCCGCAGGGCGGGGGGCTTGGGGCGCACCAACCCCTTGTCGAAGGCATATTCGATGATCGATTTCTCGATGTGTTCGATGGCTACGGCCGGTTGGTTGATGCCCAACACGCAGGCTGCCTCACAAGGCGCCGGGCAGATGCGGCCCGTAAACTCTGGAAAGTTATTGGTGCTGCTGAGGATTTCATAGGCCAGCTTCCAATCACCACTCTGGGCGGCTTCATTGAATTCTGGAATGACATTGCCCAGCGGGCAGCCATTGTGGCAAAAGGGAATACCGCAATCCATACAGCGAGCGGCTTGCTGGCGGGTCTGTGATTCTGGGACAGCCTCGTATATTTCCTTGTAATCTTTAATGCGCGATTTTGGAGAACGTATTCCTGGCAGTTCTCTGTCGTATTTCATAAATCCTCTTGGGTCTCCCATATGGATGATTTTTTACTTTGTAGGTGTTGATTTAGGCGCGTACGCGTTGGCCTTTTGCTTTGGCTGCCTCCTGTGCTTCGGCTTTGCGCTGCTGCAAAACGGCCTTGTAATCTTTGGGCATGACTTTGACAAAGTGGGTCTTCAGGGCATCCCAGTCGTTGAGAATACCCAGTGCCAACTGGCTGCTGGTGTAGCGGAAATGATGGCGAACCATTTGTCGAACCTCCTCGTAATCTTCTTCTGTCATAGGGTCGAGATCGATCATCTCCATATTGCAGTTGTGCTGAAAGCGGCCACTGAGGTTGAAGACGTAGGCGATGCCGCCGCTCATACCTGCTGCAAAGTTGCGCCCGGTTTCTCCCAGTACGATTACCTGTCCTCCCGTCATGTATTCACAGCCATGGTCGCCAATTCCTTCGATGACCGCCTTTGCTCCCGAGTTGCGGACCGCAAAGCGTTCTCCGGCCATCCCCTTGATATAGGCTTCTCCGGAGGTGGCGCCATAGAGGGCCACGTTGCCGATGATGATGTTTTTCTCCGGAGCAAAGGTGGCGTCCCGGTCGGGGCTCACGATGAGCTTGGCACCAGAAAGTCCCTTGCCAAAGTAGTCGTTGGCCTCTCCTTCCAGGATGAATTGCAAGCCCCTGGCACCGAATGCGCAAAAGCTTTGTCCGGCTGAGCCGCGAAAGCGGAATTGGATGGTATCTTCTGGCAAGCCCTTGCTGCCGTACTTTTTGGCAATCTCATTGGACAGCAAGGTACCGACGGCCCGATCGGTGTTGCGAATGGCAAAAACGGAGGATACGGCATGGCCAGCAATGAGCGCCAGTTGAGCATATTCCAATAATTTCCAATCCAGCACTTTGTCGAGGCCGTGGTCTTGTTCGATTTTTTTGAATTGGCCAATGTTTTCATCGGCCGCTTCTTTGAAAAGTATGGGGCTGAGGTCTAGTTCTTTGTATTTCCAGTGGGCAATGCCTGTTTTTAGTTTTAGCATTTCTACCTTTCCGACCATCTCATCGACGGTCCGGAAGCCAAGCTGCGCCATGATGCCTCTGAGGTCACTGGCCAGGAATCGGAAGAAATTGATCACGCTTTCAACGCGACCGGTGAATCGCTTGCGGAGTTCTTTGTCTTGGGTCGCAATGCCGACGGGGCAGGTGTTCATGTGGCACTTGCGCATCATGATACAGCCTTCGACCACTAGGGCAGCAGTTGCGACGCCCCATTCTTCGGCCCCCAGCAAGGTCGCAATGGCCAGGTCTCGGCCTGTACGAATCTGGCCATCGGCCTGAACGCGTACCCGGTCGCGCAGCTTGTTGCGAACCAGGGTTTGATGTGTCTCGGCCAGTCCCAATTCCCAAGGAAGGCCGGCGTGGCGAATGGAGCTGAGGGGAGAGGCGCCTGTTCCACCATCGTGGCCCGAGATCAAAATGGCATCGGCATGTGCTTTGACGACGCCCGAGGCAATGATTCCAACCCCGGCTTTAGAAACCAGTTTGACGTTGATTCTCGATGACCGATTGGCATTTTTCAGGTCAAAAATCAACTGGGCTAAATCCTCGATGGAATAAATATCGTGATGTGGAGGAGGGGAAATCAGGCCCACACCCGGCGTAGCATGCCGTACCCTACCGATCCATTCATCCACCTTGTGTCCAGGCAGTTGGCCACCTTCTCCGGGCTTTGCGCCCTGCGCCATTTTGATTTGTATTTCATCGGCATTGGTCAGGTAGTTGATGGTAACGCCAAATCGGCCGGAAGCCACCTGCTTGGTGGCAGAACGCTCCCAATCTCCATTGGCTTTTTTGGCAAAGCGAATTTCATCCTCTCCCCCTTCACCACTGTTGCTTCTTCCACCAATCCGATTCATGGCGATGGCTAGGGTGCTGTGTGCCTCATGGGAAATCGACCCAAAAGACATGGCGCCGGTTGCAAAACGCTTGAGAATGTTTTCGACAGGCTCGACCTCCTCCAAGGGAACAGATTGCCCTTTGCGGAAAGTCAATAAGCCCCTAAGCGTACAAGCTTTTTCCAATTGCTCGTCGATGAGGGCTGCATATTTTTGATAGACCTTGTAGTCGTTGGCATGGGAGGCATGTTGTAAAAGGGAAACCGTCTTTGGGTTGAACAGGTGGAATTCTCCTCTGCGCTTCCACTGAAAGACGCCACCTACCTCCAGCTGTGGTTGTGCGCTCGGCTTTTCGGGATAGGCCAGTTGGTGACGGGTCATCACTTCTTTGGCTATGCCATTGAATCCCAACCCCTGTATGCGGGAGATACTTCCGCTAAAGCATCGCTCGACCACTTCGTCGTGGAGTCCTAAAATTTCGAATATCTGAGCGCCCTTGTAAGATTGTAGGGTTGAGATGCCGATTTTGGACATAATTTTCAGCAGCCCCTTGCCAATGGCTTTGATGTAGATTTGTATGTATTGTGCCAAAGAGTGGTTGTCAGTAAGATAGTTCAGCTTTCTGAGCTGAGCAATGGTCGACAAAGCCATATACGGATTGATGGCGTCGGCTCCGTATCCGATCAAGGTGGCAAAGTGATGTGTTTCTCTTACGTCACCTGCTTCGACGATGAGCGAGGCGGTTGTTCGCAGCCCTGTTTTAATCAAGTGGTGGTGAATGGCGCCAATGGCCATCAGTGAGGGAATGGGTGCCAAGCGACTGTTGGCCATTCGATCGGAAAGAATGAGGATGTTGGTTCCGTTTCGGATCATATCTTCAGCTACGGCGCAAATGTGATCGATGGCTGCCCTCAAGCGTCCCTTTTGCGTTTCGGCTTTGAATACAATGTCGATAACACCAGCTCGGTAGTGGTTGTGGTGTAGGTATTTGAGGCGGCTCAAGTCTTCATTCGTTAGCACAGGCTGCTCCAAGTGGATGAATTGTGCGTGCTCTGGTGCTGTTTCCAGTATATTGCCGCGAGAGCCAAGTTTGGAGAACAAGGACATGACGGGGCGCTCTCGAATGGGGTCGATGGGCGGATTGGTAACCTGAGCGAATAATTGCTTGAAGTAATTGGCCAGATGTTGAGAATGGTGGGACAAGACAGCCAGCGGCGTGTCTGAGCCCATAGAGCCGATGGGGTCCTTACCGCCGATTATCATAGGGGCGATGAGGACGTTGAGGTCTTCGCGGGAATAGCCAAACAGCTGTTGCCGCGTTAAGAGGGTCTTTTGGTCGAGTTCCACGGCTGCGACCTGGTTGGTGGGTAAGTCGTGTAAGTCGAGCTTACTTTCAGCCAGCCAATCTTTGTAGGTATTTCTTTGGCAAACGATTTTTTTGAGTTCGTCGTCGCCGATGATGCGGTGTTCGTCCAGGTCGGCAATCAACATTTTGCCTGGTTGGAGGCGTCCTTTCAGGCGGATGGTAGACTGGTCGATGGGGAGTACTCCTGCCTCTGAAGCGACAATGAGGGTGTTGTCGTCGGTCAATAGGTAGCGGGAAGGGCGCAGCCCGTTGCGGTCGAGGGTCGCTCCAACCAGGATGCCATCGGTAAAGCAAATGGAGGCTGGGCCGTCCCAGGCTTCCATGATATTGTCGTGGTATTCGTAAAAAGCTTTTTTGTAATCCGCCATTTGCTCATCGTGCTGCCATGCCTCGGGAATCATCATCATCAGTGCATGCGGCAGGGTACGACCGCCTAGGACCAGAAACTCTAGTATGTTGTCAAAATTGCCGCTGTCGGAAAGTCCTGTTCCAAGGATGGGGTGCAGTTTTTCCAATTCATCCTCTGTGAATAGGCTGGATTGGAGCATGCCTTCTCTGGCTTTCCACCAATTGACGTTACCGGTGATCGTATTGATCTCTCCGTTGTGGGCAATATAGCGAAATGGCTGAGCGAGCTTCCATTTTGGAACCGTATTGGTCGAAAAGCGGGAGTGGACCAATGCGATTGCCGAAGTGTAGCGCTCGTCGTGTAAGTCTGGAAAATAGGGGCGCAGTTGGAAAGTCGTCAGCTGACCTTTATATATAATGGTTTTGTAGGACAGTGAAGTGATGTAAAAGTTGTCTACTGTTTGTGGATAGGTTTGATGGATGTTGTGGGTAGAGAACTTTCTCAGGACGAAAAGCCGCCTTTCCAGGGCCTTGGGGTCCAGGGGCTTGAGTGGTCGGACGAACACCTGCTCCATACGCGGCTCGACGGCTACGGCAGAGTCTCCTAGCAGCTCATCGTCGGTAGGGACCTTTCGGTAGCCCAGCAGTTCGAATCCCATTTCATCGATGTTGTCATTGAGCAACACCCTGCATTGACTGCGAAGGCTGCGATCATTGGGAAAAAAGACCATTCCGACACCATAGGCACTAAATGGAGGCAGTTCTATGTTGAGTTCTCGGCATTTGTTGCGGAAGAATTCATCTGGCATCTGTGTGAGTATTCCTGCGCCGTCTCCTGTATTGGCTTCATAGCCACAGGCTCCACGGTGTTCCATGTTTTGCAACATGGCCAGGGCATTTTCAACCAGTTGGTGCGATTTATTTCCATTCAGATTGGCAATCAGTCCAGTTCCGCAAGAGTCTTTCTCCAACTGAGGGACGTAGAGCCCCTGCTGCTTATTCTGTTGGTCGTCCATAGATCAAATCAATGATTAAGTGCCTGGACAAGATTGTGTTATCCTTAGTTTGAGATGAGTTTCATCTATAGACGAGGCAAAAAACACAGACATAGCCGTAGCTATGGCGAGTATTTTTAACGAAGTATAGAGGTGAAAGTCGTTCAAAATAAGTCATTATTTAATTTGTCTAGGCACTTGCAATGCGAAAAAATAAATTAGCCCAAGCTGCGATGAACGAAAGAGTCTAGGGGGAATTCCTACCAGAGGAGATTGATGGAAACTTGTGATTTCGTACCAAATATCTGAATTGAATGTTCGCCCAGCCCATAAGATGGGGGTCGCAACTTGCGTGAATTAGGAATAGCTAAATTTGGTGGCGGGCTGCATACAAAGGTATGATAATATTTTGAAAAAGTCCAATTTTATAAAATTATAGACTGAATTTAGACAAAAAATAAATTTAAAGTTGTTTTTTAGTTTGCTTATGCAGAATATTCTTGCTGTACTGCTACCAAATATTTTTCTGCAGGCGTATTGTGAAGAATAAGAAACAATGGCCAATGGGCTTTTAAGTTGGTATTGATTCTGAAATGCGAAAGTGAGAAAAGAATGTTTTCTAGGAAGCATTTTGTTGGGGTTGAGTCTCGCTGAATCGCCTATAAATGTTATCCAGATTGCAAAAAATTGTTCAAAGCCTTCATCGGTTATTTTTAAAATATGTCTACCTTGTTTCACAATTCCAGTTGTAGTGCATAAGCCTTTCAACTCATTGCAAATTGGATTTACTAACGAATTACATTTTAATCATATCGGATCAATTCAAAAAAGATAATCATGAGGAATTTCTACTGTTTGCTGTCAGTATTGACAGTATTCTTATTACTTCCATCCTGGTCTTCCGCTCAGACCTATGTCAACCCAGCGGCAAGCGGAAACAACGATGGAACAAGTTGGGCAGATGCCTACATAGATTTGCAAAACGCCCTCGACAATACGACTTCAGGTGAGATTTGGGTAGTTGGTGGAACTTACATTTCTCCAGGTAATAGTCCGGAAAACTCTCGTTTTGTTGTCAGTAACTCTGTTGCTATTTTGGGTGGTTTCGCAGGTACAGAAACAGACCGTGCAGAGCGCAATCCTGCTATGAACGTCACTACATTGACTGGTGATAAGCAGGGAGACGACACGCCAGGTTCTTTTGACATGGGCAAAGACGATAATGCTTACCACATTGTTTATGTAGATAGCCTTATCACAGATGGTGTCTTGATCGATGGTTTTACCATCAGCGGTGCCTTTACCAGCACGGATGATTCAACCCAGGCAACTTACTTCACAGAAGGTGGTGGTCTTTACACTTTCAGCCCTGTCATTGTCAACAACTGTACATTTACAGAAAACTTTGCTTTGAATGGTGCAGGTTATTACCTAGATGGTATTGCGACGGCAGGTTCTCAGTTTACAGACTGTACTTTTTCCAACAGTCTCGCTGCTGAGTCTGGTGCAGCTGGTTTCCTCTTGGGAACGACCAACATTACTTTTACAGGAAATACCATTATGGACAATAGTTCAATCGGTGGTGGAGCGATTACCAATGTGGTAGGAGCCAATGTCCTGATTGACAGTACGCTGTTCAGCGGCAACATAACTGCTGAAGGTGTTGGTGGAGCGATTGTCAATTTTGACTGCTCAACTGTTATTCGCAATAGTACTTTCGACAAAAACGTTGCAACGACTGGCGATGGTGGTGCGATCTATGCTCAGGCAAATAACTTCAGAGGTGGACCTCTATTGGGCATTGTCAATAGTACTTTCACAGAAAATGAAGCAACTATGGGACAGGGTGGTGCCATTTATAACGTCCAATCTGACTTTACGGTCATCACTCAATGTGCTTTCAGTGATAATATTAGTGGAGATCGCGGTGCAGTAGCTATTGTGGACAACGATAGCTCGCTGGTTTCCAATTGTACCTTTACGGATAACCTCGCTGCCAACGGTGGTGCGATGTACATCTTGTTTACAGATAATTTCTTCCTGGAGTCCAACGTCTTCGATGGCAATGAGGCCAGCAGTTTCGGTGGTGGTGCCATCCTTAGTTTGTTTGGTAGCCATATTGCAACAGACTGTTCTTTTTCCAATAATGCTGCTCCAGAGAACGGTGGTGCCTGTTACAATGGTTTGGTTTCCTTCAGACAGTACGTTAACTGTACCTGGTCTGGCAATGAAGCCGCCTTTGGTGGTGGTGTTGCTGATTTAGAAGCGGAAACCAGCTATACCGGATGCCGTTTTGAGAGCAATATTGCAGGAACTTCCGGTGGCGCCCAGTTGGGAGCTTTTCTCCAAATTACAGATTTTACCGATTGTGTTTTTGATGGCAATGAAGGCCGCTTTGGTGGCGCAGCTCAAGTGCAAAATGACTCTTCTGAGCTGTATATCACCAATTGTTCGTTCAACGAAAACTCTACAGAATTGGCTTCTGGCGCTTTGAGTTTATCTGGTGGTGTGAAGGTTGAAATCATTGGAAGTGATTTCACAAGCAATGCTACTGGTGGATTCGGTGGTGCTATTTCTGGTTCTGAAGATTCACTGGATTTGGCTGAGTTGACGCTGGATCGCTGCAATTTTACATTGAACAATGCGGTTGGACAGGGTGGAGCCGTCAACCTTGGCAACTTCAGTGCAAATATTACCAATACCATCTTTGCCTTCAACACAGCTGATTTGGAAGACGATGGAACAGAGCCAACCGGTCGTGGTGGTGCGATTTCAAACAATGCCTCCAAGTATACTCGTGACGCTGGTGGCATTACAGGTGAGGTAGTTTCCAACCTGGCAGACATCAATTTGATGAACTGCAGTTTTGTAAACAATGATGGAGATTTGGCAGGTAGTATTTCTCAGTGGGAAGAAAGTGATACGACCAATGGTCGAGCGGTATTGACAATGCAAAATACTTACTTCTTCTACAATCCAGATGATTTCATCGCGCCTAACTATGCTATTGAGGCGGGTGATCCAGAGGTTATTTCCAATGGTGGAAACCTCAGTTCAGATGATTCTATGGACCCATACCTGACCATGACCTCTGACCTTACCAGCACAGATCCAATGTTGGTGGACCCAGACAATGAAGATTTCACACCAATGGTGAATAGTCCGCTCATCGATGCAGGAATTGCTGATGGTGCGCCAGATGTAGACATCTTTGGTCTTGCCAGACCTCAAGGTGATGGCTACGACATTGGAGCTATTGAATTTGACATTACCAGCAGTACAGAAGAAATTGTTAGTGGCAAAGCTTTGAAGATCAGCCCGAATCCGGTTGCTAATCAAACGCTTTTGTCTTTGGACAATGACTGGAGCGGTGACTTGCAGCTGAATGTGGTCAACTCTATCGGACAGCTTGTAAAGACCATTAACTTGGAGAAGCCAGCCGGCGCGTTCAACTACGAGCTCAATGCTTCTGACTTGGAAAGAGGTGTCTACCAGCTGACAATTTCCGACGGAAAGGAAATGATTGTTAAGCCAATCGTGAAGTTGTAAGACCTACTCGGGAAAGGCTCTCCAAAGGAGGGCCTTTTTCTTGCTGTTTTCTAAACAGTACGCACACTTAGTCTGATAGCATACATTTTCAATCGTTTGAGGGATATACCCTTTGTTTTTTTCATATATTCTTGTCTTGGATTAATGATTTTGTTAACATATTGGTATTTTTACAACTCCATCGCTAAAAACTATGGCCAATGGCCTCGCTTAAACCTTATTATTTAACTTTAATTCTTTAGGGATTATGAACAGAATTTTACGGAAAAATTTGATCCTTCTTTTCTCCCTTCTGATCGTACCGATGTTCATGCAAGCACAGACTTATGTCAAGTCTGATGCAGCTGGTAATAATGATGGTACTTCTTGGGAAAATGCCTACACCGATCTTCAACAAGCTATTGACAGTACTGCCGAAGGTGGCGACATTTGGATTGCCGCTGGTACATACAAACCTACTGCTGATGCAACGGATTCGATTGCTACTTTTGCTATTGGTAAGGCGGTCAACCTTCTTGGAGGTTTTGCCGGAACTGAAACAATGGCTAGCGAAAGAGATCCGAGCAACAACAAATCCATCTTATCTGGTGATATCGCCGGAGATGATGTCATGGACGATTTTGTGAACAATAAAGGAGATAATGTCCTACACGTCGTTTATGTAGACAGTATGATTACAGGAATAGTTTCTTTTGACGGTCTCGATGTCATTGGAGGTAACACGACAGACGATAACACACTTGATATTTACTTTACTGCTGGTGGTGGTATCTTCACTTACAGTACTGTTTCCATCAACAACTGTGCGTTCTACAACAACTTTGGTAGAGCTGGAGGAAGTATTTACGGTTCTCTTCCACCAAGTGGCAACGGTGGTGCAGGTGGATCAAGATTTGTTGGGAGTACTTTCCGCAACAATAGCGCTACCAGCCAGAGTGCAGGTCTTTTCGTCAGCAATGTCTCGGATATTATGGTAGACAATTGTACTTTCACTGCCAACAGTACAGCACGTGGTTCTTTCTACCCACTGTTTTGTGATGATGTAAGACTGATTAACAGTAATTTCATTGAGAATGTCAACTTGACAGGTACGACAGCTGGTTTGTTTGCATGGAACAATACGAACTTCACTGTCCGCAATTGTAACTTTGTTGAGAATGAAGCCCAGTGGGGTGCCGGTATGTTTATCTCCGGAAATACAACCAATGGCAATACCTTGACAATGGACAGCTGTAACTTTGATGGAAACATCGCTGTAAACGGTGGTGGTGCCTTCTACTTATTTGCCAGTATTTTTGAAATCAACAATACAACATTTACTGCCAACGAATGCGACTTTGCTGCAACTGGTTTCCACGATGGTGACCTTGGTGTAATGAACAATTGTACTTGGACGGGTAACACTTCTGCTCGTGGTGGTGCAACTGATTTGGTCGGTTTCCTTTCTGACGTTACCTACAACGATTGCCTCATGGAGGAAAACGAAGGAGGCTGGGGTGCTGGTCTATTCATGCAAAATGACCTGACACGCGTATCTGTGAACCGTTGCTCTTTCATTAAAAACTCTACTACGAGCGGTGGTGGTGGTGGACTGTACGCCTTAGGCGGAAGTATTGCCGATGTCAAGGATTGTATCTTTGAATCGAATGCTGCTTCGACTGTTGGTGGTGCAATCAATGCCATTGAAGATTCTATCAATACCAATGTTGTTACAGTTGAAAATACAACCTTTACACTCAACAGTGCTGGTGGCCAAGGTGGTGCTATCAACACAGGTAACACAGAATTGATTGTTAAGAACAGTGTGTTCTTCCAAAACTTTGCCGACGACGATGGAAACATGCCTACAGGCCGTGGTGGTGCGATTTCAAATAATGCTTCTTCTTATTTGAATGCCACTGATCCTGCTGCTGGTTTCTCTGAGTCTGATACGGCTAGAATGACATTGATCAATAACACTTTCATCGAAAACGATGGTACCTTGGCCGGAGACATCTCCCAGTGGGAGTATCAGGACGATACCCTAAAAGCCAATGCCGTCATGATTTTGCAGAACAACATCTTCTACAAGTCAGACGATGTCATTGCGCCTAACTACGCCATCGAGGCTGGTTCGCCAGTCGTCATTTCCAGAGGTGGTAACCTGAATTTCACAGAATTCTTCAGTGGCACAGAGGCAGACACTTCCCTCAACCAGTATTTGACCGATGCTAAGGATTTGATCAGTACGGATCCGATGATGGTCGATCCTTTCGGTGAAGATTTCCACCTGATGGCTGGTAGCCCTTGTATTGATGCAGGTGTTGCTGGTCCGGATGTTCTCGATGTAGACATCGACGGTGACGCAAGAGATAGTTTGCCAGATATTGGAGCAGATGAATTTATTTTGGTTGTTTCTACTCAGGAATTGGTAGACAACAGCGTACTTCAATTGACTCCAAATCCGGCTCATGCTTTTACACAATTGACGTTGGATAATGATTGGACAGGTGACGTTCGCATTCTGGTGGTTAGTACTTCCGGAAAGACGCTCAAGAGCCTCCAATTGGAAAAACCAAGAGGTATCTGGAATTACGATCTGGATGTATCCGACCTGGCAGCAGGTTTGTACCAGATTGCTATTTCCGATGGCCGATCTGTAGTTGTTAAATCACTGGTTAAGCAGTAATCAGTTGGTTTAATTAGTACTGAAAATCGACAGTTTGATGCTATATATCGTGTCATCTGTCGATTTTCGGTATAATTTGTATTCAATCTATTGACCGATCAGCCGATATAAAGTATCTTTCAGTCGGAAATCTTAAAAAAAGGATTCTGGCGTTTTACTTTGCCCTCCTTTAACTGGATTTTCCAGTAAGCATATACCATTTTCCAGCCCATCAAATGTTCCCTTTTTAGGTTGACTTGCCATTCCCTGCATGGCAAACAAAAGGACTTTATTATCTCACTAATAATATTTTTTTTGTTATGAAAAAATTCTACGTTTCAAAGCTTTGGGTCTGTTTATTGGCTCTCATGGCTGTTCCCTTTTTGGGGCAGGCGCAGTTCTACGTCAAGTCCGATGCGACGGGAGCTGGAGATGGTTCTTCTTGGACAGATGCCTACACAGATTTGCAAACAGCTCTTGATTCTGTTCCTCAAGCAACCGGCCCTGGAGACATTCCAGATGTATGGGTAGCGGCAGGTATCTATAAGCCAACCACGGATGCAGCGGATTCCAGTGCTGTTTTCTTTATGTCTAAACCAGTAAATATTTACGGTGGTTTTGCCGGTACAGAAAGCATGTTGAGTGAACGCGATTTGGCCAATAACGTAACCAATTTCAGTGGTGATGTTAATGGCGACGATGTTCAGGATGATTTTATATCCAACAAGAGCGATAATGTTGTACGTGTCCTCTGGATTGACTCTCTGGTTACCGAAAGAGTCACCTTAGATGGGATCACGATTTCAGGTGGACATGCTTCCAACGATCCAGATGTGGAATTCACATTGAGAACAGGGGCCGGAGTCTACTCTTGGGCGCCCGTCAATGTCGACAATTGCCTCTTCACAGGAAACTACGCCCGCCGTGCCGGAGGTATGTACCTCTCCAATCGGACTGTTGGCAGCCGCGTAGCCAATACGAATTTCAACAACAATGGTGGAGGTTGGAGGAGTGCTGGTATTTATGCTGCTGGCTCTAACGACTTGGAGGTTATCAATTGCAACTTTGTAGAAAATCAAGGGGTTCGTGGATCGCTGTATTTCTTGCGTTGCAACAATTCAAGAGTCGAAAATTGCAACTTCATCGACAACGTAAACATCACTACCTTCGCAGGAGCCTACTACAACTGGAACAGCATCGGTACAGAAATGATCAACTGTACTTTCAGTGGCAACGAAGCTGTTAACGGTGGTTGTATGTACATCGACGGTCGCGAAACGACCGAAAACGTGCAGGTGTTTAGAAACTGTACTTTTGAAGACAATGCAGCTTCCAACTCTGCTGGTACCATCTATTCTGTAGGTGCCGTTGTATCTGCTTTCGATACAGAATTCAACAACAACGAAGGTGCTGCTTTCGTCGGAAATGCTCGCTTTACAACAGGTGGGTCTGCCGAAATCGACAACTGTACTTTCAATGGCAACAGCTGTGCCAGCGGTGGTGCGGCCCTCGGTATACTGTTTGGTGCTCAGGCAAGAGTTACCAATTCGACTTTTGACGGCAATGAAGCTGGCTGGGGTGGTGCAGCTTTTGTACAGAGTGATTCCACTTTGTTTTTTGCAGACTCTTGCACTTTCCTGAAAAATACAGGTAACGACATTGGTGGTGGTGCCATCTTCTTTACCCAAGGTGTTATCGGTGAAATCAACAACTCAATTTTTGAATCCAATGCTGCCTCTGATGGACCTGGTGGTGCTATTTACATCACAGAAGATTCACTGGATTTTCTGACTTTGGATATTAACAATTGCAGCTTTACGCTGAACTCTGCGGTTGGTCAAGGGGGTGTTTTCAACGTCGCCAATGGTGATTTGACCGTAACCAATTCCATCTTCTTTTCCAATATTGCCGATGAAGACGACAATACGCTGACAGGGCGCGGTGGTGTCCTTTCCAATAATGCCTCTACTTACTTGAACTCCAATAGCCCGGAGCAAGGCAAGTCTGTCTCGGATACATCGAGGGTAACGATGATTAACAATACCTTCGTTGAAAATGATGGTACCCTTGCCGGAAGTATTGCACAGTGGGAATATCAGGACGATACCCTTAAGGCCAATGCCTACTTGACGCTTCAGAATAACATCTTCTTCTATTCTTCCGACATCATCGCACCTCACTATGCCATCGAGGCTGGAGCGCCCGTGGTGATCAGCCGGGGTGGTAACCTCACCTTTGCACAGGACGATGATATGATGGATGTTGACAACTCTTTGGATACGTACTTGACACAGTCCTCAGACCAACTCAATACAGATCCTATGATGGAGGATCCACTGGGTGAACTTTATGCGCCAATGGAAGGTAGCCCGCTCATCGATGCAGGTGTTGCCGATGGTGCACCGACGACCGACATCAATGGCCTCTTGCGCGATGACATGCCAGACATTGGAGCCATCGAATTCGATCAGACCGTTTCTACCAAGGATCTTATTGACAATAGCGCTTTGACCATCGCACCGAATCCAACTTCTGGTTTGACTACCTTGACGTTGAACAATGCATGGAGTGGCGACCTCCAATTGTTTGTTGTCGACGCAGTTGGTAAAGCCGTAAAGGTTCAAGTAATTCAGAAAGTAAACGGCTTGGAGACCTTTGATCTCGACCTGAGCGCACTGCCACAGGGTGCTTACCAGATCATTATTTCAACAGCTAAGGAAGCTGTCGTTAAGTCTATGATCAAGTTGTAAAAATATCATAAGCCAGGGTGCCTTGGCACTCAGCTGATAAGCAAAGGCGCGTGTCTTCTTTAACGGAAGGCATGCGTTTTTGTTTATGGTCTTGTCAGCAATGCTTGCAGGCGAGTCTTCACCTTCTCAAAACCAAAGTGCTTGATGAGTTGCGTCATTTTGGCCTGTATTTTATCGTTGCACAAATTTCCAATGCTGCCTTCGTGGCTGTGATTGATGTGGCCATTGTATTGAAAGCGACCTTCCTCGATTGCCTGGCCAATTTGCTGGTAAGCAGCCCGGAAGGGCGTTCCTTTCAGTACTTCCTCATTGACGGCCTCCACGGTGAATAAATATTGATATTTGGGGTCGTCTAAAAGCCTTTCGTTTATCTGTATTTCCTTGATAGCCATGGTGGCGATTCTCAGGCAATCTTTCAAATGTTGGAGTGCTGGAAATAAGTTTTCTTTGAGTAGCTGGAAGTCCCGATGATAACCGTTCGTGAGGTTGCTGGTCAGGAGAAGGATTTCGTTGGGCAGAGCCTGTAATTGATTGCAGCGAGCGCGGATCAATTCGAAGACATCCGGATTTTTCTTGTGGGGCATGATGCTCGACCCTGTAGTGAAGGCTTTGGGTAGGGATAAGAAGTTGTAATTTTGATTGCTATATAGACAAATGTCCATCGATAGTTTGCCAAGGGTGCTGGCCAGGCTGGCAATGGCAAAGCTGATTGCGAGTTCGCTTTTACCACGTCCCATTTGTGCGTTGATGACGTTGTAGCTGAGCTGCTCAAAACCCAGTAGGTCGCTGGTCATTTGGCGGTCGAGTGGAAAGGAATTGCCATAGCCAGCGGCGCTCCCGAGTGGATTTTGGTTGATGATGTTCCAGGCGGATAGCCCCATTTGCAGGTCGTCTGTCAGGGCCTCGGCATAAGCTCCGAACCATAGGCCAAAGGAAGAGACCATGGCTACCTGCATATGTGTATATCCTGGCATTAAGACATCCTTGTGTTGCTCGCTTCGTTGCAGGAGGGTGTCGAACAAACCGCTGGTTGCCTCGACAATGGCTTCTATCTCGGCGCGAAAAAATAGACGCAAATCCACTAGCACCTGGTCGTTGCGCGAGCGGCCGCTATGTACCTTTTTGCCGATGTCGCCCAGTTGCCGTGTGAGCTGTAGTTCCACCTGCGAGTGTACATCTTCTATGCCTTCTTCGATCTCGAAGGTCCCGTCCAGTACACTTTGGTGAATGGTCGACAGTGCGGTATCCAGTTGTTGTCTTTCGGTGGCTTCTAGCAGTCCGATTTTTTCCAGCATGCGAATGTGCGCCAACGTTCCCAAGATGTCATACTGTGCCAATTGCAAATCCAATTCTCTGTCTTTACCAATAGTGAAGGCTTCTATTTTTTGCAGTAGGGTATCTTCTGCAGCTGCTGATTTTTGCCAGAGTTTCATATTTCGTGCTTTTAGAGGGTGCGAGTTTGTGCGCTTGGCTTACTTTGTTTTAGTTGAGCTGCGCCATAGGTTTCCAATAAACGGATGTAGGTTTGAATGCCTTGTTCGATTTCTTCCAGTCGAATAAACTCATCGGCAGTGTGGGAACGAGCGGACTTGCCTGGACCGATTTTGAGGCTGCTAAATGGCAGGAGCGCCTGGTCTGAAAGGGTAGGAGAGCCATAATAATCCAAGCCACAAGCCAGGCCCGCTTGTACAAAAGGATGGTCCAATGCAATTCCGGATGAATTGAGGCGAAACGATCGGGCCTTGAGGGAGGAGCGTAGCAATTGCTGCAAAATGTCAAACACTTCCTGGTTGCTGTAATGCTCATTGGTGCGCACATCTATGACGAATTGGCAATGATCCGGTACGACATTGTGTTGGCTGCCACACCTTATTTGCGTGACTGTCATTTTGATGGGACCCAAGAGTGGACTGCGCTTCTCGAATTGATAATTTCGAATCTTGTCGATGTCTTCCAGAGCGATGTACAAGGCATTGATGCCTTCCTCCCGGGCGGCATGGCCGGCTTTTCCTTGCGCCTCTCCATCGATCACCATCAAGCCCTTTTCGGCAATGGCCATGCGCATTTGTGTGGGTTCGCCAACAATGGCCAAGTCGATGGGACCCAGAACTGGTAGTAGGCTGGCAATGCCATTTGGACCAGATATTTCTTCTTCGGCCGGTGCCGCAAAAATCAGGTTGAAAGCCAGATCGGTCTTTGGATGGAAATGGATGAAACTCATCAGCAAGCTAACCAAGGAGGCACCGGCATCATTGCTGCCCAAGCCAAAGAGACAACCCTCTTCGATGGTCGGTTCGAAAGGGTTTCTTTGCCAGCCTTTGGCAGGCTTTACCGTGTCGTGGTGTGAATTCAACAATAGGGTAGGGAGCCCCTCCTGCCAGTGTTTATTCTTTGCCCAGACATTGTTTCCTTGTCGGTGGGTCGCGATGCCCTGAGACTGCAAAGTCCTTTCAAGCAGCTCTGCCGTCTGCGTTTCTTCTTTGGAAAAGGAAGGGATTGCAATCAGTTCTTGCAATAATTTGACGGCCTGTATATGTTTATCGTTGGAAGACATCTCTTCGTTTTATCATTCGTTGGATTAAATAGCAACTTGGGTGATGCGCGTGCCGCCATTGCTGGTAATGCCTTGTAGATTACAGATGCGGACGGATTGAACGCCTCCTTTACAAGCAGCCATTGCATTGTCGATTTTGGGGATCATCCCAGCCGAGATCATTCCCGATTGTTTGCATTGCTCAAAAATGTTGGTATCGATCTGTCGAATAACAGAATTGGGGATGGCGGGGTTGCTGAGCACGCCTGGCATTTCAAAGCAAAACTTCAGATGTACCTGATAATGAGCCGCCAGGGCAATGGCCAATTGGGAGGCGATGGTATCGGCATTGGTATTCAGCAGTTGTCCTTTTTTGTCGTGGGTAATGGCGCAGAATATTGGCCGGAAGCCACTCTCTAGCAGCCGATGCAGCACTTGACCGTCCACTTGGTCGATGTCTCCGGCAAAGCCATAATCTATTTTATCGACGATGCGTTTGTGTGCTTGGATGCTGTTCAAATCTGCTCCGCACAGGCCGATGGCCTGACATCCAATGGCCTGCAATTGGGCAACGATGTTTTTGTTGATCAAGCCAGCATAAACCATTGTGACCACTTCTAGGCTGGCCGCATCTGTGACCCTTCGACCTTCCACCATCTGTGGCTGAATGCCCAACTGCCGGAGTAGCTGACTGGCCCGCTTACCTCCGCCATGTACCAAAATCTTAGGACCTTCGATCTGATGGAAATGCTGTAGGGCCTCTGCCAAAAGTGTCGGAGACTCGATGAGGTTGCCTCCGATTTTTATGATTTGTAATGCTGTTTTCATTTGCCTGATGTCTGTAAGTTGCGATGATGGCATCACAGCTTTGGGTGATTGATTTATTATTCCAAGATGTTTTTCAAAACAGCTTGAGCAGCGTAGGTGCGATTGTCAGCTTGTTGGATGACGGCCGAATGTGGACTGTCCAAAACCTTTTCCTCGATGACGACATTGCGGCGGACTGGCAAGCAGTGCAAGACCTTGGCTTGTTGCGTATGCTTTAGTTTGTCGAGTGTGATCGTCCACTGCAAATCTTGTTGAAGGACTTTCCCATATTCGTGGAAGGCCGACCAGTTTTTGACATATACAAAGTCTGCACCTTCGAGTGCTTCGTTTTGGTTGTATACCGGCTGAAGTTTTTGACTGAACATAGGAGATAACTCATAGCCTTTCGGATGGGTCAATACGACCTCGGCATCGCTGGTGCTGATCCACTCCAAAAAAGAATTCGTTACGGCCTGTGGCAATGCCTTCGGATGGGGCGCCCAGCTGACTACGACCTTGGGCTTGGACTTTGTTTGCAGTTCCTGAATGGTCATCAAATCGGCCAGGGATTGGAGTGGATGCCGAATGGCAGATTCCAAACTGACAACTGGCACCTGGGCAAATCGGGTGAATTGTTGTAAAATAAAATCGGAATAATCTTTTTCTCGATCGTTCAAAGAGGGAAAGGTCCGAATACCGATGATGTCGGCATATTGGCTGACCACGGCTGCAGCCTCGCGAATGTGCTCAGCACTTTGACCGTTCATAACAACCTGATCTTCAAATTCGAGTGACCAGCCACTGTTCGTATTCATACAGATGACATGCATTCCCAGGTTTTGGGCAGCGGCCTGCGTGCTGAGGCGTGTCCGAAGGCTGGGATTGAAAAACAGCAGCACCAATCGCTTACCTTTTCCGATGGTATCGTATTGCAAGGGTTGTTTTTTTAACGCCAATGCCTGTTTTACCAAAGATGCTGGGTCGGGAACGTCGTCTAAACAAGTGAAATTTTTCATAACCGTCGTTTCTATTCTTTTGAGCTCAAAGTATTGATGGATCAAGAGGAGACTTCCTCCGGAGCGTGTTGTTTCTTTTTGTGTAGGGCGCTCTTTATTTTTTGTAAGAATAAATCTGCTTCCTGCTTACCGATGTTGAGTGGAGGGAGCAGTCGCAGTACGTTGGGATCGGAGGAGGAGCCAGTAAACAGCTGTTCTTCAAAGAGCAATTGCTTGCGGAAAGCCTTGATGGGCTCGTCGAATTCCAGTCCGATCATCAGCCCATGCCCTCTGACCGAGCGCACCTCCGGGATTTGTTTGAGTGCTGCCATGATGTAGTTTCCGATGCTTGTTGCATTTGCCAGAAGGCTTTCTTGCTCTAGGACTTCCAGAACGGCGAGGCCCGCGGCGCAGGCCAAGTGGTTGCCGCCGAAGGTTGTTCCCAGCAAGCCATAGGTGGCTTGGAAGCGGGGATGAATCAGTACGCCGCCGATGGGAAAGCCATTGCCCATGCCCTTGGCCACCGTGATGATGTCGGGCTGGATATTGGCGTATTGATAGGCGAAGAAATTGCCGGACCGTCCGTAGCCAGATTGGATTTCATCGAGGATTAGGACGACGCCCTTTTTGCGGCATAAATCGGCGATGGCTTCGAGGAATGCCGGTTCGGGTACGTGGATGCCTCCGATGCCTTGAATCCCTTCGATGATGAGGGCGCACACATCGCCTTTTTCAATACTTTGCGCTACGCTTTCCAGCTCATTGAATACATGCGCTTCGGCCTCGAAGGTTTTGTTGATGGGGGCTTTGATCCTGGGGTTATCGGTGATGTTGACGGCTGCCGATGTGCGGCCGTGAAAGCCTTTGCGAAAGGCGATGATCTTGGACTTTCCCGTTTGAAAGGACGCTAGCTTCAAAGCGTTTTCGTTGGCCTCTGCGCCGGAGTTGCAAAGGAACAGGTGGTAATCTTCGCATCCGGATAGTTGCCCGAGTTTTTGCGCCAGCTGTTGTTGCAGTTTGTTGACAACGGAGTTGGAGTAAAAGATGAGTTGCTCACTTTGCTGGCGGATGGCCTGTACAAAATGTGGATGGTTGTGTCCGATGGAAATGACAGCATGGCCGCCGTAAAAGTCGAGGTAGGCTTGGCCTTGTGCGTCGTAGACGTAGCTGCCGGAGCCTTTGACGGGTTCTATGTCGAATAGTGGATATACGTTGAATAGGGTCATGGTTTGGGGGTTTGTGATTTGGTGATCGGTGGTTTTGTGATTTGGTGATTGGTGATTGGTGATCTGGTGATTTGGTGATCGGTGATCTGGTGATTTTGTGGTTTAGAAGGCTATGGCTTTTAGTTTTAGGGCGGTGGTTTCTGGGAGGCCGAAGTGTAGGTTCATGTTTTGGATGGCTTGGCCGGAGGCTCCTTTGAGGAGGTTGTCGATCAAGCTGATGATGAGGAGTTTTCCTTCGGCTTTTTCGAGGTATAGGATGCAATCGTTGGTGTTGACGACTTGTTTGAGGCTGGGGTTTTCGGGGCTGATTTTGATGAAGGGAGCATCGGCATAGAAATCTTGATAGATTTTTTGTGCTTCTTCGGTGGTGAGGGGGCTATCGATGTAGGCACTCGCAAAGATTCCTCTGGCAAAATTGCCGCGGACGGGGAGGAAGTTGATCGAATGCTGGAAGTTGGGCTGCAGTTGTAGGAGGCTTTGTTTGATTTCGTCGAGGTGTTGGTGGCGGAAGGCTTTGTAGATGGAAACGTTGTTGTTGCGCCAACTGAAATGGGTTGTTGCTACGGCTTGCTGGCCGGCACCTGTGGAGCCGGTGATTGCATGTATGTGGATGTCGCTTTGCAATTGACCTTGGGCGGCTAGGGGGAGCAGTGCCAGTTGAATGGCGGTGGCGAAGCAGCCGGGGTTGGCAATCCGGTGGGTGGATTGGATGGCTTTCCGATGGAGTTCTGGTAGACCATATACAAAGCCGTCGGCATGCTCCTTTAACCTGTAGTCCCGACTTAGGTCGATGATGCAAACAGAAGGCGGAATTTCATTGGTTTCGACAAAAGTACGCGCCCGGCCATGACCGGTGCAAAGAAATAAGAGGTCGACATTTGTCTGGACATCCGATGAAAAATAGAGGTTTGTTTCCCCCAACAAATCCAAGTGAATACTACTTAATGGTTTTCCTGCCTGGCTGTTGCTCTGCACAAATTCGATCTGCACTTCGGGGTGCCACAATAGCATCCGCAATAATTCTCCGGCGGTGTAACCAGCTCCACCAATGATTCCTACTTTGATCATAATGATTTGTTTTGTTTCGAGCTGGTGTTTACCATTTCGAAGATTTTACTTTGATTACCGAGAATTTTCGTAAAGCCCTTTACGTCTTCACCGCTCCATGCCTTGTTCATTTCACCGTATTGTCCGAAGCTGTTGTTCATCAAATCGTGCTCGGATTGTATGCCTTCCAATTCGAAGCGATAGGGGTGTAGTTGGATGTAAACGCTTCCACTGACGTGGGTTTGTGTATCTTCCAAAAAGGTTTCGATGTTGCGCATGACGGGGTCTAGGAACTGGCCTTCGTGCAAAAGCATGCCATACCAATTGGCGAGTTGTTCTTTCCAGTATTGTTGCCATTTGGTCAGCGTGTGCTTTTCCAAAAGGTGGTGTGCTTTCAACAGGATGAGGGGTGCTGCTGCTTCGAAACCGACCCGCCCTTTGATGCCGATGATGGTATCGCCGACGTGGATGTCCCGGCCGATGGCGTAGGGTTGTGCCAATTGCTGAAGAGCTTGGATGAGCTGCACCGGAGTCATCGACTGACCATCCAGGGCGATGGGTTCACCTTGATGAAATTGTATTTCTATTTGTTCGCTGCCCTTTTTTTGCAAAGGGGTCGGATAGGCAGATTCAGGCAGCGGCTTGTGCGAGCTTAGTGTTTCGGCGCCACCGACACTGGTTCCCCACAGGCCGGCATTGATGGAGTACTGCGCCTTTTCCCAGCTCCACTCGACGCCATGCTGTTGGAGGTATTCAATCTCTGCTTGTCGCGACAGACGTTGGTCCCGGATGGGCGTAATGATGTCGAGCCCCTGGCCGAGTACTTGAAAAACCAGATCGAAGCGCACTTGGTCATTGCCTGCTCCGGTGCTGCCGTGTGCTACGGCCTTGGCACCAATGAGATTGGCATAGCGCACGATCTCTAAGGCTTGAAACATGCGTTCGGCGCTGACCGATAGGGGATAGGTGTTGTTTCTCAGTACATTGCCGAACAGCAAATAGCGCAGGCAATCCTTGTAGTAAATATCAATTGCATCGATGCATTTAAAGGTTTTGGCGCCCAGTTGCAAGGCTTTGGATTCCAGCTTTTGAATGGCCTCCGAATCAAAGCCGCCGGTGTTGACGGTTACGGCATGCACTTCGTATCCTCTTTCGGCCGTCAGATATTTGACGCAGTAGGAAGTGTCAAGACCTCCTGAGTATGCTAAGACTATTTTAGACATGATTTTCTTTTTTCATTTTTGAAACTTCCTCCTCTACTTTTGATGGGGCCAACATGCCGGTGCAAAGGCAGAGCTTTCTTTTGTTCCTTTGAAGGATTTCATAATTGGGACAACTTCGGCAACCATTCCAGAAGGTTTCATCCTGGGTCAATTCCGAAAAAGTAACGGGGCGATAGCCGAGGTCGCTATTGATTCTCATGACGGCTAGGCTGGTAGTGATACCGAACACGCGGGCATCCGGGAAGCGGTTGCGGGCCAATTGGAAAGCCTGCTTTTTGATGGCCTTTGCCAATCCTTGCTTGCGAAAGTCGGAGACGACAATGAGCCCGGAGTTGGCTACATATCGACCGTGGCTCCAGGATTCGATGTAGCAAAAGCCTGCCAGCTTGTTTTCTGCCAGTGCGATGATGGCCATCCTTTTATCAATTTTTTCTTGTAGGTACTCTGCCTTTCGCAAGGCGATGCCGATGCCACGCTCTTTTGCCGATTCAATGTAGAGTCGACAGAGTTCTTGGACGTATCGGCTGTGGGCAGGATTTGCAACTGTAATTTCAATATTCATTTTTGATAGCGTGATGATGGGTGCTTCGGCGATAGACACGAATAACTACTAGTTCGCCCGAACACCACTGTGGGGAATTAGACTAAACCAAACTGTTTTTGAATGATTACAATAGCGCCTTTGACCGTAAAGATTGTTGAAGCTTGGATATGTAAGTGGATAGATGGATCCACCTTGGATGGAAATAGTTACGCCCGCACGGGGCGACGACGGAATCGGCAGACGCGAGTCTGTGGAGTGAAGTTACGATATGTCGTTTGTTCCGTCATTACGATGATAAATGTATGATGAAATGGGGAGTAATGCAAATTTAACCCTCCACAATTTTCTGGAAGCTTTATTGTCGCGGGGTATTTTCGTCTGCTCGGAATTTGTTTCGAACGATTTCGCGAAGCGCTTTGCCCTGGATTTTGCTCTCTACCCAGGAGGTGATGTCCAGATATAAAAAGGCTCTTTTTTCGAAGGCATCCTTTTGTAATTTCTTTAGAACAGCATGAAATTCTTTGAACGCCTTTGGATGCTCACTGATGGGCAGTTTGATTATTTGTCGGATAAATCGAATGGTTTCGGTTTGCATTTTATTCAACTCCTCTACCTTATCCAGAAATCGGTGGACAGAGTTGGCCAGATAGTCCAATAGGACGTAGTTGCCGATCTCGAAATGTACGATCAGGTGTAGAAGGCGCGCGTAAGATTGAATGTCCTCCCGCAGGTGACCTACCTTGACGTTGATGATTTCATTTAAATGGTCCAGGGCTGAATCGAATAGGCCGGCTGCCATATATAGGTAGGCGATTTTGTAGTTGAATACCATGACGCGATGTGGGTCGATGTGCTTTTCATATCGCTTGATGAGTCGTTTGATGATGGGGACCAGGTGGAGTCCTTCCTGAAAAGTCCCTTCGAGATAGTGTTTGTTGATTTTGGATGTGTAGATGTATAGAAAGGAAATGGTTTTGGAGATGGTGCTGAAGGACTTTTGGCTTTCTTGTTCGAAGGCTTCGAATTCTGTTAGAGCCTGGGAGAATTTTTTGTAGGCCCCCATGTTGTACAAGGCGGTCAGAACGTAGTGCATGCCACGCATATAGAGATCGGGGTCGACCTTTTTGAGGTCTGGGTCGGCATTGAAGAGCTGTGTCCACTTTAGGGCGTATCGGTAGCACTGTCGGAAATCCAGTAGGATGTAGTGGTACCAGACATAAGATTGGTAGAGAGCAATTTTTTCGAAGAAGGTCATCTTACTGATGTGGAGGTTCTTCGGTAGATTGGATTGGAAATACTCCTCGACCATGAGTCGGTCTTTTTCGTTTTTGGCATGTCCGATTTGAATGTACCAGCCGTGAATCTTGATTTTGAGGTTGGACAGTCGGCAGGTGTTTTGGATGATTTGACTGCGCTCAGCCGATTCTCGCAGCAGTCCTTCGACCTTTCCTTTGACCCTTCGACTTCGGGTGATGTGCCGCTCTTCGATGAGTTTTTGAAAATCCAGAATCTCCATGAGCAATAAGTCCTGGTGGTTGTCTACAGCGAGGGTTTTGATGCGGTCCAGTAGTTTGAGACTTTGAATGTGCAGCCCTTTGCCGTAGAGGATGCGGGCAAAATCGAGTTGTTCGCGAATTTGAATATCGATGTTCTTAGAGATGTGGATCAGCCGTAGGCTGGTGAGGATTTGCTTGTACAGATGTCTTTTGAGGTTGGACAGCTGGCTTCTTTTGAGGCCCTTCATCTTTTTGAACAGTAGGGCTTCTTCGTAGTCATCCATTTTGTCGAGTGCGTCGAACAATTGGATGAATTTTAGGTCTTCGGCGCTGTTTATGCGGTTGGCATACAGCTTGAAATTTCGTTTTTCAGACTTGGTCAGGGATTTTATCAGGGTAAATACTTGATCACCTCTTTGAGTGAGCATCACATTTTGCTGTCTCATAAGATATTGTTTTTCAGGTATTTATATTGGTTGTAAGGGCGGTGGGTGTCGTATAAGAAACTTTTTTTAATTATAAACAAACGAACACAGCCAGTACTTTTGGATTATAATCAAAAAACAAAGAAAGAGATAAGTATACCACTTGGGAAACACTTTTCCAAGAACTAGACAGCAATTCCATTTTCTTTAGCTAAAACAGCCATACAAAAATCCGTCAGATTCCAGTGTCGAAATGATCCGCAAGGATGGTTCGACCATTTTGTTTATGATCCCTATTGAAAGATGGGGAACTTGATATTGAAAAGTTTTGTGAGCCGCGTCATTTTGTTTTAGAAATCAGTGAGCATGAAAAAAATTGAAGCCATTATCCGCCTTTCCCGATTTGATGCCATCCGAGATGCCTTGGCAGCGGTGGGGGTCAATTTTTTCACCCTCAAGGACGTTAAGGGCTTTGGCCTACAAAAGGGTAAGAAAATGGTTTATCGTGGAAGTGTCTACGACTCCTCTTTCATTGCTCGCCTTCAATTGGACATTATTTGTACCGAAGACAAGGTAAGCGAAATCGTTCAAACCATTGCTGCTGCTGGAAAAACCGGAGAGGTCGGCGATGGAAAGATTGTTGTTTTGGATGTCCAACGTGTTGTGCGCATTCGAACGATGGAAGAAGGAGCGGCCGCTATTTAAGGCCGAGCAATAAAACAGCCTAGCGACCATCTAGAGCGCCTTTTCAGTAAATCACCCCTTACCAAAGCTTAGCCCAAATTTACCTGTTCCTTTAATTCGTTAAATTATTTAAACACATACATAAGATGAACGAAGCTTTACTGACAGCCAACAACTTATGGATACTGATCGCCACTGTATTGGTATTTATGATGCACTTGGGGTTTGCTACTTTGGAAGCTGGTTTTGTACGCAAAAAAAATACGGTTAACATCCTCTTCAAGAATGTTATGATCGTAGCCATAGGTCTGATCTCTTATTATATGGTCGGTTACAATTTGATGTATCCTGGTGAAGCTTACAATGGAGCATTTTTCGGATTTTCCGGCTTCTTGTTTCAGGGAGGCGAAATTGCACCCGATGCCGCTATGGCTCCTTATACCGATTTTATTTTCCAGGCTATGTTTGCTGCCACTTGCTGCACCATTGTTTCCGGAGCAGTGGCCGAACGCATCAAACTTGGAGCATTTCTGATATTCTGCATTTTCTTCGTGACCATCTGTTATCCAATTACGGGTATGTGGAAATGGGGCGAAGGCTGGTTGCATGCCAATGGATTCATCGACTTTGCCGGTTCTACCCTGGTACATGCTGTCGGTGGGTGGGGCGCTTTGGCAGCCATCATTTTGCTGGGCGCCCGTAGGGGCAAGTATACCGACAAAGGCATCAAACCGATACCAGGCCACAGCATGCCATTGGCAGCAATGGGTGTGTTCTTGCTTTGGTTTGGTTGGTTTGGCTTCAACGGCGGTTCTGTTCTTTCGGCCGATGCCGCCACGGTTTCCCTGGTATTTGTCACGACCAGCCTGGCTGCTGCCGGTGGCGCCATCGGGGCATACTTTACCTCCTGGGGACTGTTCAAGTCGCACGATTTATCCATGGTCCTCAATGGTGTCCTTGGCGGATTGGTTGGGATCACCGCAGGGGCAGACCTGATGAGTCCGATGGAGGCCATCATCATCGGTGCCGTAGCAGGTGTGATCATTCCATTCTCTGTTGTGTTCTTTGACAAGCTCAAATTAGACGATCCTGTCGGAGCCACTTCCGTACACTTGGTTTGTGGTATTTGGGGGACACTGGCCGTTGGTCTATTCGGCTCTTCTGCTGGATTGGGACAACTATGGGTGCAGTTTTATGGGACAATGGCCATCGGCTTATTCACCTTTGCCTTTGCTTTTGGAACCATGTATCTAATCAAAGTGACGGTCGGCATTCGGGTATCAGCGGAAGAAGAGATGAAGGGATTGGATGTATCAGAACACGAAATGTCTGCCTATACAGAGGTCGAAAAAGTTACGAATTACAATCTTGCCGTCGAATAGATAATCTAAAAAAGAGACCTCAGGGGTCGCTAAACAACCTGAGGTTCTCTTGTTGTCAAGAAAGTAGACACGAGTCTGTCTTTCTCAACGCTGGAACTACAAAGATACGCAAAATATTTTTTGACGGTAGAACCTTCGCAGCCTTCAAGCAGTGGTAAGTGTGAATTGCAGTCTTGAATTTCGCTTCGGTCTACCATTCCAATGACAACTATTATCATTCTTAAAATAAATTAAATAGGCAATACAATGGCAAAATCAAAATTAGAGTACATCTGGCTGGACGGTTATGTTCCAACCCAAAGTCTGCGCAGTAAAACACGAATAGAAAATAACTTTGGTGGTTCGCTCAAAGACTGCCCGATGTGGTCTTTTGACGGTAGTTCTACCCAGCAAGCTCCGGGAGGTTCTTCCGATTGTTTGTTGCAACCTGTTGCGATATTTCCAGACCCAGATCGCAAAAATGCTTTCTTGGTGATGTGTGAAGTATTGAGTTCTGATGGTAGTCCACATCCTTCCAACGGGCGGGCGACGATTGATGATGACGACAACGATTTTTGGTTTGGATTTGAGCAGGAATACTTCCTGTGGAATCCGGAAATAAATAAGCCACTTGGTTTTCCAGAGAATGGCTACCCCAATCCACAGGGGCAGTACTACTGTTCTGTCGGTGCAAAAAATGCCTTTGGCCGTCAGATTGTAGAAGAACACCTCGACCTTTGTTTGGAGGCTGGTGTAAATGTAGAAGGTATCAATGCGGAGGTAGCAGCTGGTCAGTGGGAATTCCAAACCTTCGCCAAAGGTGCTAAGGCCGCAGGCGATCACACCTGGATAGCGCGTTATTTGTTGGAGCGGACTGCTGAAAAATACGGTGTAGCCATCAACTGGCACTGCAAGCCCATCAAGGGCGACTGGAATGGTTCTGGTATGCATGCCAATTTCTCCAATACGGTCTTGCGGGAATCTGGAAGCAAAGAGGTATACGACATTATTTGTCAGGCATTCGCTCCTGTGGTCAGTGAGCATATTGCCGTTTATGGTGCAGACAACAACCAGCGTCTGACGGGATTGCACGAAACACAGTCCATCGATAAATTCAGCTACGGCGTTTCCGATCGTGGTGCGTCCATTCGCATTCCGATTGCGACGGTTGAAAATGGTTGGAAAGGCTGGTTGGAAGATCGCCGTCCAAATTCGGAGGCCGATCCTTACAAGGTAGCGGCGCGGATCATAAAGACGGTGAAGTCTGCAGAAGTTTATGCGTGAATCATAGTTTAGTTTAAATAGAATATAATTGGTTTTAACCAGTATTTGAGTCTCTCAAATAGCTGGTTTGGTTAGGGCTTGAGGCTGTCCGTTTTAGATGAACGGGCAGCCTTTTTTGTGCTTTATACAAAAAAAATCAAGACTTTGGAGGTGGAAGTTTTGTAATGCAAAAAGTCCGAGTAACACTTGCTGATTGAGCAATTCAGAATCATATTTTGAGTCGCTCAATTTTTGTGCTGGAACAAAATGACTGACTTGGCGTAAACATATAGTTATAATCCCTAAAAGTTTTGGATAAAATAGTATTTTAACAACACAATGCTGCACACAAAAGACATAGCCGTCTTTGATCTAGAGGTTTCTAATAAGGATACAAGGATCAATGACATTGGTGTCCGACTGAATGGGCAAGCCTTCCGTTGTCAGCGATTGGAGGCATTTACAGACTTCACGAAATCTGCCCGTTGGTGGTGTGGCCACAATATTGTAGACCACGATTTGAAGATACTAGAGCGGGTGGGTATCGACCAACAACTGCTGGATCGCCCTGCTATAGATACCCTCTATCTTTCTGCTTTGCTTTTTCCCAAACAGCCCTATCACAAATTGGTAAAAGACTATCAATTGGATGGAACAGAATTAAACAATCCGCTTGCCGATGCGCGGCTTGCAGAGGAATTGCTGGAAAGTCTCATCCTGGCTTTTCGGAATTTACCATCTACGATTCAAAGCTGCTACTTCAATCTATTGCATCGTCAAGATGGGTTCAATGGCTTTTTTGAATTCCTGAAAGGTGCTTATCCTCCTAAAATTTATTCTACGAAAGAATTGTCGGAGTCTTTGAAAGAGGTATTGTCAGGGTTGGTTTGTACGCGGGCTGACATATCAGATTGCATAACCTCTCAGCCTGTTGAGTTGGCATATGCTATTGCATTGATACGTACCGACGATCCGGATTCCATTCCTCCGGCTTGGGTATTACACCGTTTTCCTGGAGTCCAAACATTGATCAATCGATTGCGATCCTTGTGCGACGGTCGTAACAACTGTCGCTATTGCCAGTTTTTAAATCCACGAGTCTCCTTGAGGCGTTACTTTGGTTTTGACGACTTTCGGTACTTTGAAGGGGATGGCGACAAATCACTACAAGAACAAGTGGTAGAAGCGGCGATGGCCGATCGTTCTCTTTTAGCCATTTTTCCCACCGGAGGAGGAAAGTCTTTGACTTTTCAGCTGCCAGCCTTGATAAGAGGAGAGGCAAATCGAGCCTTAACCGTAATCATCTCGCCCCTTCAATCCTTGATGAAGGATCAGGTGGATGTCCTTCACAAGCGGCACGATATTACAATGGCCGTAACAATTAATGGGATGCTGTCTCCATTGGAGCGGAGTGATGCCATTGAGCGGGTAAAATCCGGTGGCGCCAATTTATTGTACATTTCCCCAGAATCCTTGCGTTCGAATAGCATTTACAAGTTATTGATGGGTCGGTACATTGATCGCTTTGTCATTGACGAGGCCCATTGCTTTTCTTCCTGGGGACAAGATTTTCGCGTCGATTATCTCTACATTGGTCGCTTTCTGCGAAAGCTGCAGATCGCCAAGCAATTGTCCGATCCCATCCCTGTTTCCTGTTTTACGGCCACCGCCAAGCCTGCAGTTATTGAAGACATTCAAAATTATTTTCTCAAGGAAAATCTATTGGACCTGGAATTGTTTCAGACTCAGGTCAAAAGAAAGAACCTGCAATACTTTGTCTATGAGGCCGTCGGAAAGGAAGCTAAATATAAGCGACTTTGCGAGCTATTAAAATCGGAAGAAGGACCCAAGATTGTCTACGTTGCTCGGGTAAAGCGAGCAGAACATCTGGCCGAAAATTTAAAGCGTGATGGATTAAATGCCAGGGCGTATCACGGCAAGCTGGACCGCGATGATAAGAATAAAATACAGGATGAGTTCATGGCCTCAGACGGAGGTATCGAGGTGATCGTTGCTACGACAGCCTTTGGGATGGGGGTAGATAAGGACAATATTCGAATGGTGGTGCATTACAATATTTCCAGTTCTTTGGAAAACTACATGCAGGAATCGGGTAGGGCAGGGCGAAAGGCTGACATCAATGCGCGTTGCTATATTTTATTTGATGAAAATGACTTGAGCGATCATTTCAATTTGCTCAATCAAACGAAGCTCAGCCGAAAGGATATTTACCAGATTTGGCAAGCCATTAAACGCTTTCGCAAAAAGCAGTTTACCAAATCGGCGCTGGAAATTGCGAGGCAGGCAGGATGGGAAGAAGGCTTGATGCAATTGGAAACGCGTGTTAAAACGGCCATAGCTGTTTTGGAACGGGGGGGCTTTATCAAACGAGAAGAAAACAGTGGTCGGATTTTTACACAAAGCATACTGGTAAAAAATGTGGACCAAGCCAATAAAATCATCGATCAACACGCAGAGGTATTTAAGGGAGCTGATGAGGTGAAATTGGCCAAACGCATCTTTAGTCATCTGATGTCTCGATCCAGAACTAAAAAAGAGATACAGATTGATTACATGTCTGATACCTTGGGGATTGACCGCAACTTGATTGCCCAAATATTGCCGATTTTAAAGCAATTGAAAATTCTGCACGACGACAAGGACCTAACGGCCTATTTCTATACCGTACGTGGTGCGCGGCATTCGAGTAAAGTGTTTCAAAAACTGGAAGTAATTGAACGAGGCTTATGGAAGCTGGTATTCAATAGTGAAAAAGAAGTACATCGAAAAATATTCCTGAAAGAGCTGAACGAAAAACTGCATGAGCAAGATGTAAAGGCGAATATTTCAATCTTGAGAGATTTACTGAACTATTGGGAATTGGTTGGACTGATTAAAAAAGAGCGAATAGACCGCATCCATTTTCAATATCATTTACATCGCAAAATCAGCTTAAAGCAGTTTGAAGAAAAAGTGGAGGATCGACTCAAAGCCGCGGCTTGGGCATTGACCATTATCGAAAAATACTATCTTCCCAATGCCAAGGTAGATTCGGATTTTTCTGACAAATCACTGATTGAATTTTCCTTGCTGGACTTTAAGGAGAAAATAGAAAAACACAGTCCCAAAGTTCATCCCATTCGGTTTTATGAAAAGCTATTGCTCTATCTTCATCACGGGCGAATCATTGAGCTGAAGAGTGGCTTATTGGTTTATTATAATCCCATGAAGATTGTTCGAACAGAGTTGGACAATAGTCGGCGATACACCCAAAAGGACTACGAGCTACTGGCAGAGTATTATCAAAGTAAGGTGGCACAGATTCACGTTGTAGGGGAGTATGCTCGAAAGCAATTGAAATTTGCAGAAGAAGCTATTCAATTTGCAGACGACTATTTTACGATGCCATATGAAACGTTTTTAAACAAATATTTTAAGAACCGTTTGGGTAAAATCCGACGACCCATTACGGAAGAAAAGTTCCAGCGCATCTTTGGTAGTTTATCCTCTGCGCAAATACAAGTCATAAAGGACAAAGTTCATCAGCACATTCTGGTGGCGGCAGGGCCAGGTAGTGGAAAGACCCGTGTGCTGGTCCACAAGGTAGCTGCTCTTCTATTAATGGAAGACATCAAGCCCGTACAATTTTTAATGCTTACTTTTTCGCGTCCGGCTGCGATGGAATTTCGCCAGCGTCTGCATGCTTTGGTGGGGTCGATTGCCTTTAATATAGATATTTTTACTTACCATGGATTTGCCTTTCAGCTCAGTGGTCGGTTGGGAGATTTGGAAAAAGCACAGCACATACTGCCGCAAGTTACAGAGGCCATTCGCAAAAAAGAGCTCCCGTTAGAGCAATTGCGTTGTAAGGCAGTCATTGTGGTGGATGAGTTTCAGGATGTCAGCGATGAAGAGTATGATTTTCTTTCCACCATCATCGAAACGGCGGAAGAGCCAAGAGTTATAGCTGTTGGTGATGACGATCAAAATATTTATGAGTTTCGCGGAGCAAACCTACAGCACATGCGGAATTTTGTGCTAGAGCAAAATGCAAAGGTTTACTATTTAAGCGAGAACTATCGGTCTAAAGCCAACCTCTTGGCTTTTAGCAATCAGTATCTGAAGCAATTTATCCGAGGAGAGCGCTTGAAAAAAGAAATTGATTTGGTGGCTGTACAAAAGGACCATGGTCGATTGGGCATCATCCAATACAATAGTCCCTATCTGATAGAGGGCTTGGTGGCCCAAATTCAAGGAGAACAACTGGAAGGAGAAACGGCCCTACTCACCCACAGAAATGAAGAAGCCCTATTGCTCTACAGTCTGTTGCGTCAAAGAGGAATTCCTGCCCAATTGCTGGCAGAGCAGTCTGGCTTTCAGGTTCGTCAAATACTAGAGGTTGCTGCTTTTTCTCATTGGCTGGCCAAAACTATCAAAGACCAATCGGGTAGTATTCTGGACGAAGATTGGCAAAAAGTTCGAGACCACACGCTGCGTCATTTTCGGCATTCCGGTAACCTGGAATTGATCCGTCGCTTAATCCAATCATTTGAATCGGTTAATCCCAAAAAATTTCAAAGCAATTGGAATCAATATCTACGAGAAATACGTCCCTCAGACCTTTATGCTCCTGAAGAAGAACGCCTTTTGGTGGCCACCATGCACAAGGTCAAGGGAAAAGAGTTCGATAATGTATTTATACTATTGCAGCATTATCCGATGCAAACCGAGGAACAGCGGCGTGTCTTATATGTGGCGTTGACGCGGGCGAAAAAGTACCTACAGTTGCATACCAATTCCATTGATTTTCCTGTGGAACGAATTCCTCGATTGAATTATCAAAGGGACAATCGCTCTTGGGCGGCCCCTCAGCTATTGTTGTTGCAATGTGGTCTGAGTGATATCTGGTTGGGCTTTTGTACCACTTCTGAAGTTCAAGCGGCCATTCGCCCTTTGCTCCCTGGCATGCCTCTTGAAGCCATCGCAGGTCATACAGCCTTTCAATCAGCTAAAGGTGAGATTGTTTGTCGTTTATCCAAAGCTTTTCAACAAAAACTGCAAAAGCATTTCTCCCAAGGCTATGCGTTAAAAAAAGTGACTATTGCGCATATTGTTATGTGGTATGATCCCAAGAGCGCTAGAAATTATCGAGTGGTATTACCCGGATTTGAGCTGATAAAAGCCCAAGCAGGAGGAACGACAACCTCCTGATACTTTACCAAGACGCTGCGCTTATCAACCACTAATTCTTGCCAAGATAAGCTCAGTTTGTAGTGTTGAATAGACTTTGATTGTTGTCGAAGTCGAATGCCCCTTCTCGAATTTTATCTATGCATTACTGCAAAAGAGTCTATTCTCGACACAGTAGCTACTATTCGCGACGCCAACTGTGTCAATAGCGCCATTTCCATTCTCGTTTGCTTCTCGCACATATATTTGTAACTGAATTCTAGCACACATACGCACTCTCAAGGGTTTGGAGTTGCAGCAAGTTTTGCTCAATGCGTATAGGTTTCAACTGCTGGGTTCATTCTTCAATAGGTACAACACGATCCATTTTACTTTCAGCTAAGCAGGCGGTAGTTCTGGCTGTATGCTATTGGATCATCGAGGTCGTTAAGTGCTTTGTAAAACATTTTTTACATGGAATACAACAAAACAACAACAAACCTAGATTCGGATGCAAATGCCCAAAAAGGCACTCATTCGAATCCGTTGGCATCAACAGTTTCTGAAGTATCAAAACAGGATATTCTTCAAAAGGATTTGCATGTGATGATCCGCTATGCTGCTAAAAGAGGTATTCCATTACCCAATACAATGCCTCTTTCCCAGTCGGATGACGACAATACGTTGCTTTCCAATTATAATACCATGGTTGATGCCGTAAAACCAGCTACGGTTCAATCGATCAATTACATTTCTAATCAAATACTGGATGCCACAGGAGAAGATAAAAAATGGCACCAGACCCCCATTATTTCAAAGTGTTTAGTCATTTCGGCCATCGCCCTCATCTTACTCATTGGCATTAGTCTTTCGCCAGATGTCAACAGTGAAAACCAAGCTGCTGGACTGCTGGCATCGCAGGGTATGGTATTGTTTTACAATTTGGTTTTCATTTGCTCTGCTTCCCTTTTGGGTGTCATGTTTTATTTGTTGAAAACCATCAGTGATAAAATAAAAAACTATACGCTCTTGCCTGTAGATGCCATTGAGGTAAACGCCACGATATTGATTGGTGTGATTTCCGGTTTTATCATTTCTGAGCTGTTTACTTTCAACTCTGCGGCCATGGGGTCGTCTATTGAAACCCAAAAAATGACTTTGGCCTTGTTGGGTGGATTTTCTTCAGATGCGATGTTTTCGGTTTTGAAAAGTGTTGTCAACAAATTGAAATCCCTGCTTTCTTCATCGAATGACGATTAGGGTTCCAGCGCATAAAATACTTTCTCTAAAAAATAAAGAACGTAAACAGATGAATATTGATCGACTATCCAGTTCTCCGACTCTGGTCTTGGGGCATTATGATTCGGGGAAAACCTTCGATAAGAAAGCCTATTTGAGTAAGTACCACAGTCAGATGGCTGTTGCGTCTTCCTATAAAGATGAGCAATTCAAAGATGAACAGTACGACAAATGGCGGCCATTTATTTCCGTTGAAGGCAATTATGTAGAAACGCTTCAGCGCTTCCTTCATCAATCTGGTTTTATGCCAAACCATCAGCCAGATGGTATTTTTGGATACGAGACATTGGCGGGCGTTCGTCTTTTTCAGGAGTACATGCGCACCTTTAAAGGAAAAGCGAATATGATGCCTGATGGGCTGGCCGGTAAGAATACTTTTGGAGCCATGCTGGAATGGCAACAGCAAAATCTCGGTATTTGTGAGTGGGCGGCTGGTACGCCAACACCAGAGTATACAAAATGGCTGAAATTACTTTCCGACCGAAAAGCACATTTCCTCCACAATCCAAGTGCAATTTTTAGTTGCAGGGAAAATTATACGCACAATACCGATACACGCAAAATAGCAGAATGGGAGGTCTCTTCGGATGCTGTTCACCTTATTGGCATTCGCAGGAATCAAGGCAATGGGTATGCCGCCAATCTACGAGACGATGACTTCTTTGTTTTCTTAATAAATGGAATGGCATTTAAGTTTTTTGGTTCGACAGCCCCCAACCCCAAGTTGGCCAACTCGCACATGCCTTTTTTGTTGGAAGGTCAGCATCATTACCATTACAGTTGGCACCATTTGAGTGATGCGCATCAAGTTTACAAAGCCTGGAAGCCCTTCTCAAGCGGCGTGTTGGTCATCCGGGAAACGGCTGCCCAGGAATCAAAGGACATCATCAACAATGCAACGCAAATGCAATCCTTGTTAGACCACCAACCCAATTTGTCCATCAATATTCACTGGTCCGGTAAGGGAAGCTACAACTTTTCGGCAGGCTGCCAAGTCATTGGAGGATCAAGCTATGTCAACAACCAAGGACAACTCATCGACGATGGTTATCTGGCTGCCAAGAATAAAGGTGAATTGCACAAAGTAACAGACAAGCATTACTCAGGACAAAAGACAAAGGGGGCTTACAATATGCTCATTGATTTATTCCTCAACTATACACCTGATGGGATGAATTCACTTGCTTATTCTTTGGTTCGGGAAGAGACAATCGGGCAGCTGGAAAGTTGGCCAGAGGGAGCAATTGCAAGTTTGGAAAGTCAAATGAAATCGAAAATTAGATAGATAAATTAGAATTAAATTAATCTCAAAAAAATCAAAATTATGATTACGACAGAACTAAGGCAGAAAGCAACGAAGGGTACAAACTATCTAGGAAGGATCGGACAAGCTCTTTACAAAGAGGGTAAGACATCTGATGAAATTTTAAAAGATCTTGAAAACTTGGGTGAAGTTGGTAGTAAAGTCTTTGCTGTAATAGGTGCCATTAGATTATTGACAGGAACAGATGAAATGAGTCAGTTAAAAAATAAATTAGATGAAATAGGCAGGCAAATAAGTACTGGTTTTGCCAATTTGAATGATAAACTTGATTCGGAATTTGCCAATCTGCCATTAAAACCAGCCATTGCAAGTATTGACTCTGCTTATCATTTATTTGATGTTTACTCTAAAAACGAGAGTGATCATCAAGCGGTTAGAGATGTGAAAGATAATATTGATACTGCGACTTTAATGGCGAGCGTAACGACACTTATGAATGCGGTTAGAAATGACAATTATTTTCATAAAATCCATAAGTTTCTAGGAAATTCCCCTGACAAAATTCTGAAAATTGGGCTTAATATAGTCACGACAGTATGTAAGGCAAATGCAGCGATAGTAGCGCATGAAAAATTGAACAATGAAGTAATTAACAGTACATCTTCTTCCCAAGAATCGAAAGACCAGGCAACTATAGGAATAGTAAATCACTATTCAGCCGTATTTAGTGACAATGGTAAATCTTATGTTACTTACATCCAAGAGGCATTAAAAACTCAAATAAATTCTTTTAATGAAGATGATGATGTGTATGAGTTTTTTAGCAAAAACTTTGCGACTAAGATGAATATCGTCAAAAACGATCATACAGGAAACTGTAGAAAGATTGTAGATTTTATGCATTCAAATTATCCATCTCGATGCTTCCATGCCTTTATTACGGATTATCAAACGAATATGATGTCTCAAAATTCCTTCTCATTTGGATATGCAAATATGAACAGTGGAATAAAAATCTTTAATCTTAAGGATAAAGATAAAAATCTTGGCTCTGATTTGGGGAAATTTTACTTGACTGTTGTACATTCTTACAATCAATGTAAAGATCCAAATGCATTGTCTAACCGCACATATGTCGTTAAGGCATTAACTGAAAGTCCAAGTACATCAGGTGTTAAACTGGCTAGTGAAAGAGATGCGAGTATGCGTGAATTACAAAATGCACATATTCAGCCCGTTCATAACGATCCAGATTGCAACGGTTCTGCTGTTATGGGAGATATCATAAATGATTATACCTTGGGTGGAGCATTTCAAACAAATATTGACTGGCCTTATACAATCTCTCATGGATTTGTTTTCGTAGGTGTATCTGAGGTTACACTAAATACCTATTTCAGAGCAACTGCCTCTGCACCAAGTGATGGGGGAAATGACCCTAGCAAAGGAGCAGTTTGGCATAGTGCAAAAGCCAATAACAGTTGGTATACTGGTGGGAAAAATGAATTCCTGTTTTGGATGGCAAGAACTGCATAAATTATTATCACTGAATATGCCTTAAAACAAGAAAAAAACCTCCCACCCCAGAGCCTTTTTCGTATCTTTCTCGTCAGGTAATTGAGCCATTGTGAATTCTTGATTCAGGTGCCACAAAAGGTCACCTACTTGCTCTAATTACCGCCTTGTCTTGAAAACAGAAGTATTCCATAAGAAACCGTTTTTAGACGTAAAACGGCTAGCCACCCGCGACGGCGGGTGGTTTTGGAATGCTTGAACAAGATGTAAGAAAATAGACCTCAAAAAATAAACTAAAAATGGAATACACAAAACCCCCTCTAAAAGGGAAAGCATTTCTGCTTTTCCTTCTTCTGCTATATGTACATTACGGCTTTTCAGCCAACACTGCCGAACCCGATACCAGTCAATTGAAAGCAGCCTGGGCGAAAGCCAGAAGTCTGGAAGACCAAACCCAAGCCTTGAAAGCATTGGTCAATGCATTTTGGAATAAAGACAACACGCGGGCCTCGAAGTTTATCCACCAATTACTACCTTTGGCAAAAAAGCAGGCAGACGACCACCTTCTGGGATTCACTTTTTCCAAAAAAGCTGGGCTGTATTATCTAGCAAGTAATTTGGATTCGGCAAAAATATGCTATGCCTTGGCTTCGGACTATTTTGAAAATTCCGGGGACAAAAATGCGGCTATTGAAATGAGTGCGCGATTTGGACTCATGGAATGTTTGCGCGGAAATTATGCCTTCGCCGATTCGGTTTATCGACAGTTGATTCCCCAGGCAAAAGCTGCCAAAACAGAAGCTGCGCTTGCCTTTTTGTACAACCAAATGGGAACCCTTCACCACTATCAATATCTGGTGGATACGACCCTTTTGTACTACGAGCTGTCAGAAAAGCTTTATGGGCAACTTGATGATACCATTAATATGCTCCGTCCAATGTACAATCGGGCGGTGCTAAAAACGCAGTTGGGTGATTTGGAGGAAGGATTGGCCGTTTATCTGGAAATCGTTGAAATTCAGGAGCGACTCAATATTTTGGAAAGTCTGTCGAAAAGTCTTACGACCGTTGCTTACCAATACCGGAGCCAACAATTGTATAGAATGGCGTTGAAATACAGTCATCGTGCATTGGAGGTGCAAGAAAAGCTAGGCGATAAGAGGGGAAGCATCGGATCTTTGATAGGCATTGCAGAGACCTATGGCTTTCAGAAAGATTACGATCAATCACTAGAGTATTTGGAGAAAGCACAGACCTTGGCAGAAGAAACGGAAGATTATGATTCGCATTTAAATACTTTGACCGTCAAGGCAAATATCCTAACCGAAATTGGAAGATATGACGACGCCTTGGACGTTTTATCCTATGGCCAAGAGCTGCTCAAAAAGCTGGGAAAAAGTCGATATGAACTGGCCATTACCCAACAACTTGGACATACACATTTAGAAGCAGGCCGTTTTGAAGAGGCAAAGTTTTATTTGAATAAAGCACTAAATGAGGTTACTCAAGGTGGCAATAAAACCAGCTTAAATGTCCTCCATTATTTTTTGGCCAAATTGTATTTAAGAACCAAAGAGTATCGAAAGGCCATTGCATATGCTCAAAAAAGTTTTGCGGTAACTTTCGAACGAAAAGATTGGGAGTCTTCCGTCACCAACATGTCTATCATGGCCGAAGCTTACGAAGAACTTGGAGATTTAGAGTCTTCCCTCAAGAGTTATAAAAAGTATAATGAATTAAAAGATTCTCTCAATCAATTTGAAAAAGTCAGAGACCTTGCGGTTTTGTCAAAAGACCATGAATTCGACCTTGAAAAGCAGCAGATTGCAGCAGCTCAAATCCAGAAAGAACTGGCACTAAAAGCAGAGACAAAGCGAACGCAACTAATTGCGTTAGCGGTAGGGGTGTTGGCTGTTTTAGGATTTGTATTTTACATTTCTGCTCGCAAAAAGAACCAAATCATTGCCGCTCAAAATAAAGAACTCACGCAGCTCAATCAAACCAAGGACCACCTTTTTGCCGTATTGGGACATGACTTGCGCAAGCCTGCCATTTCGTTTCGTGGCATTACAGAAAAGGTAAGATACTTGATTGAAAAAGGAGATTATAAAAAGCTTTCAAAACTTGGGCAAGTTCTGGAAGAAAATGCTTTTGCCTTAAGTAAATTAACCGATAATCTACTGAACTGGGCCTTGACGCAGAAGAAGGCTTTGAATTATCGGCCGACAACATTTCCTCTGCATCAGGTAGTGGAAGAAATGTTTGAGTTGTTCGAAACAGTTACCTCCGATAAAGGCATTGAGCTGAAAGCGGACATTCCCGAAGATTTGGAATTATTCGCCGATCTAAACTCTTTTACAGTAATTTTAAGAAATCTAATCGACAACGCAATAAAATACACTTCCAAAGGCGGAATCATTGAATTATCCGCTCAATCGGGAAAGGAAGTTGTCGAAGTTTTTGTCAAAGATTCGGGCATCGGTATATCGGACGAGAAATTGAAAAATCTTTTTACGCTCCAAAGTAATCAAAGCGAACGAGGAACTGCCGGAGAAAAGGGTACTGGACTGGGGTTGCACTTGGTAAATGAATTGTTAAAGTTACACAAAGGCACCATAGAGGTCTTCAGTCAACCAAATGAAGGCTCCGTATTTAAGCTGTTGTTTGTCAAAAATCGTCAGGCTTTACCTGCTCCGCTTGCTGTTTAAGCGCTTGGCGGATGGCTAAAAGGACGTTTTGCGACAATCGCAAATGAGTTTTAGACAGGTTCTAAGTCTTTATTTGTATCATTGTATATAGGCATGCTTTGTTGTTAAGCACGCCATCGAACAATCGTCCGCTTAAATTAATCCAATAAGGTGTCAACTTCCCAACTTAGAATTCTCATTGTGGAAGATGATTTGTCTTTCGCACTTGAGTTAGAAATGCTTATTCGAGAAATCGGATGTACTGTCATTGAGTCCGTAGACAACTCTGCAGAGGCTTTGGAGTTAATTTACACTGAATCTCCGGATTTGATTTTGATGGATATTGACATTAAGGGACGAATGTCAGGTACAGAAATTGGTAAAAAAATAAAACACCTCGGGATTCCTATTCTTTATATCACAAGCTTTGACGATGAACAGACTTACCAGGCAGCTCAACGATCAAAGATGGTAGGCTTTTTAGTCAAACCAGTCGGTAAGTACGCCTTACTAAGCTGTATCAACCTAGCCATTTCTAACATAAGATTAGCCACCGAAAATGCCGCTGAATCAAAGAGCGAGACAGACGATTTCGTTTTTAAGAAGATGCTGTTTTTCAAAAAGAAAAACATCTACCACAAGGTGGACATCAATGAAATAACATTTGTTGAGTCCGACGATAAGTACTGCATTACCCATACCGAGAAAAATGAAAAGTTTGTGACTCGAATTACCATTTCGAAAATGGAGAAAAGCTTGCCGGCCAGTCATTTTATTCGGATTCACAGGCGGTACATCGTCAATTCAAACAAGATTCTATCGGTCAATCTGTTCGAAGGAACGACTTTAGTCGTTGGAAAAGAGAAGGAATTGCCCATCAGCCGGGTCAATCGAAAAAAACTAGAGCAATTGATCGGTAAGAATCCGCTTTGAGGTTCAACATCAATTTTTCACTTTTTACATCGCTTTAAGGTTTTTGCAAGAAAGGCTTTAATAGCTGCTATGGCTTGAGGCTGTTTGTAGTCGACATAAAAAATCCCGGACTTTCGATGTGGAAGGTCCGGGAGGTGGAAAGTTTATAGCTCAGTAGGTTTATTTAACCACGACAAACTTATCGACCAACTGTTGGTCTTTTGCTTGCATGCGGATGAAATAATATCCGGCTGGTACATCATTTACATTGATCTCTGTTTCTTGGCGGCCGCTTCCAGCATTGAACTGCTGCAGTTGCCATACCTTTCCGTTGATGTCGATAACGGTCAACTGTACGTGGCTGGCTTCAGCAAGTTGGAAAGTTACATTGAGCTGATCGCTGGTCGGATTCGGGAAGAGTCGCATATCCGAAATGGCCTCTGTCGCTTCCTCCATCTGGCCACGGCTGCTTACATCATTGTTGCTGGCATCTGGCAGGATTTCCTCTCCGCCGCTACCTCTAGCTGCCAACTTACAACCTTCTATGCTCACATCGTCGATGTACACATAGTCGGAGTTGGCCGAAGCATCACAGCGGAAGCGCAAACGGGTGTTGGCCGAAAAGGGGCCGGAGATGACCACCTCGTCGAAATTGCGCTGGTTGTTGCTAAATTCTCCACCCAGGTTCCATTCTTCTACCGTAGTGTAAGAGCTGCCTCCATTGGTGGAAACTTGCAGCCAGAAATCTTCGCTGCCTTCGAACAGGCGAACCAAATAGGAGAAGCTAACGGTCAGTTCTTCGTAGCTTGTTAGATTGAGATTGTCTGTCGTCATAACAGAGGTATTCGTATTGTCCCTCAAACGGACGCAGTACGAACCGCTATTGGCATAGGCTCTGTCGTTGAAGCTGCGACGGCAATCGGAGCCACCATCGTTCCACAGGCCAAAGCCACCCTCGAAATCGTTGAAGTCGAGCGTTGTATAGATGCAATTGCCCGTCGGTGTGCAAGGCGGACAGTCCGGACCACCACAGTCAACGCCTGTCTCCTGGCCATTCTGGATGCCGTCTGTACAGCTCGGCTGTGGACCGCTGCCCAGGCAGAAGTTGGTCGTTTCATTGAAGGTGAAGGCACCGCCGGAAGCAAGGGTGTTGCCACTGTCATCTGTGACCGCATAAGAACCGTTGCCATAAGCGCAGCAAATACCGTCTCCATAGGAATCGAATATGGTGAAATCGTAGCAGGCATTTGACAGGCAGTACGTCTCGGTGAAGGTGTCGCCATTGCCGAAGCTGCCATAGTTGGAGCCGGAAGCAACGACGGTACCACCTGCGTCTGTGATTTGCCAACTCGTCTCAGAGGCATATTGATCGAAGGTGATGCGGACCGTCACATTTGTACCGGCGCAAGGACATGGGGGGCAATCCGGCCCACCGCAATCGATGCCTGTTTCCTGGCCATTCTGGATGCCATCTGTACAGCTCGACGGAGGCGGAGGCGTTCCGCAAGCGGTAGAGTTCAACAGGTTGGCTCTGAAGCCACCCGGAGAAAACAATGCTTGCATTCTGTTCTTCTGACCAAGTGTGTAAAGGTTCATGCAAGCGTCGTCGGAGTAGTCCATGTAATTCTCCACCATATCGGTAGAACCACAGGAAACATGGCCCGTGGCACAGCCATAATTGGGGGCATCGGAAGTAGGTGTATCCGATACGAAATCGTCTACACTGCAGCCGCCATCTCCCCAGATGTGACGGAGGTTGAGCCAGTGACCCACCTCGTGCGTAGCCGTCCGGCCCAGGTCGAAAGGAGCAGTTGCCGTACCGATGTTGCCAACGTACTGGTAGTCTACCACGATGCCATCTGTTGCTGGGTTGCCACCCGGAAACTGCGCATAACCCAGAATGCCGCCGCTAATGTCACAAACCCAAAAATTCATGTAGTCGGCAGTCGGCCAAGCATCGCGACCACCAGAAGAGGTAAACTTCATTTGGTCATTGGTTCCAAAGGAGGTGCGGCTGGTTGAGGTGCGGGTAATCCCGTTGGTAGCATTGCCATTGGGATCAACGGTCGCCAGGCAAAATTCGATTTCGGTATCTGCAGCCTGCGACCATTGGTTGGTTTGGTCGGCGTTGAGTCGTCGAAAATCGTCTGTCAGAATGGCGATTTGCGACTGAATTTGTGCATCGCTGATGTTTTCGGTTGCATTGTTGTAAATAACGTGTACAACGACAGGGATGGTGACGACCATACGGCTGGAATTCCCGTTGAAACGCATCGAGTGGGCTTCGATGCTCCTCATCTTTTTGGCCATTTTGGGATCTTGCTGCAGCTGTTCTTCGAGGTGGTGCATAGAGCCGCAGTTGCGTTTTTGAGCATAGGTTGTCAGGCTGCTACCCAGAACGAATAGAAGTAGACATAACAAATCATACGTTCTCATCAAATAATTTTGTTTTGGTGAATAAATGCGTTTTATACGATTGAATACAAATAACTCTCTTGGGGATCGTAGAAGAATCTACCTCCCAATGAGTACGATTTTACACTTTGAGGATTGAGGGTAATGCGGTCTGTTAGATTGGCAATTTTAGATAAGTCAAGAACGTAAATGTAAGATAGGCAAATTTTGTAATTACGAAAAGAATTACATATAAATTTAAATTATAAAATGTAAAAACTACTTAAGGCCAGAGGTAATGTGTCATTCATCCTCTGTGTGGCTAATAATATTCTGCAGCTTTTGTTCCAGGGATTGTTTCCACTTGTTGTAGGTGTAGCGGTATTGCGATTTGAGGTATTTATTCGGTGTGATTTCCCCAATTTTTTCCAGTCCCGTAAAGGCATTGTCAAAGGTGAAATGTCCCATGCCGACGCCAGCTCCTCTGGCTGCGCCCTGTGCGCCATCGGTGTTGTACAGTTCAATGGAAACATTGGCAACGGAGGCGAGTGCTTCCCGGAAAATATCGCTGAGAAATAGGTTGGCATGGCCTGCTCGAATGACGTTGGGTTCCATGCCCATTTCCTGCATGACTTCCAGACCGTATTTCAGGGAGTAGACAATGCCTTCCAACATACCCCGGAAGAGGTGGGCGTTGGAGTGAATATTGAAATTGATGTTGTCAAAATGGCTACCGATGTTGCGATCCTGCAGCATGCGCTCCGCGCCATTGCCGAAAGGAAAAACTTTCAAACCGTTGGCGCCGATGGGTGCTTGAGCAGCAAGGGAATTCATCCGCTCGTATTCGAGATGACCAAAATTGCGCTTGGCCCAGCTGTATAAAATACCACTTCCATTGATACACAAAAGAATACCCAGGCTGTTTTTCTGCTTGGTGTAATTGACATGTGCAAAGGTATTGACCCTGGATTCAGGATCGTACTTGGTTTCATTGCTCACCCCATAAACAACACCCGAGGTACCGGCAGTAGCTGCTATTTCCCCGGCATTGAGTACATTCAAGCTGAAGGCATTGTTGGGTTGGTCGCCCGCTCTGTAACAGATGGGAATCCCCGCCGGAAGATCCAACTCCTTGGCGGCAGTGGCCGAAAGCTGGCCTTGTTCTGAAAAGGTAGGGACAATATTCGGAATCAATCTTTGGTCGAAGTCGAAGTGTTTTAAAAGATCATCAGAGACTTTTTGCTCTTTAAAATCCCACAAAATACCTTCCGATAAACCACTGATGGTGCTGTGTACTTCACCGGACAGTTTCATGGCAATGTAATCGCCCGGCAAAAGGATTTTACGGACTTTTTCGTAGATGAAAGGCTCGTTTTCTTGTACCCATTTCAGCTTGGAAGCGGTAAAGTTGCCTGGCGAGTTGAGCAAGTGCGACAAGCACTTTTCTTTGCCCAATCGTTCGAGTGCCTCCCGCCCAATGTCCACCGCTCGGCTGTCGCACCATATGATGGACGGCCGCAGGACCCTCTGATCTCGGTCTATCAGTACCAAACCATGCATCTGATAAGCAATGCCGATGGATTTGATGGCGCTCTTATCAATATTGCCAGCCTTAGTCAACAGCTCCTTGGTTGCCATGCGCAGCGCCTCCCACCAGGTTTCCGGATGTTGCTCTGCCCAGCCAGCTTTTTTGGCCACGATGTTCATTTCCATCTTGGGATAATGAGCCACAGCTATACTTTTGCCACTATGACCGTCCAATAGGGCGGCTTTTACCGAAGAACTTCCAATGTCGTAACCTAGTAAGAGCATGATTGTTAATTTAATTCAAGTTGCGATTTCTGTCTAAAAAAGTTGTGCCAGCATTCCAAAGGAAGCCTTGCACTCCAATATTTGCCTAGATGTTATGAATTTCTATCCACCCACCCACTGATGGGCAGGAATTTTCCTCAAATCTTTTCATTCACCACAACTTAGGTTAATTTGCAAAAGTAATATGATTGACAGATCGCTAAAATAAAAAACCTCTTCTAAAATATATCATGCGCTTTCTAAAGATTCTTTTGGGGCTTCTTCTAATATTGGCCATTCTCATTTTGAGCTGGCTGGTGTGGCACTTTCGGGATCGGCACCGCGGCTATGATGCAAGCCTGTCTGTCCCCGCTCAGGAAGCAGGTTCACTGAAGGTGGGTTTTGCTGCCGTACCCATCAGCCCAACGGTCACAGATGTCTGGACGGATGTGGATGGAGACGCGCGCTACGTTCCAGAAAATGGTGATCGCTATGAGGATCGAAATAACAATGGTCGCTTTGATCCGGTCTGGATGGCAGGTTTTCAAAACCGACGGCCTGCCACAGGCGTACACGATCCGCTTTGGGCCAGAACAATGGTCATTGATGATGGGCGAACCCGGATTGCACTGGTCTCGCTGGATGTCATTGGATTTATGAGCGACGATGTTATTGATGTGCGCAAGCAACTGCCAGCCGTTCTGGGGGTCGATTATACGAGTATCAGCAGTACACATACCCATGAAGGTCCCGATTTGTTGGGGATGTGGGGAAGTAGTGATTACAGCAGTGGCGTCGATAAGCGCTATTTGAAGTATGTCAAATCACAAACCGCTCAATCCATCGCCTTGGCGGTTCAAGGCTTGAGAAGGGCGCGTTTGCGGATGGCACAAGATGCGGAGGGGGCTGCTTATTTGGTCGAAGATACCCGCCAGCCCCAGGTTTTGGACCCCGGGCTTCGCATGATCCAAGCCTTGGATTACGAAAGCGGTCAAACCATCGGCACCCTCGTTGCCTGGGCCAATCATCCCGAGACGCTGTGGAATAAAAACCTGGAGATCACGTCAGACTTCCCGCACTATCTGCGAGAAGGCATCGAAAAGGGTGTCTACATCGGCGATTCCCTGGTCAGAGCGGGCTTGGGGGGCATTGCAGTCTACCTCAATGGTGCCATCGGAGGTTTGATGACGACCTCTCCGGAGATGGGCATTCCATCCATCGCAGGTGATACGCTTTACAAAGTACCTTCTTTTGACAAGGCGGCCGCCCAAGGCCAGCAGTTGGCTTTGCTCGCCTTGGATGCGTTGGAAGGAGGAGAAGCCGTAGAAATTTCGGAAGCGGACATTCGACTCAACGTACGTTCCATAGAACTGCCCATCGACAATGAGCTCTACCAGCTGGCAGCAGCTACTGGTCTTATCGACCGCGGGCAGGTAGGTTGGATGAAAGTGCGCAGCGAAGTGGCCTACTGGACGCTGGGGCCGGCCAGCTTTTTGCACCAACCGGGTGAGCTGTATCCGGAGATCGCCAATGGCGGTGTGGCTACGCCCAACGGTAGCGACTTTGGGGGCTTACCCAAAGAAAGCCCGCCCATTCGAAACCAAATGGAGGGGCAATTCCGTTTCATCATTGGATTGTCGAACGATATGATCGGCTATGTCATTCCAAAGACCCAATGGGATGTATCGGCTCCTTTTACTTACGGAAATGGCAGTGCTCCCTACGGCGAAATTAATTCCTTGGGTCCCGAGACGGCGCCGATCCTCTACCGGGAAATGCAGGCCGTCCTCCGTTAGAGTTGAAAGAGCCTTTACATACATGGCATAAAGCTTTTTTCTGCTCTGATTGGAGCAAAGCTGTTGAATAAAACAAGCGAATGATGTACTTACCTTACGCAAATATCAATGGTGAATTGGTAGACCGAGCTTCGGCCAGTCTCCAAATTACCGACCTGGCCCTGTTGCGTGGCTATGGCATTTTTGATTTCCTGCGCATCCGGCACGGAAAAGCTACCTTTTTGGAAGACCATTTGGATCGCTTTTTCCAATCGGCCATCAAAATGGAGCTGGATATGCCCGTTTCCAAAGAGGTGCTAAAGGAGCGATTGGCAGATTTACAACAGGCCAACCAAGCAGAACATGCGAGCCTTCGAATGCTGTTGACCGGCGGCTACTCAGACGACGGCTTTACACCTACCTCCTCCAATTTGATCTTGCTGATGCAGGAATTCCGGGGCTACCCTGGCTCGCTATTTGAACAGGGCATTCGTCTGATGCCTTATGAATACATCAGAGAACTGGCAGATGTAAAAACGATTAACTACAGTGTCCCAATATTGCTCCGCAAGAAAATCAAGGAGGCTGGTGCAACAGATGTGTTGTATCACAAGGAAGGCATCATTTCGGAATCCTCTCGCGCCAACTTCTTTATAGTGACAGCAGACGGCAGCCTGGTGACGCCCCGGCAGAACATTCTCTTCGGCATTACCCGCAAACACCTCCTGAAAATTGCTCGACAATTCTGTAAAGTAGTGGAACGACCCATCACAATGGAGGAGCTGAAAGGAGCTAGGGAAGCTTTCGTCAGCAGTTCTACCAAGGGGGCATTGGCAGTTGTTCAGGTGGGGGATACGGTCATCGGAAATGGCCATCCGGGTGCCATCACACAAAAGTTGAAAGCCCTATTCGAAGAATATGCATTAGCAGAAAGCTCCGCCTTTGTTTATTGAAAAGGCAACGCATGCGCTTTTTTCTTAAATTTGCAACGCATTTTGAAAAGAATGCATATCATTTAACCCAAATGAGGAGGAGCTGAAGACCTTTCTCAGAAATGTTTACCAGGTTTTTCGGCGGAAACTGCCGGGAGAATATCGAAGTTGAGGCGTAGTTTGGCAAAGCTCTTGCAGCAGGAGAAGAAAGACTAGAATACTATGAAACAATCACTATACACACTGGCAATTCTTCTCTTTGTTTTTTCCTGTGGGAAGCTACAAAAAGAACCGGAAGAAATCGGCTTCATCCCCGTTGAGGTAGATGTAGAGGAGCGCGAAAGCTCTTCGATAGGCGAAATTATTGACAGCCTCCACGGCGTACCAGTTTACTACAATGGATACGATATTTTGCATACGGTCGGGCGACACAAAAGTGCGGATGGTTACAATTATGGGCTGAAATGGCAGTGTGTGGAGTTTGTGAAGCGCTACTACTTTGACCACCTCAACCACCGGATGCCCAACACCTGGGGGCATGCCCGCGACTTTTTCAACCTCTATCTGACCAATGGCGTTTACAATGCCGACCGAGCGCTTTTTCAGTGGCGCAATGGCAGCGAACGCAAACCGCGCATCAACGACATCCTCGTTTTTGGCGGAGATCGATACGGTCATGTGGCTATTATCAGCAAAGTCGGTAGGGATTCCATTGAAATAACCCAGCAAAATGTTGGTAAGAAAAGTCGATCTGACCTGAAATTGACCTGGCGCAACGACCGTTGGTATGTGCGCCACTCAAAGGTGCTGGGTTGGCTGAGCCGCTCCAAAGAGTAATTGGACATATATGCCTAACGACATTTCTTCCTCCATCCAGCAGCAGCAAGGGCCTCTGCCATTGGATGCTCGTTTTTCCATCCTCATTCCATCTTGGAATAATTTACCTTACCTAAAACTTTGTGTGGAAAGCATCCGCCGTCACTCGCATTTTCCACATCAGATCATTGTCCACATCAACCAAGGGACAGACGGCAGCCTCGATTGGGTACGGCAAGAGCAAATGGCCCATACCTATTCGGCGGCGAATGTTGGGGTTTGCCATGCCTTGAATGCGGCCCGAGAGCTGGTACAGACCAACTTCCTACTCTTTTTGAACGATGATATGTTCTGCTGTCCAGACTGGGACCTGCCCCTCTGGCAAGCGATCCAACGTCAGCCTGATGAGCGCTATTTTCTATCGTCGACCATGATTGAGCCTTATGCTTCTGGCAACCCTGCCGTTCTGGCGCCCTACGATTTTGGGAGGCAGCCCGATGATTTTCGAGAGGCAGATTTGCTCCGTGCCTTGCCGAACATGCCAAAAGCAGATTGGAGTGGCGCTTCCTGGCCACCTAACCTAGTACCCTTGAGCCTCTGGGACCAAGTGGGGGGCTACAGTGTCGAGTACAGCCCAGGTTTTTATTCCGATCCGGACTTTTCGCGCAAGCTGTGGGAAATAGGCGTGCGGCGCTTCATAGGGCTGGGGGAGAGCCGGGTGTATCACTTTGGTCGAAAATCCACGGTTCGCATCCCAAAGGGCAAGGGCAAACGGCTTTTTGTCCGCAAGTGGGGGGTGACGCCCGCTGACTTTTATCGCTACTATTTGCGAATGGGCGCTTCCTGGCAAGGCAGCCTAGAAGAGCCGAAACCTACCTGGGCCTTTCGGTGGGCCAAGTGGAAGGGCTGGCTGAAAGGATTCCGGTAACCGCATGCTCACCAACCTTTAAGTTGTATTGTTAGGTACAGCTGGCCAACAGAAAGCGCCAATTAATTCAGGGAAAGCGTTTTGATTTTGTTAGTAGAGCCTAATATTTTCTCTATCTTGGCCCATAAATCAGAGAGTAGGTACAATGGGAATGGATTCCGCCACACCATCCGTACTGGAAGGGAAAGTCTATTTTTTATGTAATCCGGAGCAGCAAAAGTTGCTCAGCGGGAACATAGAAGTCGTTTCTACCCTGGAAGATTTCCAAGCATTGGTTGCAGCCCTGAAGGAGTCAGAAGCGCAGGTTGCGGCAGTGGTGATACTCTTGGAGTTGCGATGGACCAATCGTTACTACACTGATTTTCTGGGTTTGGACCTACTTTTTCGCATGCGGTATCAGCACGACCTTCGCGTCCCAGTGCTCTTGACCTCCCATCTACCGAAAGTCGGTCAGTCGGGGCCGGCGGGGTTCCAACTGTCTAAAGGAGGCTTCCAGTACTTGCAGGACCCCTCTGTGGACTTTCAGTCACTTGAGACCTTATCCATGCTTGAGGAAAAGGACTGGAGCGACCATCTTCCGGCGCCCCTCGAAGATGCTTTCTTGCAAAAAGACCTAAAGGAAAACCTCTATCAACAAACTGGCTACCTGGAAGCTTTTTTCGATTACTTGATCGATAAGGTTTGTCTATCTACCCAGACCGAATGGGACGGAGCGGTAGCGATTGGGATGCTGCAGGACCAGTTGAAGGGCATTTGGAGCTTGCTGATGGCGAGTGCCTTTGAAGATGGCATCGACGCGATCTTGAAAAAGCGAATCCAGCCAGATGAGCGTTTGGATAAGCTGAAAATGGAAAGCATTGTTCGGGAGATGAAGCGCCTTGTCACCGATGAATCCTCAGATACCGATGAGGAGGAGTTGCCTAGTGACTTAGAGGTCCTATACATCAAGGCAGATCACAACCAGCACTTTGATTTGCGCAACATGCTGAAACGCCAGGGTGTTGCTTGCCGGGTTGTCGGTGATGTAGAGTCTGCCATCCAAGCATTGGAGGCTGTGGATGCTCAGGTGATTTGCTGTGATTTCCGTTTTTACGACCATCAAAACCGCTTCAGCCGAAAACAGGGCTACCATATCATCCAGGAGCTGGAAATGAGGCGGCCCGATATGTATTTTTTTATTGTATTGACCAATTACCCGGTGCAGGTCATTCCCCGTTTCTTCCGGCAGGCCAGCAATGTTGTCTTCGTGCGCCGGGAGAACATCCAGAATGAAAGAGGTTTGACCCGTCTGGTGCGCCTGCTTTCGGAAAAAGACCAGCAGATTACCCAGGATAAGGATAAGCTACCGGATTTTAAAGAAGATATTATCTGGTACAATAAGCACCTCAGAGCGGAAGATTATTTGCAGAGCGAGGAGATGATTTCGGAGTTTGCACTCGATGTCGTCAAAGGGGTACTGAGCAAAGGCGATATTCCCAGGGTGGAAGGCTTGAAGGGGAAACTAAACAAAGCTGATCCGGGGGATAACCTCAAGAGTTTTCGGGATCGGCTGAAAGCCCGTAGGGCGGCATTGGGGCTGTATCAGCTGGGGGCTCGTCATTTGGGGAATTGGAAGGATGCCAAAGAGCGGTGGACGGCCATTCATTCGGTTTTGACGATCGGAGCGATTATCAAGAGAAGTAGCAATGGGCAAAAAATAGGGCCGCTGCTCAGCCGTGAATTATATGGCTTGAAAACGAAGAGGACTTATCGCTGGAAAGATGCAAAGGGACTGTTGTTGACCAAAAAGGAGCGAGAGTGGCTACAATATTATGGAGCGCTGATTGAAAACGAAACCATCCAGACGAATGAAGTCCAAACAGAAGCTTAGCCAACAACTGTTGCTATTGGTGGTGCCGCAGATAGAGCTACTGGCCGACCATCTTTCGGCCGTGGAGCAAATGCTGATCGACGAACCGAAGGGCTTTGCCATTGAGGGCCTCCACACCGTATACCATTCTGTTCTTCCAACAAATGCAGAACCCAACAAGCGATTATCTTTTATTATTTGTTCGGAAAGTCATTTTTTGGATAGCTCATTTCACAATTACTTATGGGAGTTGTTGCCCTACAAGGAGGCGGTGTACCTATGCTTGCACAAGAATTACAAGGGATCGGCGATGAGAGAGTTTTCTCTGTTTGAACTAGCTGGTGAAAAAATTTGTTTCCCAATCTTAGAGACAGACCTGACAGAAACAGACCCGATGTCCAAGCTGTTGGCAAGTTGCAGCATCAACTACCTGGAAGGCAGAATTAAAGTATTCAAAGCGGAGCTTACCTCTTACTTCAACCGCTTTAAGTTCAACCTCTCTTTGGAGGCTGCCTTACAGTTGGCGCACTATTATGCGAACGGCGAAAAGTGGCTTTTAGAGCCATCCGAGGGCGAATACTACAATAAATTGGACCGGCGCATGAGCGAAATATTGTCCAATCCAAAAATTGAGGAGGCACTCCGCTTGTATCCTCCAAGCCTTACCCAAGGGGCTGACAACCAGGTTTTTAAGTTCTATAAATATCTTTTCGATTCCCAACTTCTGGGAACTTTCAACCAATAGACAAAAAAAGACAACTTTTTGAGGGCGAACTTGCAGGCGCAAGCAAATGTGTTTGTGGCCAACAAAAGCAAGAGTAAAAATTACAGCTTGTCGATGTTGGATCGGTAAATGAGAAACCTTTATCCGTACTTACTAAATCCAATAGTCATGAAAGCGCACAACATCCCATTTTACTTTTTGATTGGACTGCTGATTAGCCTGTCCGCCTGCAAAAAAGAAGAAGTATCTCTGGAAAGCACCTTCGAATTGTATGTCGAATATTGCAACGAAGATGGTCAGAGTCCTTTGCTGAGTTTCGATGGTAACAACTCTTCCGATGAGGTTAAGATCGATCCCTCGTCTACTTTTACCGGTGAGTTGATTCCACCTAACATCACCAACATCCTGTTGAACAACATCCGGATCATCGACAACCGAAGTCAGAATTACGAAATCAAGGAGATTCAAGCATTCGAGTACCGGGACGAGATCAACGATTGGAAGGAAGATGTCGAATTTGGTATGAGCTTCGATTTGATCGAAGACCTGGACATCATTATGGTGCTGGACGCCAGCCTCTCCCTAGGAGAAGATTTCGACAAGGTGAAGTCCTTTGCCTCCCGCTTTGTAGAGAATGTCTTCGAAGCTACGCCTACCGCTGAAATCGGTATCGTCGCCTTTTCCGATGAACTCAACTACCTCCGCCCTACCAACAACAGGAGTGCCGTTCTCAACTACATTTCTAAGATGAGACAGGGAGCCTTCACAGCGCTCTATGATGCCATCAGCATGGGCATCGATAGCTTGTCTGCTAGAGATGCCAGGGGGAAAGCCCTGCTGACCTTTACGGATGGCACCGACAACTATTCCATTCCTGAGAATGCACCCGAAGCCCTGGTCAACAAGTTGGTCGATGACCCCAACGCCGTCAAGATCAACAGCTTTACCATCGGCTTGGAAGGAAAAGGTGGTGTTGACACCGATGTGCTGCAAAACCTGGCCGCCAACCGCGGTGCCGCCGAGTTTCCTGGCAACATCAAACAACTGGAAGAAGTGTTCGACAAGTTTTCGAAGGCCATCTCCAATGTCTACAACCTAACCTACATCCGAAATCAGCAGGTGGTCCTGAAAAGCGACCCTGTCCGGCTGAGATTCCTCATCACGGCAGAACCCAAGTAGCCCAAGTCGCGATGTGAAATGGCTTTTTTCAAATAACTGCCCGGCTTTTTGACGGGAATCATAACCTGAATAAAATCAACCATGCATAACACACGAATTTTTTGGAGTTGCTTGCTATTTATTATCTGCTTGTCTGCCTGTACAGAGGATCAGCCGCTCATCGACCCGGATCGCTACTTGCCAGAGCGAGACTGCCCATACAAGATGCTGGTAGAGCTGGTCGATTCTGTCCACACAATGGATGGCAGTGAGAGAGAATATGAGCTGAAAGCGATCCTGAAAGCTAACTTGGAGGCATTTGCTGTCGAGCTTGGAGGATCGGATCGCTATCGGAAGTACGAAAATTTGGTCAGTGAACACCACCGCCTTCGCATCGATTATTCCGACGGTTATCCGGATACCCACAATGCGCTCATTAGCATATTGTGTGCCGAGTACGAGCGCTTGCAAGACTCGACCTTGTCCGCCGACCATCGAGGGCGGATTTTGGATCGGATTGATCAAACCGTTCAGCAGTACATTGATAAGCTACTCGAACGAGAAGTTTCAGAAGAACAACCGGTGTATTTGCCTGATGCCCCTCCCCATGGCAAACGGCCAAGCCACCGGCTCCGCCCAGAAAGTAGTCCATCCGCAAAAGCTGGATGGATTACTTTGAGCGGAAACCATAAGGATGCTGCTAAGTACACCATCTGGACGCTCATCGAGGGTAAAAGGATCGATGGTAAGACGGATTCCCTAGACAACATTTTTCTGAGAGTCCCCAAGGTTGGGACTGAGATTACTGTCTATTTCAGCGATGGCGAGGAGACCTTTTCGGATAATTATCGGCTCTCGCCAGATACAAAATTATCTATCCCTTAACGGCGATGGAGGAATAGGGTAGAGGAGAAAGACCGGAAAACGGCCGGTATGGTTATATGAGTTTCTTCGTCGTAAAAAGCATAAAAAATGGAAAAAATATATCTTTTGTTACTTGCATTTTTACTCTCGCTGGCGGCTCCCTTGAAGGCCGATCAGATGGATAAAGACATCATCGTCTTGCGAGGGTTCCTCTTCGAAGAGGTCTGGAAAGGCACTTCCTTCGCAGATCAAGTTCTGGAACATCTACCCGGGGCAAAAATCAAAATTGCCGGAGGGATTAGAGGAGAGGTTTTTTCCAGTGGAGAGTTTAAAATTCAACTACCCCGAAAGCGCTACGGAGCCGGCATGACGGTTCGGGTCATCATCAGTGCCAAGGGCTACTACCAAGTGACACCAGAAACGGTGTTCGTCTTCAGCGAGCAATCGCGCAATGAAGAATTGAAATTTTACCTGAAAAGAGAGAAGTCTAACCCCATTGTGATCGTAGGTACGGTCTTGAACAGCAAGGACAATACACCCGTGAAGAATGTCATGGTGGTATCCAAGCAGTTCCAGACGGTCAACACCGTAACGGATGTCAATGGCAATTACAAGTTGAAGATTTTTACGGAAGATGCGGAGATCATGCAGTTGGACCTGAGCTTTCGGCATGAAGACTTTAAGTACAAGGTGGGTGTAATCAGCAACTTCAGCAGTACCACCCGTCGGTATGCCTTGGATGCTAAAATCAGGCCCAAGAAAGGCAAGCGGTCTCGGCCGGATACGGTCAGTGTCTTGGATCGAACCAATCACGTCTATCCGGTTGATCCAGATGTGATCGACTACGAGGGGAATTCCTTTATCCACTACACCTGGGGCAAGAAGAAAGATTTGATGCGCAAGGGCATTTTGCACAAGAATGGTTCATTTCTATTCCGCTGGTTTAAAAAGCCAAAGCTGAATCCAGACTACAAGCCCGATCCGGACTTCTTTCAAAAGGCTCGCAAACACGATGTAAAATACATTCGGGCCAATCTCGATAAGATTTTTTACCAGCGGGATGTTTATCCCGCCCGCCCGGAGCATTCCTTCTTCATTGATGGAAATGGCATCCTGCGCATCACCGATCCGATTGCGTTTTGGCGGAACTGCAATTTTGTCATCATACGAGTTCACTAAAAAGAACAGCTTGCGAGGAATGCTCGCCTGTTGGCTGGGCAGGAATCGCAAGCTGAAATAAAAAGTAAGACGATGAAATATTTATCCATCCTTATGATTTTGCTGTCTTCGGTCTACTTTTCGACTTTGCCGAATGATCATCGCAAGCTTTGTGGAACAATCCTGGATGCCACCAGCGGACAGCCGGTTTACCTGGCCAATGTCAGCATCCTCGGGACGGCGCTGGGTGTGGTGAGTGATCAGCAGGGTCGCTTCGAGTTGAAGGTGCCGAAGCATTTACAAGAAGATAGCCTGAGCATTTCTTACTTGTCTTATGATAGCCATCGGGTGAAGGTGTCGGACATTCAGGCGGACAGCTGTCTGGAAGTACGCTTAAATCGCTCGGCCTACTTGCTGAGCGAAGTGCGGGTGCAAGCCAGTCGGGGAGCTGAGCCCGACCGTTTGCAGCGCATCATACAACGCATTGGCTCGAACCACTACAAAGGAAGATTTCTGTTGGAAGGTTTCTATCGGGAGATCATCCGAGACCGAGAGGTGCCGGTACTGTTTGCCGAAGCAGCCTGCCAAATTTACGACAACGGTTACAACAAGCCCATTGATAGAAACAAGCACTACATTAAGGCCATCCGAAAAACCAAGGATTTTAGAGGCTTGGATTCTGCGGCAGTAAAAATTGAATCGCGCATCAATGTCAATGGCTTGTACACCTTGTTATATGACGATTTTATTCGCAACCATTTGATTGATCGCTGCAGTGGTAGCAGCCCATATTTGAATGCCAATTTTCCACAGCACTTCTATTACCGCTTTGATAGCAGTCTGGTACACGAAGGAGAAAAGGTGTCGCACATTTCCTTTTACTCTGGCGAGGCGAATGGCGAGTTCATTGAAGAAAACTACCTGCGTGTACGCGATTCGGATGCGGCGATAATTGAAATGCAGATTGGCAAGAAGATCAATGTCCTCTTCTTCAAGAACTTTGTGCCGGACTACTTCAAGTACTACGTACTGGACGACAACTTTTTTGCCAAGCGGGTCAATATCAAATACCAGGAATACAAAGGCTGGTGGTTTTTGAAGTACCTATCGGTAGAAGAGTCTTTTGGTTCTGAGTTTTCGATTGACCAAGACAAAATGTTTTTTCGATTTAAAGAATTTTTGGTGACAGATGTCGCCTTGAATAAGCATTCAAAGTCGGGTCGAAAAAAGTATTCACCACTGGACATTTCGCGCAACATGCATGAACAGGATGTTACCTACAAGGCTAAGTTGTGGGAAAATTACAACCGAGTATCTAATCCGACATTGGAAAAAATTTACGATCAACTTTCAAAAAAATAAAATAACCATTATGAAAAATATGCCCAAAATATTAAGAAACACTTTATTCGTTTTGTTTGCTTTTGTCCTGCCATACAGTGGGTTTGGACAGTATAAGATGTTCACTGAAACTGGCTATGCCTTCAAGTTGAGGGAAGAGTCCAATTCTGGTTTCTCGATTCATCTGGTGCAGGGGATGACCCTTGGTGAGTCTGGTTTTTTTGTAGGTTTAGGTGGCGGTTTTGATATGCATTTCCAAAACGAATTCAGTTATAATACAGAAGACTTTTTTACGCTCCCCGTTTTTGTAGACCTTCGTTATGCTTTAATTGAGGACAGCTTCAGCGATAACTACAGCGGTTTATACTACATGGTCAGTGGTGGCTATGCTTTTGTCAGACAACCTTACCACAGCGAAAGAGAGCCGATTCAAAACGGTGTCTATTTGCTGTCTGGGCTGGGTGGTGTTATCAACATCGGTGCGAAGAATGTATCACTCAACTTGAACGTGTGCTATCGTTTTGAGGGACTGAGTGTTGCAAGTACAGAGAATCGATTGAACAGCTTACCGAACCATGTACATTCATTGCTCATCAACTTTGGGGCCATCTTCAAGCCAGGAGGGAAGTCCTAAGTAGCGGCCAATTCCACTACTGTTACTTCCTTTCGGTCTTTGTGAAATTCGAAGCGAAAGCCCAAAGATTGAACTGTCCGTTCAAACTGATTATTACGTAAGTCGACAGACGGTGTTTCCGGGATGGCTGCATTAGTCAGCAATCCCTTTTTTTTACTTTGTTTCTTGTGCTTTTTAACAGAACTTTTATTGCTCCACAGCGAGATGTTTTCCATCGGGGGCGGACTGACAGAAAGGTCTTCTCTCGTTTTTAAGTGTTGATAATTCGTCGGGTAATAGAGAGGTTGGAAGTTTCCTTTCTCGGCGGCAGCCTCTAAGTCTTGGATGGTCTCGTTATGTGGATGATTGTATTTATAGTTGGTGCCGGCGGAAATAGCAATATGTACGTCGGTACTTTTTTTGAGTAGATTTTCCCAACCATCGAGCTCGCTGGAAGAAGCGTCTCCTTGCCGGAAAAGTTTTAAGAAGTCGGCTGTAAAATACCCATCGGTTTGACTACTTTGTTTGTCGCTCAAAGCCTTGAGGCTGGCCTTGATATTCTTAAGTCCGGCATCTCCTCCGAAGATCAGGTCGTGTTGTCCGAAACGAAAAAGTAGTACGTTGGAGCTGTCTTCCTTTTCATTGAAATATTGCTGTTGATCTTTGTCGCTGAAAAAGTATTCCAGAAAATCTTCAGGAGCTTGTTTGGAAAGGCGGTTTAAGATTTTGTCCATTGGTGCCAGGCAATAAACAGAGAGCATCTCATTTTCTTCGAATAAGAAAATTTCGCGAATCGCGGAGACGTTGAGTTCAATACATTTTTCAGATGGGTGATGCTTTTTTTGTTTTGTACTGAAAGAAACTTCACAATCTTTTTTGAAAGTTTCCAATGCTTGAATAGCACTACTAGAGCGATTGGCATTAAAGCTACTGATGCGATCTGTCAAGTCAGGACGCCTTTGAAAAAGTAGGCTGAGTACTTCTTCATCTGTCGCAAAATCAGGTAATCTTTTGCTCAACGCTTGGAAGGCTGCTGTGCCAGGAAATACCAAATAATCCAAGCGAATATTATTTTTCTCTATCCAGTTAATCCACTGCTGAACACCTTTGAAATTGTCTTGGTGATGATTGGAAAAGTGTAAAAAGCGGATGTGGATTTCTTCCTTTTTTTGAAGTCGTTTTTTTAAGAATGTCAGACCCGGAGGTTCACGGAGTGAATTGACTTGTGGATCGAAGTAGGAATCTATGATGCCGTAGGAGCCATCGGGTAGGCGGAGTAGCTGGTGTTCTCCCTGGCCGACGTTGAAGACATAGACCTGTAGGGGGTAGTCGTAGTTTGTCATAGTTTTTCGGGTGGACAGTGCCGTTATTAAAATATACTATTTCGAAAGTATTTTACCGATCGAGTTTTTGGTGGTAGATGGCAACGGGAATGGGTTCGATGAAAAAGGTTCGTCCCGAAGGGTTTTTGTGATTGGGTTCGTTGTTGAGAATAATGAGTTTGAAGCAAGCATCTGGATTGTAGATACCAGCTTTTTTCAACAACTTTAAATCGAAGGCTCTTGGGAAGGAATTATCGGTATCTTCGAGGCTGAAAACTTCCGTATCAACCACCTTATTATCCGTATCAATATCTGTGATTTTACAATAGAAAATTTCTTCAATATCTAGGAAACCTTTTTCGACCAGTGGTTGTAATTCTTCTTGTGTTTCCTCTGCATCTTCTGTGACTACCTCGGTCATTTCTTCCCAAAGAATGGTCATAAAACTCATCCTTCCAAAGCCGATGTTTAAATTATAAGCTTGGTCCAGAATTTTAAGGCGCTCACTTTCTTTCCGCTCTTTGAGATAGAGTTCGGCAAGGCGTCGGGCTGCGAAAAGTTCTGAAAGATCGATGAGGAAATCTTTGGTAGATTTCAGTTTTCCAAAGCGACCATCATAATGCGCTTTGATATTCTCCAAATCAGAAAAGTCAATTTCTTGAATGACTTCTTTGCCTTTGTACCAGGTAATTTTTTCGATTTGGCGAGTATCAGACTGCAGTAAATTTAGTGCAAAATATTTTGTGCGGCGAAGTGTATTTTGGTCGCGAGCATAACCTTTGCGCGCTACCTTCAAATCGAAAACCTCTCCGGCCAAGCCATAGAAATTATAGCCATTGTGGAAAGGTTCTAAAAAATATTTACAAACCGCTATGCGCGCATTAAACGGCAATTGGTCGTATATGCTAAAAAGGTCGCTGTAAACGGATATGTATTGCGCTTCCAATCTCATTGGAATGATACTTTTCGGTTCATCGGGTATGTTAAGAACGTCTGAATTGTCCGAAAAGTCTTGCGCTTTTAAATTATCTTCTTCTTTCATCTTATATGAATCTTCAATATCACTTTGTTCAGTCGAGTTGGGTCGAGCGTCAGGAAGATTCGTTTCTGTACTTTGAGAGGGGGAATTACGAGCGGTCAGCCCGAACTCGTTCAGGTTGGCGATGTATTCCCGGAAATCTCTGTAAATAAGGTTTTCTATGGTGTTCAGGTCTCTTCTCAAGTTTCTTTTCGACAGAAAATGATCTTCCCAGACCCCTAGTTCTAAACAACGATTTTTAACGCCCAAATTGTCTGTTGCTGTATAAACAATCGGGCGGAACATATCGTTTCCGTCGGACAGTAATTTTTGAAGAATTCCCAATCCATCTTTATATCCATTGGGGCCGTTGAGATTCAAATCGATGATGTATTTGTTCTCGGGGGAGGCATCAATGGTTTTGAATTCTTCCACTGTACGAACGTGAATGAATTCAAATTTTTTAGCATGCAAGTTTGGTTCCAATTTTTCTTTCAGCACTCTTTTCAGTGCTCTTGCAATTTTTATTTCATCTTCTATTAAAATGATTTTTAAGATGACTTCTTGCTCTTCAATTATTTTTGACATGATTTAATCCTTGTAATTAATGTAGTCGGGTATTTTTATAATAAAGCGGGAACCCTTGTTTTTAAAGGATTTCGCCTCGATGGTACCTTCCAACTTTCTTTCAATGGTTTGCTTGACGAAGAACAAACCGATTCCCATACCATCGGGCTTAGTGGAATACCCGAAATTAAAAATTTCGTCGACTAGGCTGTTGTCGAATCCGATGCCATCATCTTCTATTTCAATCTGGTAAAGATGGGCGTCGAACTTTGTTTTTATTGTAATTGTACCTTCATTGCTCATGGCCCTCACGGCATTGTTGATCAAATTGTAAATGATCATAGAGAACTCTGCCTTAAGGCATAATAAGGTAGGCATTTTTGTCTGAAAATGAGGCACGAAGTTAACTTTTTTATCCTTGTTCTTGAAAAATTTCTTAACCTCATTAATGACCTCATTAATATCAACGCGTTCTTTGCCAACATCGTCTCGAAAATCGAATAATTTTAATAAATTATTGATGTTGTCTACGTTGTGATCAATGTCTTCGATATTGGTTTCCAGTACCTCTTTACTCTTGCCACCAGTATGAACCGTAATCTCAAATAAGTCGGCTTGCATTGCCAAAAGGAAATTGCGTATGTCGTGATTGACGCCTTGCAAAATTAAAAAGTAGGAGGCCGTTGCAGCCTTTGGAAGAATTTCTTCCATCCTCGCAGCCAGGGCTTGGTTTTCTCTTTCGACTCTGCGCTTCTCTTTTTCAACCTTTCTCTTTTCGCTCTTAATATTTTCTTGTGTCTTCAAAAGGTCGGAATTGAGTCGCTCCATTTTGGTAGACTCTTCCCGAATTTTTTTGATGTAGTCTTCATTAATCAAGGCCGTTGTAGCCAAGTTGGTAAATGCTTCGATGATTCGTCTGGCGTCCTTCTTGTTAAAGTCTTTTTGGTCAGTATAGTTAAAAAACATAACGCCAAAAATTCTACCATCGTATTCCAAACGGACGGCAGCAACGGATTGGATTTTATTAATGCGCCAAAATGTTTTTTCCAAGTCTTTTAAATTGGGATTGGCTTTCGCAACAATTTCGTCGTGTTGATTTGCAGACGTGATCCACTGGGTGTTGTGCTCAATGACGTAGTTGGCAATGTTGGCGCGTTTTTCTGGATCGTTGTCCGAAGGTGGTAGCTCGCCGGCATGGCGGCTATTTTTCATTTTTATTTCTTCCCCGTGATAAGTGAACAGAACGATGGATTGCGTAGAAGGCATCAATTC
>JBCCSZ010000004.1:0-59143 GCA_039199225.1 Bacteroidota bacterium
CCCTCTATCAGGCCAGCCTCGAAGTGGATACGGCACTGCTCTGCCTCCTGGCCCGTGCAGATATACTGGGACGCATTTGTGCAGATCAAGACGAGCTGCTGTATCGAATCGATTTGTTCGAAGCCTTTTGCCAAGAACAAAACTGCCTTGGAAAGGCCCGGTCTTTTCCATCTTCGGCAGGCCGATACGTCTACTTCCACAAGGAGGATGCCGCCCCGGATTATGTGCCGTACGAAAAAGAGGCTTTTGAAGTCATTCTGCTCTCTGCGCTGCCTGGTAGTGGAAAGGATACCTTGATTCGGAAGCAGTACAAGGATTATCCCGTTGTGTCCATCGATGAACTGCGCCGGAAGCATCGGGTATCGCCGAGGGATAAGAAGCAAAATGGTCGAATGGTGCAACTCGCAAAGGAGCAAGCCAGGGTCTACCTCAGAAAGAAGCAGCCATTCGTTTGGAATGCAACCAACATCACCCGAAATATGCGCAAGCAACTGATTGATTTGTTTCAAACCTATGGCGCACGGACCAAGCTGATTTATCTGGAGGTGCCATACCGCCAATTGTTGCAGCAAAATCGACATCGCCCCCATCCGGTGCCAGACAAGGCACTGCATCGAATGATCGCTCGATTGGAAGTTCCGGCGCTATGGGAAGCACCGGAGGTGGTGTACCTGACGTACGATGCACCAAACGAGACGATCAATAGACGTTGATACTCAGTTTTTCCTGTCTGGCCCATTTGCGGACCCAGTGGCGGACAAGGGCCGGAGGATCGGCATTGAAGCGACCGTTGAGCTGAACAACTTCCTTTTCGCTGCTCAGCTCGATGGTCGCTAAATAGGTGGGCTGTTCCCCCTTGACATAGCGGCGCACCGACCAGATGGTACAAGTATCTTCCACACAGCTGTCATAATACGTTGCAACACAATGTTGCATATGAAAGCCTTCAAGGCGTAAATCGCCCAAGGTCAGCAGTTGTTCGATGCGGATGCTCGTTGTATCAGAAACGATCTCTTCGAAGCCACAGACCTCCGATTTTGGCAAAGGCTTCTGACTGCAAGCAGCAATGTGGGCCTCCACAAAAGTACACCATTTCTGGACCGAGCGCATCACAGAAGGCAAGGTCCGTTTCTTGAAGCTAAAATTCGGAAACAGCGGACGTATCTCGAAGCCCTCGACAGTGGCCTGAGCTGATTTTTGGCCTTTGACAAAGTCGTAAATCTCAACGGCTTGCTCCGGTTCCAAATCGGGATAGCGGTTGAAAAAACGAAGCATTTCAGATTCCTTGGCCAGCTCCGTATGATTCCAATATTCATCGGTAAAATAGTCTGCCAGCACCTCCGATAAATTCAAGCTGCGCAACCTAGCCCAATGCAGTATCAAATAAAAACTTTGGAGGTGCTTGGGCGCGCGAAGAAAATAGAATTGTGTGCGAGAGTTGATGCCTAACTTGTCTTCCAGATCAATTTCGTGAATCCCCTTTCCATCCGCTATGTGAAAAGCCACCTGCAAGTCGCGGTATCGATAAGCCCACCGACGGCTGTACACATTGTATTGACAAGGATTGCTAATACCGTATTGAAAAATCAACCTCCGAAAGCAAATGGGCATTTGATTGGGATAGCGCACACAGAGGTGTTTGAAAAAATCCCACAACAACATATCCATTCGCTTATCGCGAGCAGGCCGCCAATTTCGAATGGGCCGGATGATATTGCCGACGCGACAAATCCGGAAAATCAATGTCTGGTACCTAGGCTCACTCATCAGTCGACGAGTGACGCGATGAGCCACCAACTCCGCTACGATCTGTGGCTGTCGGTAGTATTTAAGTTCTGAATAAATACCCAGCGGCTCTTTCAGGAAGTTGCGAAAGCGATCCGCAGTCTTCAGAATGAAAGCAGTTTGAAAACGTTTGGGCAGTTGGTTTTTTTTGAAATCTGCCTCCAATAAAACAGTCCAATGTTGAAGGCTAAGGACCGAAGTCAATTTTTTTCGCTGATTGTGTCGCTGCAAGCGCAAGCGCCAACCTGCTTGTTGTATACGAATGGCCGATTCTTTGGCCAATCGCATCTTTCGATTTGCCATAATATTGATTTTTTTGAGATCGGAAAAAAGTACTTCTGCCTCTGAGCGCAGCCCTTGGCCACCCCCAGAGAGGATCATCGGAAACTCGCATAATCATTAATTTTTGGACACAGCAATGCCACCGCTGTCTAGCAGCAGATCAATACTGGGTCATTAAAAATTGGGTGCTTGATTCAATCAATTTGCGATGCCCGAAAGGTATGAAACAGAATTCCTAACTGCCGTCAGGAGGGCCGATAGAAACCAACAGTTTCACAGCAAACATTCCAGTCAATAACTTTCTTTTGAAGGAATCGCAATTTTGAAAAATTGTTATGGTGTTAATGTACAGAGATAGAACTTCGCAAGACCGTCAAAAAGTTCCCGTAAGAAGAAAAGTCAATCTGCCACCTGCCCAGCTATCTGTCCAACAGGTCGCAATTCGCTGCCCTCCCGCTGGGTCAGCCGATCGCCCAATTCGGCTCTGCTTTGTTCCGCATAACCTAGCATTGTGGCAACAATCTCTGGATGTGCTTTTGATACATCTGTCTGCTCTCCAACATCATTGACCAAATCGTACAGGGCTAAGCCCGTCTCATTTTGATCGTATTCAATGGGCAAGCCATCTTCCCGGCCACTTCTGCCATTGAGAGAACGGTATGTATGCGGCAGTTGCAATTTCCAACGACCATCCCCGCTGAGTATGCTGTGCAATTCGTTGGTGTTGTAATAAAAGCAGTAATAATCGTGATGTGCCTGATCGCGATTTCCCGGTTCAAAAAAATGGCTCATGTCCCTACCATCAATTTTGCGCTCGGGCAAAGGAGCATTGGTCAAATGGGCGATGGTCGGCAAAAGATCAATGGTCATAGCAGGACGATCACTGAGCTGACCAGCCGCAATCCGACCGGGCCAGCGCATGATGCAAGGCACCCGCACACCTCCTTCCCAGGTCGTCCCCTTCCCTTCCCGCAAAGGCAAAGCTACACCAGCATGAGCGCCATAAGAAAGCCAGGGACCATTGTCAGAGGTAAATACAACCAGGCTGTTTTCGTCGAGTGCCGCCTCCCGAAGGGCCTTCAGCACTTCTCCCGTGGACCAGTCGATCTCTTCTATCACATCGCCATACAAGCCACCCTTGGATTGACCGCGAAAAGCTTCCGAGGCATACAGTGGAACGTGGGGCATGCTGTGTGGCAAATACAAAAAGAAAGGCTTTTCCTTGTTTCGATGGATGAAATCCACTGCCCGCTCCGTATACAAGCGAGTGAGGTGACGCTGATCGGTCAATGTATCAATGACCTCCTCATTTTCCATTAGTGGCAAGGCCGGAAAATTAAAGTGTGTGCCTTGCCAAGGATGTAGGGGCCACATATCATTGCTGTAAGGGATACCCAAATACTCGTCAAAGCCCTGGCGGGTCGGCAGAAATTCCTTTTCATTGCCAAGGTGCCATTTGCCATAAATGGCGGTCGCATAACCAAGCGGCTTGAGCATTTCAGCAATGGTCGTCTCATCGGGATGAAGACCTTTACCTACCTTGGGCATGAAAGCCCCGTGAATGCCAATCCGGTTGGCATAACAGCCCGTTAAAAGAGAGGCCCGAGAAGCAGAGCAAACAGGCTGCGATACATAGAAGTTGGTCAAGCGAAGACCCTCTGCTGCCATGCGATCCAGATGGGGTGTGCGAATATCCGGAGAACCATAGCAACCCAAATCCTGGTAGCCTTGGTCATCGGTAAAAATGATGATGATGTTGGGCAATCGATTGGCGGATTGCGAAACATCAGATGGCGTACAAGTCAACAACAAGAAACAGGAAAAGATGGACAAGACTAAAAGATTCTTCATAGGGTTTTCGTTGGGTAGTTGACCGATTGGATGCTTCTATACGAAAGATCACAAAACGAAGAAGATTCTCCTAATCTGACAGAAAAAATCTTCTGTTATAAGAGGAACGCATTATTTTTGTACAGACCAAAAAAGGTACTCGTGAATAGATCGATGATTTGGCTGTTGTTGACGCTGTCGTTGGTAGCCTGCAATTCCCAACAGGAAGAAGGTGAAAATAATCTTACCGAAGAGTTTTTGCTGCAAGATGGTTTTGCCATCGAATGTGTGGCACAGGAACCCCTTTTGGAAGCACCCGTTGCGATGAGCTTCGACCTGCGTGGAAGAATCTGGGTGGTGGAACTGCCTGGCTATATGCGCAACATAGATGGGGAGCAGGAGGAATTGCCGGATGGTAAAATCGTCATTCTGGAAGACAGCGACCGAGACGGCCGGATGGATCGACGCAAAGTCTTTCTCGATAGTTTGGTCACGCCCAGGGCATTGGCATTGGCTTATGGCGGCTTGTTGTATACGGAGAAGACCAATTTGTGGTGGACATCCATCGATGGAGATCGGCCGGGTGAAAAGACCTTGGTCGATTCGCTTTATGTTGTTGGTGGAAATATTGAACACCAACCCAATGGCCTGTTGTATAATCTAAACAATTGGATTTACAGTGCCAAGTCGAATGCTCGCTATCGCAAAAAGGGCGACCGATGGTTGAAAGAAACAACCTTTTTTCGTGGCCAATGGGGCATCAGTCAAGATGATGAAGGCCGCCTTTACTATAACGACAACAGCAACCCGCTCTTCGGTGATCTTTTGCCCCCCAACCAGTTGATCAACCACCCTTACCAAGCTGTTCAATTTGGCGCCAACTACCCTGTGGCCACCGACCGCCGCATGCATTTGTACCAAGCAACCGCCGTCAATCGCGGCTACATTCCCGGCGTACTCGACAGCACCGGACGGGTCAAGCATTTCACATCGGCCTGCGGTCCGCTGATTTATCGCGGACAGCAACTCGGCGAAGCTTATTATGGCGATGCCTTCGTCTGCGGTCCCGAGGGCAACTTGGTGAAGCACTACCAGCTGCAGAGCGAGCAGGCGCGCACCCAAGCAACACCCGGGCTGGAAAACACAGAATTCCTCTGCTCCAAAGATGAGACCTTCCGACCCGTCAACCTCTACACCGGTCCGGATGGAGCCCTTTACGTTCTGGACCTCCGAAAGGGCGTTATCCAACACCGGGCCTACATGACGGGCTACTTGAGGGATTTGATCCTGGAAAAAGGCTTGGACAAAGTCGTTCAAAAAGGGCGCATCTACAAAGTCTATGCAAAGGGACATCCGGCCGATCCCCTACCCGATTTTAGCAGCTACCAGACCAATGATTGGATTCGGCTTTTGCAACACCCCAACGGCGCGCTACGCAGCCTTGCACAACAACAGCTCGTCTCTGCCGGGAACAGGGAGCAACAGTCGGCTTTGGAAGACATCGCGCTCGACCACTCCGTGCCTCTGGGGCAAATACAAGCCCTATGGACCTTGGCAGGGCTCGACATCCTGCGCCCTGCCTTCCTACAAAGGCTGGCCTCCAACAAGCCGACAGCCACACAAATGGGGCAAATCCTCTGCCTCCTGCCCAAGGTGGAAATGTCCGCTGCCGACCGCTCTGCCATCGTTCAGCAGGCTTACGATTTGGGCTCCCCAAAGCTGGACCTACAGCTTTGCCACACAGCTTCCTGGCTGGCCTCCGAGCCCTCTGCTGGCTTCGAAGAAATCGCTGGTGCTATTTGGAAAAAATTAGCCGATAAATATGCCAATGATCCACTGTATTGCGAAGCCTTGCTGAGCGGCATTCAAGAACAAGAAAGCAAATTTACAGCCTATACAAGACAGCAACATCCTGCCGATAGCCTTCAAAAACAATTGGCGGTCGTTGTAGCCAACCGGCGAAATGACGATTTCAAGGCGCCTCGATTCATTCAGAGAACCTTTCTGGATCATCGCACCAATGGCCTACAACTCTACAGTGTTTTTTGCGCCTCCTGTCACGGCCTCGACGGCAAGGGCAACGCACGCCTAGCTCCATCAATCGACCAATCCGAGTACACGAACGGCTCTTCCGAACAGTTGATTGCTCTGGCGCTCAACGGACTACAAGGCCCCATCACCGTTAAGGGAAAAAAATACGATTCCAACTTGGTTATGCCTGGCATTCGCAACAATCCGGCACTAGACGATGCCGCTCTGTTCGACCTGCTCGTTTTTGTACGCAATGCTTTCAGCAATACCTGGAAGCCTATGAGCCCCAAGATGATTGCCAACATTCGCGCCGCGACAGCCGATCAAACAGAGATGTTTACGGAAGAGAGCCTGAAAAAGTGGACAGCAGATTATCAGGCACAACAAGAAAAAAAGAAAAAGAGCCTCAGCAAAAAGTAATCTCTTACTAATTCTCCGTCAGAATGGAGCGCACTGCCTTGACGACTTTCTCAGAGGGTGCATATCCGTTGGCTACAAGGAAGTATTCCTCCCCTTTTTGCAGCACCAAGCTCGGAAAGCTGCGAATACCCAAATTGGCCGCCTCCTGAAAATCTGCTCGAACGGCTGCTTTCATTTCCGCAGATTCAAACGCCTGCTTGAAAGCCGCTTCGTCGATCCCGAATTCTTTGGCCAGTTCCAGATAAGTCTCCACCTTATTGGTGTTCTTATTGTCTTTGTAGAATGCTGTTTGAATGGATTTAAAGAAAGCCAATTCCTGTTCTGGCTTCAACTTGCGGACCACCAATACTGCTCGGGAAGGCGGCTCGGTATCGTAGACAAACGAATGATCCTGCAGAATGCCATAATTGAAGGGTTGACCACTAGCTTGGTTGACATGATCCCAATGTTCTTTCAAAAAATCACCCAAGTCTTTCATCGTCTCTGTATTGTAAGGCCGCAGCCCTCCCATGATGAGCTGTAGATCTGTATCCGCCCCAAGGCTTTCGACGGTTTTTGTCAATTCATCTGCGATGCCGTAGCACCAGGAACACATCGGGTCGCCGACGTAAATGAGTTTGGCCTTTGTTTGAGACATAAGTGAGGATTGGGAAAAAATCAAGAGAAAAAATACTAGCAGCTGCTTCATGCTGAAGAGATATTTTAGGTAAACCTAACTCTTTAAACACCTAAAAGTTCGTTTATCACATCGCAGTTTTGGAAGAGTTGACAAAAATGACTTTCTTCAAGCCTTAGAATGGTTTTGTCCAGGCCCTTACCATGAATCCAAAAGTGCTTTTAAATCTGTATGAAAAGCATCCTTCCGGCAGCCCACAGCTGAGCGGAAACCATTAGACATTACGAAAAACGAACTTTACGGAACATGACAGTTTTATCAACCATTGATTGGGTAATCATCTTTGCCTATTTCACGCTGATCCTGGGCATCGCCTGGTGGGTCATCCAACAAAAAAACGATACTTCAGACGAATATTTTCTGGCGGGTCGCAACCTGGGGTGGTTCGTTGTAGGTGCCTCCATATTTGCCTCCAATATCGGTTCTGAGCACATCGTCGGCCTGGCCGGCTCGGGTGCCACCGACGGAGTGGCGATGGCGCATTACGAATTGCACGCCTGGTGCTTGCTGGTGCTGGGCTGGGTGCTGGCTCCATTTTACATGCGCTCGAAGATTTACACCATGCCCGAGTTTTTAGAAAAGCGCTTTTCACCGACGGCCCGCTGGGTACTCTCCATCATTTCGCTGGTCGCCTATGTGTTGACCAAGGTGGCTGTGGGGATTTTTGCCGGTGGCATCGTCTTCGGCGTTTTGATGCCCGAAATCAACTTTATGGGGCTCAACAGCTTTTGGGTCGGCTCCATATTGGTCATTCTCCTGACAGGGCTGTACACCATTTTGGGTGGCTTGAAGGCCGTCGCCTACACAGAAGCCATTCAAACAGTCATTCTCATTTTGGGCTCGATCATGGTGACTTGGTATGGCTTGGATGCCTTGGGAGGCTGGGACGAACTGAGGCGGATTGCTGGGTCGGAAATGTTCAACTTGTGGAAGCCGCTCGTTCCGGAGGGCATGGAAGGCACCTGGGCGCCCGTTAAGACAGATACCCAGATGGCCTGGTATTTCAATGGCAACTATCCCTGGTTGGGGATGCTGTTCTGCGCGCCCATCATCGGGATGTGGTATTGGTGTACAGATCAGTACATCGTACAGCGGATGCTGGGTGCAGCCAGCTTGTCTGAGGCCCGCCGGGGAACCATTGCGGCCTCGTTTCTCAAGTTGCTACCTGTATTTATTTTTATCATCCCTGGCCTGATTTGCTTTGCGCTTGCCACCAGCGGCAAAATGGACACCATAGGCAATGCGCTGCTCGACTCGGAAGGCAATCTCGTCACTGCCAATGCCCAGCAAGCCTTTCCCTTGCTCGTTGCTACTGTTTTGCCTCCGGGCATTCGGGGCATTGTCGTGGCCGGCCTGCTCGCCGCCTTGATGAGCTCCTTGGCAGGCGTCTTCAATGCCTCCTCAACCCTTTTCACGATGGACCTCTACTCGAAGTTTCGTCCCAATACATCGGAAGCCGGCTTGGTTCGCATCGGTAGGATCGCGACGGGCGTTATGGTCATCATCGGTCTGTTGTGGATTCCAGTGATCCAAGGCAGTCGGGGGCTGTACGACTATCTGCAAAGTGTACAAGGCTACTTGGCACCGCCCATCTTTGTCGTGTTCTTTTTTGGCGTATTCAACAAGCGCCTCAATGCCAAAGGCTGTTTGGCTGCTTTGGGCGTCGGTTTTGCGATGGGGCTTTTCCGCTTGGCCATCGATACGCCTGTCGCCCTAACAGAGGGTTTCGCCTATGAAGAAGGCTCCTTCTTTTGGTTGATCAACAACATCTTTTTCCAGTACTACAGCCTACTCATTTTCATTGTTTGCGCCATCGTGATGGTGTCGGTGAGTTATGCCACTGAGCCCCCCTCCTACCAACGCATCCAGGGCCTGACATTTTCCACCCTGTCGGCTGAAGATCGGGCGGATACGAAGGCGAGTTATACCATGGGCGATATTGTGGCATCTGGATTGGTGATTGTGCTGATCTTGGTGGCGTATGTTTATTTTAGTGGGTGATGGAGGTTGGGTGGTTTGGTCGTTTCGTGGTTTGGTGATTTGGTGATTGCCTTTGGCCAGTGATCGGGTGATTTGGTGATTTGGTGGTTGCCTTCGGCTAGTGATCTTGTGATTTTTTGATTTGGTGGTTTTGTGGTTGTTTACTTTAGGTAGGTTTTGCTTTTGATGTCTTGGGGGATGGCGTATTTGCTGACTAGCAGAGAAATTGTTTTTAACAATAGGTAGTTTTTTGACATGTAGATGTATCCGCCTTGTTCATTGTTGCCTTCTGAATTTTTTAGCAGATAGTAGATTCGACCTTGGGCATCTTCGGCTCGGCCGATGAGGTGCATGTTGTGATCGTCTGTTGTCGATTCGTCTTCGAAGGTGCTTTGACGGAGTGTTTGGGTAATGGGTGATTGTTCTTGTAGCAGGGGTAGCTCTGCGATGCCTTTGTCTACTAGGAAGCCAGACTCAGAGATGTCGCCATCCCAGGCCAGGCTGTAGCCTTTTTGGAGTGCGTGGTCGATGACTGCTTCCAGCTCGTTGATCGGGAGATTTAGGTATTTATTTTGATCCCAGTTGGCGGGAATATTTAAGGTAACGGCTTCGTAGAAAGGGAGGTGGGAATAGCTGGTTATTTCGACATAATTGTCTGGATTGATGCCCACGAATTTTTCGGCGAAGGTTTTTGGGGTGTATTGCAAGCCCTTGTATTCAAAGAAAGGGGGTGCCTCCCCCAGGTAGGCTTTTAAAACACCATTGACAGACTGACGCCAGCTTTGTGGCTTAATTCTGCCATAGCCCGATGCACCAACCGATTCAACCATTGCAGCCAACAGGTTGTCCATTTCCACATGATCGTGCTGCCAGTCGCCTTCAATTACGCCATTGTACACACTTTCTGGCACAGCGCCGTGTGTTTGATAAGCCTTCAAAACACTGAAAGTCAAATCTCCGGCATCAAAATAGCTTTTGCCCTTGCGATCGATGTATTTTTCCGCCTTTTGGAGATAGGTCGGTGCCACATAGTAAATGGGCGATAGGGAAACAGCCTCCTTCCCCAGTCGGATTGCCTCGGTTTCGATGAAAGATGTGGTTGCAAAACTCCAACAAGTTCCAGAAGACTGCTGGTCTTTCAAGGGACTGGTTTTGACTTGGTGGAGTACCTTGAAGGTTCGGGAGGATTGTGCAAAAGTTTGGCCGAGCAAACTGACTAGTGAAAATAGTAAAAGTAAATTTTTCATGATGCTGTCTGGTTGAAGTTTCGATAAAGGCTAATTCGTGCATAAGGACAAGGGGAATCCCTCGGAGGTTGCGCAAGATTTAGAATCGGATTTTTTGCTTTGACATCAAATATCAAAAAAATCAAAAGAAGCTGTAACTTCAAGCAAGCTCAACCGTCTCCCTGCAAAATGACCAGAGAAACATTTCAAAAACAGATTCTTCCTCTTCAGCACAAACTGCTGAGATACGCCCTAAGCCTCACCAGTAACCGGATGATGGCCGAGGACATCGTGCAGGAAGTTTTCCTGAAACTCTGGGACCAGCGTCAGCAATTGGATCAAATCAAGCAATTGGAAGGTTGGTGTATCCGACTGACGCGAAACAAAGCCTATGATAAACTGAGACTCCACGGTAACAAAACCGTTGAACTTAAGCTGGCCAGCGGGCTGGCAACGCGCGAAGAGATTCCGGACAAGAATACAGAAAACAAAGACCTGTTGGAGGCCATCCAAGCCATCCTGCAACTGCTACCTGAGAAACAGCGGGAAATTTTCCGCTTGAAAGACCTACTAGGCTACAGCAATACTGAAATCCAGGAAATCCTGGACCTCAATGCATCACAAGTGAAAGTGAATCTCTTCCGCGCCCGTAGAAAAATTAAGTCAAAGCTCATTTTATTAGAAAATTATGGACTCAAAAATGAAAAAACGTCTTCTTGAAAAGTATTGGCAGGGCGATACTTCTGCCGAAGAAGAAGACTGGTTGAGAAAAAATACTTCTTTAATCGATGACGATACCGATCCGGCAGAAAGCGCTTTTTTTCAGCAGCTACAGCAATTTTCAGAATTGGAAATGCCCGCTGACTTTGGAGAACAGCTCATGGAGACCATCGATCGGAAGGAACAGGGCCGTAAAAGAATTGCCCTTTTCAGAAAGGTCCGCAGGATAGCCGCAGCCGTTTTGGTGCTCGTTACACTTTCCGTTGCGACCTACACCCTGATGCAGCCAAACAATGATCCGATACTGGCAGAGGAGGAAGACCCGGAAAAAGCCTACGAAATCGCCAAGCAGTCGCTTTTACTGATTGCTTCCAAAATGGAGGCTGGGGCTTCTTTCACTTTTGAACTCGACAAGTTCGATGAGGTTCATTCCAAACTGCGTCAAGAATCAACATCAAATAAAGAAGTGCAACCTGCTGTCCATAATCCTACTATCAAGCATCAATAAATCATTTTGCCCAAGGGCAAATACCAAAATTTGAACAGATATGAAAAAGTTCTTACTGCTATTAGTGGCCGCATTGATGGGTACCTTATCTTACGCCCAACAGAACTTCATCAGCGACCAATTTTCGCAGCACGAAAATGACCCGAGTTTCACAAAGGTCAATATCACAGATAAGACTTTTGAGCTTTTCAACGACATCGCTACCCAAGATGCCGATGAGCAAAGAGTCGTCCGCGCAATTGCCAACCTGACAGGAATAAAGGCACTCTTCAAAGAAAAGTCTGAAGACACCAAAGCGCTTTATCTGGAAGCATTGGACAAATTGCAAGCCGATCAAGACTATGAGGAGCTGGCCTCCGTCCAAACCAGCGATGAAGGTTTTCTGTTGGTCCTTCGCGAGGCCAATGATCAAATCGAGGAGGTCACGCTCCTGGTGGGCAGCGAAGAAAAATTCCTCCTTGCAACACTTTTTGGAGACATCGACTTGAAAAGCATTTCCAGAATTTCTCAAACCATCCGTAAAGATGGTCGCCAGTGGTTCGATTTGTTCGACAACATCGATTCGGATGAACTAGTATTCGGCGGCGCAACGCCTTCTGGCAACAACCCTGGCAGCAGCCGGGCCAGTAAGGCAGCAGAAGGAAATTTTGACATTCGCGTTTTTCCAAATCCAGTCGGCGACTACGTTCAGCTGGACGATGGCAAAAATTCCGATGCGACCTACGAGCTTGAATTCTTCTCTCCCATTGGCGAGTCGGTCAAAAGAGTCGGCCAGGTTAATCTTCCTTATCGCATTCAGTTGGAGGACCTTCCATCCGGTGCCTACTTCGTTCGCCTGACCGATGCCGAGGGAGCATTTCGGAATTATCGCATCATAAAGCCTTAAAATCAACCATTACTCAAGCTGTAGAACAGTATTTAAAAAAGAATAAATCAACTATAATGAAAAAGATCATATTATTTCTGCTAGCCATCGTTATCACTAGTACGGCCTTTGCACAGAGCAATGCCATCACCAAGCACTTTTCCGAGTACCAGAGAAACAAGGAATTCACCAAGGTATCGGTTACCAGCAAAATGTTTTCTTTGTTTACCGAAATCGATACGGACGACCCTGCCGAGCAGGATATCTTGGAGGCGATGAGCAAGCTCAAAGGCATCAAAGCACTGATCAACGACAAGATAGAAGGCGACGGCTCTGACATTTACTACAATGCCCTGGAAAAAATATCTACCGACGGTACTTACGAGGAGCTTATGTCTGTAGAAGATGAAAATGAAAACATCACTTTCCTCATTCGCGACAATGGCGGCGTGATCAACGAGCTGCTGATGATCGCTGGTGGAAATACCAATTTCATGCTGATGAGCTTGTATGGTGAAATCGACCTAAGCAAGATCGCTCGCATCTCCAAGAAGCTCAAGATCAAAGGCTTGGAGCAGTTTCAGGCCCTCGACAAAGAGGAAGATTAATTGTGAATATTTGTAAGTAAGTGCTTAGATAAAATTGCTTGCATAATAGCTTCATCCGGTTAAAATGATTAAGTAACTGAATACCTGGAAGGCAAGCAGAGGCTTATTTAGCCGAATCTCCAAGAAGGTATTGTGTCAATTTTTCGGACTTACTACTTAGTTCCAGGACTACTTTATCAAACATGAGTGATCCCAAAATTTAGCAGTGCGACTAGGCACACTGCGCTTGAAAGTCAGCGTATCAATTTCATTGCCTTGCCAAGGTAGTATCACCCAAAGGGCTGCGACTTTTTGAATGGTCTGCCATAAATTTTCGGGATGACTCATGTCTCTACTTTCGAACGGATTCAACCAAGAATGAAACAACTACCACCTTTAATTCTTTTAATACTTTTGTCCTTCTCCTGCGGAAAAAAGACCAATATGCTGGATTCACTCAGCCAGGAAAATAAGGTTGAAAACAGCTACTTTGTCTACCCCAGCATCTTGCGGATGCTCAATCTCAACAATGACTCTTCCTTCAATGCTTTGGTTCGGGACGTCCGAAGACTCCGGCTGATGAACCTCCGGGTAGACTCCTTCAGCTTCGATCAGATGAACGACTTCTCTGTTGGCCTACAGGAAAAGGAACAATACGATACCTATATGGAAATCGAGGATACAGACCAGGTTATTTACTTACTTGGAAAAGATTCTCCGCAAAAAGTTGTGGCGTTGGCCAATTTACAGGATCGCTATTATATTGTGGACATTGATGGTCAGCTCAACATGTTGCAACTGCCCAAGCTGATAGAAAGCTTTTCCAACATGGACAGCACCCAGACGTCTGGCTTTTCAACTTTTTTCGACCTCATCAGCCGGGATGCCGACCGGGAACGGCAGCGACGCGAGCGCCGGAGGCAATGGCGAGAAAAACAAGCAGAGAAGCAAAGGCAAAAAGAAGCGGAAGCTTCAAAGGCCGATACGACTGCTGCCCCAATAAATGTGACATCCATTCAAACAGATACGAATACGACTCAATGACCATACTGGAAACGAATAAACTAACCAAACAGTACAAGCGCCTAACAGCATTGAACCAACTGGATTTCGACATTCAAAAGGGGATGGTTTTCGGATTACTCGGTCCCAATGGCAGCGGCAAGACCACCACCCTAGGCATCCTGCTGAGCGTGCTGAAAGCCACCAGCGGGACGTTCAAATGGTTTGGGCAGCCGCCATCACCAGAGAGCCGCAAGAAGATTGGAGCCATTCTGGAGATTCCTTGCTTTTTTCCATATTTAACAGCCGTCCAAAACCTTTTGGTGATTTCAAAAATCAAAGATTGTCCTCCCTCCGCCATCGATCGGAGCCTCCGATTGGTAGGGCTATACGAACGGCGAAACGATCCTTTTAAGACCTACTCCCTAGGAATGAAACAACGGCTGGCCATCGGTGCGGCCTTGCTCGTAGACCCGCCCGTCTTGATCTTGGATGAACCGACCAACGGCCTCGATCCACAGGGCATTGTCGAAATTCGGGAACTGATAAAAGACATTGCAGCTAGTGGCAAAACCATTATCCTGGCGAGCCACCTACTGGATGAAGTGCAGAAACTGTGTAGCCATTTTATGGTGCTTCAAAAAGGCAAAAAACGCTTTCAGGGCAGTGTAGCTGAGGCCCTCATGGACCACCGCAGTTTCGAAGTAGCCGCAGATGATGCAGAGCAGTTGCGCAATGCCCTTTCCGACTTCAAGGGCGTCCAGCAAATGAAACAAGAGGACGGTATTTTTATCCTTACACCAGAACAGCATTTAACGACTTCGGACCTCAGCCGTTTTCTATTCGATCGCCAAATTGTCATCAATCATCTAGTTGAAAAGTCCGGCAGTCTCGAAAAACAATTTTTACGCATCCTCCAAGACCATGATTAGACTACTGACCATTGAATGGTACAAACTGCGGCATTATCGCCCTTTTTGGGTATTGATTATTATGTATGCCGCCTTATCCACCCTGGTTTGCTCCAGCGGTATGTTCCTAATGGCTTACCTCAAAGGCGAAGGAGCTGACTTTCGTGGATTCGACCCAACCATGTTGCCTTTGTACGACTTCCCAGACGTATGGCACAATATGACCTACATCGCCGCGCGATTGAAGATCATTCTGGCCTTCATCATCATCATGTCGATCTTTAACGAAATCAATCACCGCACCCTGCGACAGAACATCATCGATGGGCTCAGCAAAAAAGAATGGTTGGGATCGAAAGTACTACTGATGGGAGCCATCTCCTTGGGAGCCGGTCTACTGCTGTTTGTCAACGGCCTCATCCTAGGATTGATCTATTCTCATCCGGAAGCCTACCAATACATTTTCCAGCGGCTGGATTTTATCGTGGCCTACTGCCTGGATGTATTCACTTATCTCTCTTTTGCGATGATGCTCGCACTCATCTTCCGAAAAGGCGGGTTGGTCATAGTTGGTCTGTTGATGTACAGTGCGATGTTTGAGCCATTTTTAGCGGCCTTTCTGTACAACTTTCCGCCATTACCCGAATACGCACGTGCCATCCCTGATTTTTTGCCAGTCCAGTCCTTGCGCAACCTCATCCAAGTACCATTTAGGCGTTTTCTTTTGATGGAGATACAGGAATTCATCCCCTTGAAAACACTACTGATCGCCTTGACTTGGTTGACTGTTTATTTGAGGGTGAGTTTTTGGCTGCTGAGCAAGCGGGATATTTAGCCCGTTCAACAGACTTACGATCCAATGCTGACTGGAAAGTAGGCCGAATTGTTCTTTGCAATGTCAAGGACAAACAAATGAAGCAATACAACAAGATTCATAAAATCCTTGCTAAATATGAAGAGCAGCTAAGCGCCTTAGAGGAGCATCGAGTCTCCTACCTATTGATCCAAAGGCGGCTTGTATTCAGCGGCTAAAGCACTCGTTGCCTGTGCGAGCAAAAGGGCATCCAGGCCGACGCCAATCATTTGTGAGCCTGCCTCCGTGTAGGCATCGATCAGTTTTTTGGAAGTCGTTAGGAAGCCTGCTGCTTTGCCTGCTTTTCGTATACGGCGAATGCAATCCACAACCAATGCGACGACCTCCGGATGGCCAGCCTGCCCCAAATAACCCATGGTAGCAGCCAAATCTGCTGGACCGATGAATACAACGTCTAGCCCTTCCACCTGCAGTAGGTCATCCAAAACAGCGACCCCCTTGACAGACTCCACCTGGCCAATGCAGCACATCTGAGCATCGGCTTTTTCGTGGTAGTTGTTCACCCGGTCCCATTGCGCAGCGCGAGCCAATGCCATCCCTACGCCCCTACTGCCGTGGGGTGGATAGCGCATGGCCTTTGCAACAGTCTCAGCTTGCTGCACCGATTCAATCATTGGTATGAGAATATTTTGAGCGCCCATATCGGTCAATTGCTTTATGATGGTGGGGTCGGCAGAAGGTATCCGGATGATCGGTGTGGCAGCATGCAGTTCTACACTCTGCAAATTTTGCAACAGATCATTCAGATCAAAGGGCGCATGCTCCCCATCGATACATACCCAATCGAAGCCAGCACCTGCACAAATTTCTGCGGTGTACGGCCCGGGTAAGCCATTCCAAATCCCGAAACTGCGTTTTCCAGGCTGGATTTGTTGCTTGAAGGTGTTGATCTTGACATCCATGAGCTTAGGAATTGGCATTTGAAGAAAAGACATTTTGATTTTGTCGATCGATGCCTATAAATCTATGCAATTTCAAGCAATTAATGGCAAATCGAAAATGGGATTCTGGAACGACCCAAGTCAGTGTAAAACATAGGTATAGATCAATGTGCTGTGCTTTTTAGAAGGGAAGGGATTGTAGTTGGGCGTAATTTTAGGATGAGCCCTGTAAATAAAAAAGACCTACTGGTAAACCAGTAGGTCTCAGCAGCCCCTAGGGGAATCGAACCCCTCTTTCCAGGATGAAAACCTGGCGTCCTAGCCGATAGACGAAGGGGCCGTAAATCGGCGAAATCACCTAAGCAATTTCGCCGATTGTAGACACCAGTTCGTTATCAGGGTGACAGTGACTGACGTGCTTTTCTTCAAAAGCCCTGCAAATATATGAGGGGTTAAAATAAAAATCAAATTTTACAGCAAAAAAATTTCATTCTCCTTCAAATTCAGAAAATCGCACCGCTACAGGATATTGGCCAGGCGGTTGCAACAAGTGCGCCCTACGGGCTTGGATGCCTATCAAGATGATGGCTTGGAGCAGTTCAAGTATCGACTAATGGTTGCCCGAATAGCAAATAATGTCTTCATAGGTAACCGCTTTCTTTGGGGAGTTTAGGACGCTCTGTCTGCTGGTCTCCACGGAAGTTTCCATATCCACTGCAGGCCCAGGGATTGTCCGCATACCTTCTTGATGCTTGTAGATGGACCATTGACCATCGACATATTCCAGGGCTGTAAGATTCTCGATCCAATCACCAGAATTCAGGTAAGTCACCGCCCCCTTGGCATTGGTCACCTCTCGCATTTGTGGATTGTGGATGTGTCCGCATATGACATAATCGTAGCCATTGTCAATAGCAATGTCCGCAGCCGTTTCCTCAAAATCGCTGATGTATGCAACTGCTCGCTTCACGTTGTCCTTGATCTTTTTGGAGAAAGACATCTTGGGGCGGCCCAGCTTTTGCAACCAAAAGTTGATGAAGACATTCACCATGATCAGGGCGGAATAACCAAAGCCACCGAGCTTGGCCAACCAGCGAGAACACTGAACAGAAGAGTCAAAAACATCGCCATGGAAAAACCAAGCTTTCTTGCCATCGACCTTCAAAAGCAATTTGTCTTCAAGGTGGAAATTCCCCAATGAGAAACCAGAAAATCGACGAAGCAGATCATCGTGGTTGCCCGTCAGATAATAGACAGGTGTCCCTGAAGCTGCTATCTTCAAGATGCGGTGCAAAACACGCATGTGAGATTTTGGGAAATAGTTTTTACTGAATTGCCAGATGTCTATGATGTCACCGTTGAGAATCAGCAGATTGGGCTTAACGCCCTTGAGGTAGTGTTCCAATTCTCTTGCGCGACAACCGAATGTTCCAAGGTGGATATCTGAAAGCACCAGAATATCCAGTTTGCGTTTCTTCATGCAGCAAAAAAGCAGCTTTAGTGTAAGCTGTGTGTAAAAACAATATTACGTGTTCATTAATTTTGTCAACAGTTGTAAGCCGAATATTTACACTCGATGCCTCCATGAGTACCCACTCAATGGTACATTGACCCGTCGAAAAACCACACAGCAGTGCTTGCAACAGAAAAACTTTGCCTAATCACCATTGCCCGCCTTAAATTGTGCCAACCAACTAACATCGAAAAAAAATATTTTGTAACTTCGCCCGCGTTTTCAGTAAATCTAAAAATAAAGGCTAACCAAAGTTATTTGCATAATGGGCTGTTTGGCAGGTGGTTGAATGAGTACCTAAATACACATGAAATTTTTGGCAGACTAAAAGCCTAGCATTTATGTCCCTTTTTAGTTTTACTGTTTAAACCCTTGCCCTAGCACCATTGCGTTTTATTTTTGAAATCATCTAACTAAACATCAACTCATGGCAAAAAGAATTGCTATCAATGGATTTGGCCGCATCGGTCGACTGACACTCCGCAACCTCCTTGGTAAAAAAGGAATAGATGTTGTTGCCATAAATGACCTGACCGACAACGCTACCCTAGCCCATCTTTTCAAATACGACTCTGCCCAGGGGTCCTTCTCAGGTAAGGTCAGTTCTTCTGATGAACACATCATCATCAACCGCAAAAAAATTGTAGCTCTGACCGAGCGCGATCCATCTAAGCTGCCTTGGAAAAAACTCAAAGTAGATGTAGTACTCGAATGTACCGGTATTTTCCGCACCCTCGACAAGGCTTCTATGCACATCGAATCTGGTGCTAAAAAGGTAGTGCTTTCTGCTCCTGCCAAAAGTGATGGCATCCAAACCATCGTTCTTGGTGTAAACGATGACACACTCGACCCAAGACTGAAAGTATTCTCCAATGCATCTTGTACGACCAACTGCCTGGCTCCCGTTGTTAAAGTCATTGCCGACAACTTCGGATTCGTACAGGGTTCCATGACAACCACACACGCTTACACGGCTGACCAACGCATGCAGGATGCACCTCACAGTGACTTGCGCCGCGCTCGTGCTGCCGCATTCAATATAGTACCAACCAGTACAGGTGCCGCAACAGCCGTCGGTAAAGTGTTGCCAGAAGTAGAAGGTAAGCTGAGTGCCATTGCATTGCGCGTACCAATCATTACAGGCTCTCTCATTGAGCTGAATTGCATCGTCGAAAAAGACGTTACAGCAGAGCAGGTCAACCGCAAATTCAAGTCTGCTGCCAGAGGAGCCATGAAGGGTGTTCTCGAATATCAGGAAGACCCCATCGTTTCCAGCGACATTGTTGGCAACAAGCATTCTTCCATCTTCGATTCCAAGCTCACCAATGTCAGTGGCAAAATGGTGAAGGTCGTCAGCTGGTACGACAACGAAGCAGGCTACTCTGCTCGCTTGGCCGACTTGACAGAACGCTTGGCAAATACGCCAACGCCTAGAGGAAGAAGAACGAAAGCTAAATCGTAAAATATTTCCTTCCACGCTGCCAGTGCTACGCCAAGCGCTGGCAGTTCTTATTTACCTCAAACCCCTTGCGCTCCAATGAAAAATCTATCTTTCGAAGGTAAAAAGGTGTTGATGCGGGTAGACTTCAACGTCCCGCTCGATGCCGCATACAATATTACAGATGATACGCGCATTCGCGCTGCCCTTCCCAGCATTCAGTATGCACTCGAAAAAGGTGCTGCCGTCATTTTGATGTCCCACCTCGGAAGACCTCAAAAGAAACGCAAGGAAGACGGATCGATAGATGTCGAAAAATTTACCTTGGCTCATCTGAGGGCGCATTTATCCGACAAGCTGCAAGGCGAAGTAAAATTTTGCCCGCAAACCGTCGGCGAAACAGCTACCCAGATAGCTGCCGAATTGGAGGCAGGCCAAGTCCTCCTACTCGAAAATACGCGCTTCAACAAGGGAGAATCCAAGGGAGACGATGATTTTGCCCGCCAACTAGCGGAATTGGCAGATCTCTACATCAACGATGCTTTTGGTACTGCTCACCGGGCGCACGCTTCCACCACAACGGTTGCCAAGCATTTCGACAAAGGGGCTAAAGCTTTTGGTTTTCTCATGCAGGCCGAAATTGAAAATGCCAACCGAGTGCTCAACAATCCGGAACGACCACTCACTGCCATTGTCGGTGGTGCCAAAGTTTCTGATAAAATCCTGCTGCTGGATCGGCTGATTGATTTTGTCAATCATCTCATCGTCGGTGGTGGCATGGCATATACTTTTATGCGGGCCATGGGTGGCCAAACGGGCAACTCCCTCGTTGAAGAAGATAAAATTGAATTGGCCGGAAAGCTGCTTGCAAAAGCAAAAGAAAAAGGGGTGGAAATTCACCTGCCCCAGGACTCCATAATCGCCGATAAGTTCGACATAGCGGCCAATCGCGAAACCAAGCCAAGCGATCAAATCGATCAGGGCTGGATGGGGCTTGACATTGGAGCGGAAGCACAAAAACATTTCGCTGAGGTCATCAAAAACTCCAAAACCATTCTTTGGAACGGTCCGATGGGTGTTTTTGAAATGGCTCCCTTTGCCGAAGGCACCAAGGCAGTGGCCAGCGCAGTAGCAGAAGCAACCCAAAAAGGTGCTTTCAGCCTTGTAGGCGGTGGCGACTCTGTAGCAGCGGTCAATCAAATGGAGTTAGCAGACCAAATAAGCTACGTATCTACAGGTGGCGGCGCCATGCTTGAGTTCCTGGAAGGAAAAGTGTTACCAGGCATAGAAGCCATATCCTAAAAGTAAAATTTTTCCAAAGCGCAAACAAACGAACTCGTCAAGTGTTTACCCTCTTGTACAGTATACAAACGCTTGCGATCAATCCTGGATGACAGCTCATTTACGAAAAAAGTACTGCAGCAGTAAAGCGAAGGGACAAGAATTAGCACCTTCGATTCGCTACTACCGGAACATCCGTAATGTTCCTGCTGACTGGGATAAGGTTGTTCCCGAGGAAAAGGTATTGATGAGGATCCCCTACCTCAAGGCGTTGGAGTCGGCCCCTCCCACTGGAATGCAATTTGCCTATATTTTATACTATCTGGGAAAGGAAGCAATTGGCGTATCTTACTGCCAAATTCAACATTTTAGTGCTGAAAAAAGTATTCGCTACGATGAAGGCGAAAAAGCACCGAGCTTCTTTGTTTCACTGGGGCGATACATCCGTGGATTCGTCGCCAGCCGATTTGAGTTCAACACGTTGGTCTGTGGTAACCTGCTCTTTACAGGTGAGCACGGCTTTTACTTCAAGCCCGATAAGATCGACCGTGCGCAAATGATCCTGCTGGTCGATCAGTCTCTGCAAAAATTACAAAAGCAACTTCAGGGGAAATCACTTCCCATTTCGGTCGTACTGTACAAAGAGTTTTACGCGGATAATTTGCGCTCTTCCAGCCAGCTCAAAGACAACTCTTACAACGAATTCACCATACAGCCCAATATGATTCTAGACATACCGGCGCATTGGCAGGAATTCGACCACTACCTAGCTGACCTCTCTTCGAAATATAGGGTTCGGACACGACGAGCCAGAAAAAAACTCAAAGACATCCAATGCCGAGAGCTGCAACTGGAAGAAGTAGAAAAGCTCCTTCCAAGAATGTATGATCTCTACACGGCCGTGGCAGGTCACTCTGGTTTCAATGTTGTTAATCTCAACAAAAACTATCTTTACGCACTCAAAAAGGAATTGCCAGAGCTGTTTAAGATATATGGCTATTTTCAAGACGAAAAGCTGATTGCTTTTTATACTACCTTGATGACTGGCAACGAGCTGGAAGCACATTTTCTAGGCTTCGAGCGTTCTTTCAACCGTTCTCATCAGATATACCTCAATATTTTATACGACCTGGTTCAGGCTGGCATCGATCGAAATGCCGATCGCGTTATTTTTGCACGGACTGCACTAGAAATCAAAAGCTCGGTTGGTGCAGTAGCCCATGAGATGCATTGCTATTTGCGCCACCGCAACTCCTTCTCCAATCGCTTTTTACAACCCTTACTCGATTATCTTCGACCGGACACCGATTGGCAACCTCGCCATCCTTTTAAGTAAAACAGCACATCTAAGCTCGGCGGTATTTTGTTAAAATACCAAAATGGAACAAAATTTACTTTTGCCCGACAAATCAAAAACTTAAGTAATACTTGTCAATTATGTAGTAGCCGGTATTTCTTTTTTTCTTTCTATCTTCACACCATAAATAGTGTAAGTTGTAAAGGCTGTTCAAAAATTAGATGGAAAGCTGCTTATCTGTCAGGTCAATCAGATAGAAAAAAGGAATTATCAGCAGTCAATCATTTGCTATAGGCATACAGATAATTTTTTAAACAGTTTTGTGATTCCTTTGCGAGAAAACAATGGCGCTTACAGTAGCCAAATGGACTATGCTTTCTCAAAAACAACAGATGGGATTACAGCTGCAGCTAAATTATTTGATGGAGCTTGTTGTGGAACTGTTTCCCACTGGATGTAAAACAGTTTTCCAACATGGTGCTTCATCAACCATTTTAATGAGAGAGAAATGGAAATACTAATACTGCCCAAAAAAAGGAACAGCCCGCTGTTCCAGGTACTCTATTTGAGTTTACTCATTGCTTTTCCTGTAATGTGCCTGGCACAGGCCAACTCTTATCAATTACGTACAGACATCCCTTTCCAATTATCCTCCGGACAAACACTGGAAATGCCCCTTACTGGCGGATTGGCCATGCCACAACCCAGCGATTACGACCTCGACATGGACGGTACGGATGATTTGATTGTTTTCGACCGGATTGGAAATAAAATCTTGCCTTTTTTGCGGGATGAGTTCGGTAAATTCGTCTATGCACCTCAATACGAATCTCTCTTTCCAAACATGACCAATTTTGCGCTCTTCCTAGATTTTGATCAGGATGGCATTCGGGATATTTTCACAAGTGTTACTCGACAGGGCGCCCTGGCTGAGGTGTTGGTATATAAAGGTGCCATCAAAAATGGTCAGCAAACGTTTGAATCTTTTTATTATACGGTAGACGATCCGTCTTTTACCACCTTTATTGAGAGTCATAATTTCGACATTCCTTCTTTCAGCGACATGAACGGCGATGGCGATCTTGATCTACTGCTGTTTCCTTCCTCCGGCAACCACATTTCTTACTATGAAAATCAGTCGATAGAAAATGGCCATGGATTGGACAGCCTCCAATTTAAATTGTACAATAACTGCTGGGGCAACCTGGGCTACGACCTAGATGAACTGATACTCAATGCCTGTCAAGACAGTGTTCGCTCTGGTGGTTCCTCTCCTCGCAGTACAGGTTGCCTGGGTTCGTTGCTACTGGCCATCGACAGTGATGGAGACAGCGACAAAGATATGTTGTACAGCACCCTGACAGACACTAAATTCTCGTTGTTGCTCCAGGAAAACGAACGGGTGTTTGAAAATGATAGAACCTATCTGTTGGATGATGTCGAAGAACTACCTTTTTTCCCAGCAGCATTCTGGACCGATGTCAATCAAGACCGCCTGCCGGATTTGTGCGTTGCTTCCAATAGAATCGCAGAGGTTTTGACCGGTTCCACTGCCGATCGATTTCTCTACTACCTCAATACAGGCACAGCAGCACAGCCTGCGTTCGAGCTGCAGCAAGAAGATTTCCTAGTCGATCAAATGCTGGACCAAGGCTTTCGTTCCAGCATTGCGACATTGGACTACAATCGCGATGGACTGAAGGACATTGTGGTAGCTGGTAATTATGGTGATCCGTTTTACACCTATGTGTCGCGATTGAACCTCTACGAAAACATCGGTACGGTCACCGAACCAGCCTTCCAGTTGGTTGACAGCGACTACGGCAATTTGGGACAGTACAACCTAAAGGCCATTCATCCAACCTTTGGGGACGTCAACGGCGATGGAGATGTAGACCTCATCATCGGTACGTATTTGGGCAATCTGGAATACTTTGAAAACATCAGTGCCTCCAATCGGGAACCTGTCTTTCAGTTCAGACCCAATTCTTTTGAAGGCTTCAAGGTTAGTTTTTATGCTCGCCCACAATTGGTCGACCTAGATGGTGATCGGCAAAAAGACCTCATTGTCGGTTCTTCCAGAGGCCCTATTACGACGCTCATCAACCGCTCGACCCTGAGCGATCTTGATTTTGAAGCAGCGGCGAAGCCATTGACGGGATTGTACGAGAATCAGTTCAACATCGAAAGTTGCCCCTATGTTTATCCATCCGATTCTGAAACGGGCTTGAGCATGTTGGTAGGAATCCGCAATGGAAGACTGCACTATTATCCGAACTTCCGGACCGATGGCGACGATCCTATGATCTTGAGAAATAGTTTTTACGGCGAGGTCGATGCTGGCTCCTCCTCGACCATTTGTATGGAAGACATCGACGGAGATGGCCAGGCAGAAATCCTTGTGGGCAATGAAAGAGGTGGTCTCAATATATTGGATGCTCCACTGCGTACGGCCGTCCAACAAGTAGAATGGGCAGCACCTCAGTTCGCCATTTCCCCTAATCCATCGAGCGATTACATAAAAGTTGATATAAAATCGCTCATTAATGAAGAGATTACATTATATTTGATAGACTCCTACGGAAGAAAAGCCCTTTCTCAGCATTTTCCCCATCCTACAAATATCCCATTGCACATTGATACTTCAGCCCTTCCAGCTGGAATATACATTTGTAACATATCCTCAAAATCTACACAGATGAGTCAAATGCTCGTCCTGTACTAATGTGCTTTTAACTCAGATAAAACCATCGCTAAAACCTTAAACAAACGCTCATGCCCTCTTTTTACTTCCCAAAATTGTTAAAAAAAACAAGCCTTTGGCTGTTGCCACTCTGCATCGGCCTATTACTTTCTTTTGAATCAACTGCCTGCGATGGCTCTGGTTTTACCATTGATGGTCTAGTGGATAATGGCGATGGGACTTATACCATCACCGTTACAGTCAGTATTGCCGGGCAAGATTGGGTCGGTGGCCTGTGGGGTGGTACGCAAGGATTCTTTTTTGGTACCGATGCTCCTGTTGTGAGCGTGGCACCACCCAGCTTTACCAGCGCCAACGGAACGACCCTTCCAGCGGTCGTCGCTGGTAACAACGTCAACTGGGGAACGCCTGGCGCAGGTCCATTTTTCGTTTTGGATACCGATCCCACGCAGTTTTTCACTTTCACCTTGGTGGTAAGTGGCCGCCCAACCAGTTGGTCCGGAGGAGGCCAGGAAATCAATCGCTGTACTTATAGCGGCGTTTTCCCTTGCCCACTCCCAACACTGTCGCTGCTACAAGGCGATCAGTCCATCTGTGAGGGCGAAGGCGTAGCTCTGGCAGTAGATGCACAAGGTGCTTCCAGCATTGTTTGGTCTACAGGCGAAGTTTCTCCAACCATTTTCGTGATGCCTTCCATGACAACCACCTACACCGTTACGGCTTTAAATGAGTGTGGCCCTGTCGATGCGGCTGTCACCGTATTTATCGACCCACTGCCTCAGATGGACGGCTTGTTCGACGAGACCATCATCTGCGAAGGAGATACCGTCAATCTGGAAGTTTTTCCACAATTTGTTGATGACATCCAATGGAGTCCATCACTCGGCAACGGTCCAGTCATCCAGGTGAGCCCAGATATCCCAACCGTTTATACTGCTATCGGAACCAATAATTGTGGCGTAACGCAGGTTTCCTTTACAGTGGATGTCAACCCCTACCCTTTCGCAACCGCCCTGAACGATCTTGCCAGGGTATGTCCAGGTCAGGAAGTCACATTGGAAGCATTCATCGAACAGGAAGAAATCATCTACTGGTCGGATGGCGGTAGCAGTGTCAATACCAACAGCGTTAGCCCGACAACCACGACTAGTTATACGGTCTATGCCGGCAACTTCTGCGGTTTGGACTCGGCAGAATTCACCGTCTTTGTGGACTCTCTACCCAATATTACCTCCATCAACGACGACTTGAGCATCTGTCCTGGCGACAATGTCGACCTAATATCGACCGTTACCAATGCCAATTCTTACTTGTGGATGCCCAACGGCAGCACAGATAGTACCCTGAGTGTTACACCTGCTGCCACTACGACTTATACCTTGGTGGCTACCAATGATTGTGGTGATGATATGGCCGATGTCGTTGTAACTGTTCAGGATGTCATCGAAGAAGATTTGACGCTGGATGCTTGCCCAGGTTCGACCGTCGACTATAACGGCGAGTCGCTGCCAATTGGTACTTCCAGAGACTTCACCTTTGTCAGTAGCGTCGGTTGCGACTCCATCGTCAGCGTTGTTGTTGAGGCCAGGCCAACTTTTGATGAAGACCTGACCTTGCAAGCGTGCCGTGGTAGTTCAGTCGTTTACGACGGTCAGCCCTTGATGCCCAATACAACCACTACCTTTACATTTACAGCTGACAATGGCTGTGATTCCACCATCAATGTAACAGTAGAAGAGGTAGCGACTTTTACGTCCGATCTCAATCTGGAAACTTGTCCGGGTACAACCGTCGCCTATGAAGGTCAGGACCTGGGGCCAAATTCCAGAACTGATTTTTCCTTCCTGGCTGTCAATGGCTGTGATTCCATCGTAACTGTTATCGTGGCTGAATCGCCTACTTTTAGCTCCAACCTCAGACTGGAGGCTTGCGACAATGGAACAGTTGCTTACAACGGCCAGGACCTAACGCCCAATTCCACGACCGACTTCACCTTCGCCGCCCGCAACGGCTGTGATTCTGTTGTAACAGTCACGGTGGATGAGATTGCCACCCTGACTTCGGATTTGGACTTGGAAGCCTGCCCAGGCGCTACCATCGCCTACAATGGACAAGCACTGTCTCCCAATACCACCACCGATTTTACACTCACAGCGGCCAGCGGCTGCGATTCAGTAGTCACTGTCCGAGTAGCAGAGTCTCCGACTTTTGCATCCAACTTGATGCTAGAGGCTTGCCAGGGTAGTACCACCTCTTACAACGGCCAAACCCTCAATCCAAACACTACAACCGATTTTACCCTTACAGCTGCCAATGGTTGTGATTCCGTCGTGACGGTCGTAGTAGATGAAATTGCCACCCTTCGGTCCAATTTAGACCTGGAAACTTGTCCAGGTACGACTGTCGACTACAATGGACAGCTCCTAGGCCCCAATACCACAACGGATTTTACCCTAACGGCCGTCAGTGGGTGCGACTCCGTAGTCACCGTCCGGGTAGCGGAGTCTCCAACCTTTGCATCCAATCTGACCCTGCAGGCTTGCCAGGGTAGTACGACTTCCTACAATGGTCAAAGCCTACAGCCCAATACCACAACCGATTTTACACTCACAGCTGCTAATGGTTGTGATTCGGTCGTTACTGTCTCCGTCGATGAGGTGGCCACTATCCGAGCAGATTTGAGTCTGGAAACCTGTCCTGGCACCACCATTGACTACGATGGGCAGGCGCTGGCACCCAACACTTCAACAGATTTTACTTTCGTTGCTAGAAACGGCTGTGATTCCATCGTCACGGTCATGGTGGCTGAGTCACCAACGTTTAGTTCAGATTTGAATCTGGAAATATGCCCCAACACGACCGCCTCTTACCGGGGTCAAACACTTCTACCCAATTCCTCCACAGACTTCGTACTGACAGCTGCTAATGGCTGTGATTCCATTGTCACGGTAATTGTGGATGAGTTGGCCAGCTTTACTTCAACTGTAGCTTTGGAAGCTTGCACGGGTAGTACCGTCTCCTACAATGGGCAAGACCTAAGCCCCAATAGCAGTACGGACTTTACCTTTTTGGCTCGCAATGGCTGTGATTCTGTCGTTACCGTTCAAGTGGCGGAGCTTGCGACCTTTAGCTCCGATTTGACCTTGGAAGCTTGTACAGGCAGCACAACTTCCTACAATGGGCAAGACCTGAATCCCAATACCGTAACGGACTTTACCCTCACGGCTGCTAATGGTTGTGATTCCGTCGTCACGGTATCGGTTGATGAGGTCAATATTTTAATGTCCAATTTGACCCTACAAACATGTCCAAATATCCCAGCCAGCTACAATGGCCAACCGCTTCAACCCAATAGTACAACCGACTTTACCTTCACGGCCTCTACCGGTTGTGATTCCATCGTCACGGTATTTGTGGAAGAAATCAGCACCTTCACATCCAGCCTGGATTTGGAGATATGCGCTGGTACAACGACTTCCTACAATGGGCAGACCCTGCTACCAAATTCCAGTACGGATTTCACCTTATCTGCCACCAATGGTTGCGACTCGGTTGTCACGGTCAATGTGGCGGAGCTTCCTGTTTTTGCATCCGACCTACGGCTGATTAGTTGTAGTGGAGCTGACATCGATTACAACGGCACAAGTCTGCCTGCTAATTCGGTGACACCTGTGACGCTACTTGCTCAAAATGGTTGCGACTCGGTTGTCACCGTTACGGTTTTCGCACCAGACCCATCGAGTTTGGCCAGCAGTTTGACCTTGGTGACCTGCCCGGGTTCGACGATTGCCTATAATGGACAAGATTTAAGCCCCAACACGGTTACACCATTTCAGTTTACATCCATCGATGGTTGTGATTCCATCGTCACGGTTACGGTAAACCCATTGGCCGTATTCACAGAAGATGTACGCCTACGGGCTTGTCCGGGTTCGACCGTTGATTACAATGGAACATCCTTAACACCAAATTCCGTCACAGATTTTAGTTTTGTGGCCAGCAATGGTTGTGATTCCATCGTGACAGTTACAGTTGATGAAGTAGCAGTAATTACAGAATCGCTTGATTTTCAAAGCTGTACTGGTAATAATGTCGACTACAATGGTTCTTCCTTGGAGCCAGGTTCGGTAACAACATTCAACTTTGTGGCTTCCAATGGCTGTGATTCCATCGTGACAGTCACCATCGAAGAATTGGAAGTGTTCAGTTCTAGCTTGGACTTTGCTACCTGTAGCGGTACCACGGTTTCTTACAACGGGCAGGATTTGTTACCAGCCACCACAACAGAATTTACCTTGATAGCAGCCAACGGTTGTGACTCTGTAGTAACTGTCGTGGTAGAGGAACTCTCTGTATTCAATGAAAACATCACCTTACAAACTTGCCAAGGCAGTCCAGCGATTTTCAATGGCCAACCCTTGGACCCCAATACCATTACAACCTTTCCTTTTACGACAGTCAGTGGTTGTGACTCCATTATAGTGGTCCAGGTGGAGGAGGTTACGACTTTCAGGTCCACCCTGGATTTGGCAGCGTGCAGTGGTAGCAGCGCCAGCTACAGAGGCCAAGACCTTCCTGCAGGCTCTACAACGCCCTTTACCCTACTGGCTTCCAATGGTTGCGACTCGGTGGTCACTGTCGTTGTCGAGGAGTTGGATAACTTCATTGTAGATGTCGATCTTCAAGCTTGTAATGGCAGCAGTATCGACTACAATGGAACAACGCTCCTACCGGGTAGTAACCAAAGCTTCGATTTCATTGCCAGCAATGGCTGTGACTCCATGGTCAATGTAGCCGTTGAAGAACTGCCAGTTTTCGCCAACGACATCAACCTGACGGCCTGTAGCGGAACAAGTGTTACTTTTGATGGCCAGACGCTGTTGCCCAGTAGCTCTACTCCTTTCAGATACACTGCGGCCAACGGTTGTGATTCAGTGGTCACTGTCAATGTACAGGAATTGGATGTTTTCAGCTCCGACTTGCAGCTGCAAGCTTGCAATGGTACGACGGTTGACTATAATGGGTCGTCTTTGACACCAGGCTCCATCACACTGTTTAACTTCACGGCCGATAATGGCTGCGATTCGGTGGTTACTGTTTTTGTGGAAAACTTGCCTACTTTCAGCAGTGATGAAGTACTGCAGGCATGTACCGGTACTACAGCCAGTTATGCCGGACAAAATCTACAGCCTGGCTCCCAAACCCCTTTCACCTTGACGGCTGCCAATGGTTGTGATTCCGTCGTGATGGTTACAGTGGAAGAATTGGAAACCTTTAGTTCTTCCTTGCAATTGCAAACCTGTGAAGGTCAGGCAACCGCCTACAACGGTGTCAGCCTGGAACCCTTCTCTGTTACTGACTTTACTTTGACGGCAGGCAATGGTTGCGATTCGGTCGTGACGGTATTTGTTTCAGATGTTATTCCACTTTCCAATTCAGAAGAGTTTGTAACCCTTTGCTTTGGAGACTCCCTGTTGGCCTTTGGCAATGTTTATACACAAACAGGAGATTATCCAACCATTTTGACAAGCTCGGATGGTTGCGACTCTACGCATATCATTCGCTTGGAAGTGCTACCAGAGCTGGAAGTAGCCATCGAATCTACAAATACTTGCCTAAATGAAGACAGCGGAACTGCCATTGCGACGGTCGATGGAGGCCAACCAACATACAGCTACCTATGGTCCAATGGTCAGACAGAAGCCAATCTATCGGAGCTATCCAGCGGAACTTATGTCTTAACCATCACAGACGATTTTGGCTGCCAAGTGATTGAGCAGACCAATGTCGGCAACTTTGACATCGAGCTGGCAACGGAAATACAAGACATCAGCTGCTTTGGATATGGCGACGGGATTGTCACCTTTGTGGACCCTGAACCGGCCTGGACTTTCAGCCTGGATGGTTCCAACTTCAGTCAGCAGAGTAGTTTCACCGGTTTGGAAGCAGGTTCTTACAATGCCATCATCCAAGATGAAAATGGTTGTTTGTATGAAGAACGCTTCGTCATCGACCAGCCACCTTTACTGATTGTGAGTTTGCCAAAAGACACCCTGATTACCTTGGGCAATGAGGTTATTCTTTACAGCAATACCAACGGCCGGGGCAACCTGACCTACGAATGGACGCCGATGGACGATATGGAATGCGACAATTGTCCAAATCCATTGGTTGTACCCTTGCAGACGACTCTGTACAAGCTGACAGTGATCGATGAAAACGATTGTATTGCAGAAGATGAAATCAATGTCGTTGTGAAGAACGACTTCCGGGTTTACATTCCGAATGCGTTTAGTCCGGACAACAATGGCACCAATGACCGTTTCACCATTTTCAGCGATGAGTCGGTCACCAAGATTCGGGAACTGCGCATTTACTCTCGTTGGGGTAGCCAGTTGTACCAGGTCCAAGACTTTTTGCCGAATGATCCACAGTACGGTTGGGATGGCTCTTACAAGGGAGAGCAAATGAATCCAGGCGTATACGTTTACTACACAGTCGTGGAGTTCAAGGATGGCAATACGAAAGCATTCAAGGGAAGTGTGACACTGCTGAAGTAAGGTAAAATTTGGCAAAAAAAAGCAGGCTGCGGGATTTTTCCACAGCCTGCTTTTTTATTTGTCAGAGTCGCTACATGCTCTTTTCTATCAAGGAATCGGAGGACTCTTTAGATGGTTTGTCCAGTCTATTGCCTCTGATTTCGGAGCGATTGCCAATCCGGGTGTGGTTGAGTTTCTCGGAAACGGCAGGTTGCAAGTTGAGTCGTTTTGTCGGAGCGCCTTCCGCAATGGGGTCGTCCAATTGGCGGTGTTGTTGGTAGGACACCTGCACGATTTGGTACATGACCTCATCTTCATTGCTGTCGGAATGTAGAAACTCCCAGGATTGTGGCGTCATAGCATTGGCGGCCAACTCCTGCTTTTTTGCATTGAGGCTGGGTAGCCAAAGGGCGATGGCGGTCACCAGGACGACCAGCGCTGCGACGGCGGCGGCCAATCGATACATTCGGAAGATGGGCTGGCGACTTTTAGCCCGACGGGCATCGAGACGGCGTTCGAGGCGCTGCCAAGTTTGCGGCGAAGGGGTTTCGTCTAGCTTGTGCTCGTTGTTCCGAAACAATTCGGATAACTCATCCTTTAAATCCATGACATTAATTTTGGATCAAACTATAATTTTCTCCGGCTACATTCCTTCCAAGAAAATGGGCTCACAGTCGCGCTTGCCGGGAGAACCAAAACCTGCATCATCGCAAGTAATCTTACTCTCCGGACCGCCGATGTAGCAAATCAGTTCTTTCTTTTCGTTGAACACCTCGGTCACTTGCTCGTATTGGCCGCAAGTAATGCAGGTGTTGATCAGGTACAAATTGGTTCCTTCGTATACACAGCGGATCACCCTTGTTTTTTCAGGGTCTCTCTTCAGAACATCTGCCACCCACTGCGGCACGGGAACACCCGTTTCGTTGCTCAGTTGCGTCTTGTCGTCCACTTGTTGGCTTGCGATGAGCTCGCTGGCCTTTTTAATGGTTGTTTCCTCAGAAGAAGATGCATCCCCTGTGCAGGAAGTCATCCATAAAGACATCAGTAGAAAGCTAAAAAGTAAAGCGTTTCTCATTGTAATCGGTAGTTTATGTTAAAAATCAGTTCTCTTGAGCATTTGTTGGCGCTTGCTTATATGGGCCTCATTCACTCTGGACTCTTCCACCCTCATTTTTGATGACCATTGTTTTCAAACGCTTTTTGGCCAGGATCAATTGCGATTTCGAGGTGTTGATGCTGATGCCCAACGTTTCGGCAATCTCGCGATGCTTAAACCCCTCAATCACATAGAGGTTGAAAATGGTCCGATAACCGGCCGGCAATTGATCGAGCAGATTGAGAATGTCTTGCGCCGCCAAATCATCTTCTACACTGGCCTGATACTGGACATCCATATTGGGCTGCAATTCATCCATCCACTGGAAAGGCTGCTTTTTGCGCAAAAACATCAATGCTTCATTGACCATGATGCGCCGAATCCAGCCCTCAAAACTACCATTTCCTTGAAACTGTCCAATATTGGTCAGCACTTTATAAAAGCCATCGATCAGCACATCTTCTGCATCCTCGCGCTTGCGAACATAGCGGCGGCAGAGACCGAACATCTTTGGAGAGTAGCGATCGTACAGCATTTGCTGCGCTCTGCGCTCTCCTTTTTTACAAGCTTCTATGAGTTCTTTTTCTGACACCCAAGGTAGTTTTCGATCAAGATATTATTTTTCCAATAATAACGCCAAATCCCAAAAGTACTAATTACAGAGATGCAATCGGACCTGAAATTGGTGTGTTGGTCCCCAGATTTGAGAAAAGTTAAGCGATTTGGGTCCCGTGAAGTCTTGTAGATCGGATACTTTGCCCCCTTATACTGCATTTTAAAGAAGGTCTTAATATCTTTGCGGTTCTTCATAGACATTATATTGCCAAAACGCCATGATTTTACAGAACGACCAATATTACTTTTCCGGCCAAGTTCCGGTGCTGGATGTTTGCCAAAAATACAATTGCCCACTCTATGTCTACGACAGTGCCATTATGAAACGGCAATACGATCGCATGAAAAATGCTTTCGACATCCCCTCTTTGCGAATCAATTATGCCTGTAAGGCACTCACAAATGTCAGTATTCTGCGCTTTTTCCAATCGCTGGGAGCAGGGCTGGATACGGTATCGGTACAAGAGGTAGAATTGGGGCTTCATGCAGGCTTTGATCCGCAAAATATCATCTATACCCCCAACTGCGTATCCATCGAAGAGATCGGGGAGGCGGTTCAGCACGGCGTCTTAATCAATATTGACAACATCTCCATTTTGGAACAATTCGGTCAATTGTATCCCGAGGTGCCGGTTTGTATCCGCATCAATCCACATATTTTAGCGGGTGGTAGCTATAAGATTTCAACGGGCCATATCGATTCCAAATTTGGTATTTCCATACATCAGATGCCATTGGTACACCGGGTATTGGAAGCAACGGGCTTAAAGGTAATCGGTATCCATATGCACACCGGATCGGACATCCTAGATGCCGACGTATTTTTAAGAGGCTCTGAAATCCTGTTTAATGTAGCCGAAGCATTCAAAGACCTCCAATACATCGACTTTGGCAGTGGATTCAAGGTGCCTTACAAACCCAACGATATTTCAACCGATATAGAAGATTTGGGCCAAAAGCTTTCGGTCCGCTTCAAGGAGTTTTGCAATGCCTATGGCCGGGACCTCACCCTGATGTTTGAACCCGGTAAGTTCCTGGTCAGCGAGGCTGGTTACTTCTTCTCTAAAGTCAACGTAGTCAAACAAACAACCTCCACCGTTTTCGCTGGCATCGATTCTGGCCTCAACCACTTGATCCGACCGATGTTTTACGACGCCTATCACCGCATCGAAAACATTTCCAAGCCCACCGCCAAGGCCCGCATCTATACCGTTGTTGGATACATCTGCGAGACAGATACCTTTGGCATCAACCGTCGGATTCAGGAAATTAACGAAGGAGACATTCTGGCCTTCCACAATGCAGGAGCTTACTGCTTCACCATGGCATCCAATTACAACTCGCGCTATCGACCGGCAGAAGTCCTCATACACGAAGGCAAAGACTATCTGATCCGCAAGCGGGAAACCATGGAAGACATCTATCGCAACCAAGTAGATTGCCAGATATTTGAACCCGCCAAGGTTAAAGTCTAATAAACGGAACTTAATAGTACGATCTACTGTATACCCATACAATCAAAGATCACCAGATCACTAGATCACTAGATCATTAAACCACAAAATCACCAGACCACTAAACCACCAGATCAAAATGTCCGAGTCAAGCACCGCCCAATCTACCCGTTACAACCCCACCGAGCTGGAAAACAAATGGTACCAGCACTGGATGGATCAGCAGTATTTCGCTTCAAAGCCAGATGAAAGAGAGGCTTATTCGATCGTCATACCGCCACCAAATGTAACAGGAGTCCTCCACATGGGGCATATGCTGAACAATACGATTCAGGACATCCTTATTCGCAAAGCGCGTCAGGAAGGCAAAAATGCTTGTTGGGTTCCGGGAACCGACCATGCCTCCATCGCCACGGAAGCAAAGGTTGTAAAGCGCTTACGCGAGCAAGGCATCAAAAAGTCAGACATCGGCCGCGACGAATTCCTGAAGCACGCCTGGGCTTGGAAGGAAGAATTTGGTGGAAAAATACTGGACCAGCTCAAACAATTGGGTGCTTCCTGCGATTGGGACCGGACCAGCTTCACCATGGACCCCGGTTTGTCAAAAGCCGTTATGAAGGTCTTTGTCGATCTACATAAAAAAGGCAAAATCTATCGCGGCAAGCGAATGACCAACTGGGACCCCGAGGCCAAGACGGTTTTGTCCAACGAAGAGGTTATCTACAAAGAAGAAAACTCTCGACTCTTTCACGTTCGCTATCGCATCGAAGGGACGGAGGATGAGTGGATCACCATTGCAACCACCCGCCCCGAAACCATCATGGGGGATACGGCCATTGCCATCAATCCCAAGGACGAACGCTACACCCACCTACAGGGGCGTAAGGCCATTGTTCCTTTAATCGGAAGAGTCATTCCAATTATATCGGATGGCTATGTTGAAATGGAGTTTGGAACGGGCGCCCTTAAGGTAACGCCGGCCCACGATATGAATGATCATGAAATCGGGGAACGCCACCAGCTGGAAATCGTCGACGTATTCAACGACGATGGCACGATGAGCGAGGCTGCCCAATTGTACATCGGCCAGGATCGCTTTGCCGTTCGAAAGCTCGTTGCCAAGGACCTGGAGAAGGCTGGCCACATCGTCAAGATCGAGGACTATCGCAATACGGTTGGACGTTCCGAGCGCACCGATGCAGTGGTTGAGCCGCGCCTAACCTTGCAGTGGTTCCTAGACATGAAAGACTTTGCCAAAACTGCCCTGGATGCCGTTAGCAGCAAAGAAGTTCAGTTTTTTCCGGAGCACTTCTGGAATATGTACCACAACTGGCTCAACGAAGACAATATCCGCGACTGGTGCATCTCGCGCCAACTCTGGTGGGGGCATCGCATTCCCGCCTGGTACTACGGAGAAGATACCTTTGTTGCCGAAACGGCTGAGGAAGCATTGGAGATGGCTCGCCAAAAAAGCGGCATCGCTGATTTGCCCCTGAGCGAATTGAAACAAGATGAAGATGTTGTCGATACCTGGTTTTCTTCCTGGTTGTGGCCCATTTCTGTTTTCAACGGTTTTGAATCGCCAGAAGAGCTGCGCTACTACTACCCCACCAATGTCCTGGTAACAGCTTGGGACATCATCTTTTTCTGGGTAGCCCGGATGGTTATGGCAGGCTATGAGTGGAGTGGTGAGCTATTGGGACCAGAAACGGCTGCCAAAAAGGGGATTATGCCCTTCAAGGCCGTATACTTTACGGGCATGGTAAGGGATGAAAAACGCCGTAAAATGAGTAAATCCTTGGGCAATTCGCCGGATGCTATCCAGTTGATGGACCGCTATGGTGCCGATGGCGTTCGCTTTGGCATGTTGTCTAGCGCAGCAGCTGGCAATGACATCGTTTTCGATGCGCCCATCGATCCCAAGACCAAGAAGGTTCTCAACGAAAGTAAGCTCTGTGAGCAAGGGCAAAATTTCTGCAACAAAATGTGGAATGCCCTGCGACTCATCAAGGGACTGCCGCGTAAAGAGCAAGCGATAGACAAAGAAACGGCGCTCATCAATGCCCTAGCCATTCAATGGTTTGAGCACAAGCTGGAACAAACGGCCATTAAGATACAAGAGCAGTTCGAAACCTTCCGCCTGTCGGAGGCTTTGATGAATCTGTATACTTTTATCTGGGGGGATTTCTGCTCCTGGTATTTGGAAATGATCAAGCCACCTTATGGCGAGGCCATAGACGAAGCCACTTATCAACGGACTTTGGAGCTATTTGAAAAGCTGATGAGCCTTTTGCATCCTTTCATGCCCTTCGTTACAGAGGAAATCTGGCATCAGCTGCAAGATCGCCAAGCAGGAGACGATTGCATCATCAGCCCCTACCCTCGTGGAGGCTCTTTTGATGCGGCGCTCATCACAAAGGTCGATACTGCGATGGAAGTTGTTGCTAAAATCCGGGATGCCCGCAACAAAAATGGCATCAAGCAAAAAGAACCGTTGACGCTATTCATCCAAAAAACAAGCAGCACCAGCGAGCTATTCGAATTGGCTGGCTTGAAAGAGATGATCGTCAAAATGGCCTACTTATCCGAGCTGACTTTTACCGAGGAGGAGATCGATAACAGCGTTTCCTTCCTGGCTGGTACAGGAAAATACTTTTTGTTGATCAATAAACAAATCGACGTAGCAGCAGAAATTGCTCGCTTGGAGGAAGACTTGGGTCGCCAGCAGATGTTTGTTAAAAAGGCAGAGAAAAAGCTGGGCAACCCCCGCTTTGTAGACGGTGCTCCGCCGGCAGTCGTAGAGAAAGAACGCAAGAAACTGTCCGATGGCCAGGCGCGCATCAAAGCCATTGAGGAAGAATTGGAAAAATTGAGAAACAAATAACAAAGGGAATCACATGAGACTACAAGGAATGGGGCTGGCACTGCTATTTTTAGTGACGCTCCATTCCTGTAGCCCTTTCAAACTCATCGAACGGCACACCCGGAAGAAACTGAGAAAGGCGGGACTGGGATACCACACCTTGGATGCCGAAGACTACACCTTTTCGTATTGGGACAGCGGCGCAGAAGATAAACCCGTTTATGTGCTCTTCCACGGATTTGGCTCTTCTACTCACCTACATTGGTACAAACAAGCCAAAGCACTTGCTAAGACACACCGACTGATTTTACCAAATCTACTTTATCACGGCTCCGAACCGAAGGGCCAAAGAGGATATGGTACGCAAGACCAAGTGAATGCCATGTCAAGCCTATTGGAGAAATTGGATGTTGACTCAATGGTGCTGGGGGGCATTTCATATGGTGGGTTGATTGCTGCAGAGTTGGGTATGCACAACAAAAGCAAAGTGCAAAAGCTGACCCTCTTTTCGAGTCCTGTCAAGTTTTTTACGGAAGCTGATTTGGAAGATGTGAAAGCGAGGGCCGATGTCAAAGACCTCTATGAGCTGATGGTCCCGGCAGATATTGAGATGATGCGGAAGCTTGGCAACATTGCCTTGTACAAAGACAGGAAAATCCCCAGATTTATTGTAAAAGACATCCAGCAGAACTTGTTTCAGGACGAACAGCGCAATCGCGATTTCAAGGCGCTTTTGGATGTCGTTCTGATTGATAAAGAGGTTTTGCTGAACCGAACCTATACCTTCGATTGTCCGGTACTACTGGTCTGGGGGGCCGAAGACGAATTGTTTCCGGCTAGGGTCGGACAAGAACTGAATACCTACCTACCCACTTCTGAACTGCACCTCATCCCCAAAGCAGGCCATGGACCGAATATTGAAAAGTCCAAGCAGTTCAATGACATTTTACTAAATTTTCTGAATTGATTGGCCGTCCGGCCCCATACAAACGTTGTACAATTGCGATTATTACCGTAAATTAGTAGGGAAACGAGTAGATACACCAAACAGAAACCTGACGTTTAATTCCCTTAGACAAGCCAATTAACTAGGCTAAAAACCGACTAAAGCACCAAATGATGCAATAGGCTGTGCTTTAGAATGCTGATTTTTAGCAATTAACTGTATTTGAAAATCTACATTGTTATCCTATTTTTAGATTGAGAAGTAAGCGGTTAAGATTAGGTACTACTTACTCGTAAGTAGGTCCCTTCGATTTAAATTGAGAAACATCTTAGATATTTCATTGGGCCAGCTGCCCGATTCGCTGTAAAAAAATGATACATCATGGCTAAAAAAGTACAACTTACAAATCTCAAAATCAAAAGCTTCGTTATTCAGCTCAGCGCCACAGAACAAAAAACGGCAAAAGGTGGGTTGCATAACTGGAAAGCAAATTCCATTGAAACACCAACGAACCACAGAGATGCAGGTCATTTCACAGAGCACAAGTCTCAGCGTAGTCCTGCCAACTTCTCCATCACTCGGCGTATCCGCTGATTGTAGAGACCGTTGTCATACAAAACGAATAGCATTCTTAGGGCAGTGATGTACCATCCTGCCCTTTAAATATTTGGTACTCGGCAATCAATTTATTTTTGTCGACAGAGACGACTCCGACTTTTTCACACACCTGACCACCGGCCAAATTTGATAGCAAGGCAATCGTCCGTATGTTCAGCCCCAGCCCTAGGCCCAGGGCGGCCATGCTGACCACCGTGTCACCAGCTCCGCAAACATCGGCAATGTTTCGCGCTTGGGTCGGGACGATGAAAGCTTCCGCTTCATTTTCTACAAATACCCCTTTTTCAGATAAGGTGATCAAGGTCTGCTCTTGCCCTAGGCGTTCTCGCAGGGATTGAGCGGCCCGCCGAAGGCTGTCTGGCTCCGCAGCTACTTGCCACCCCAACGCTTGGCTGACCTCCCGCAAATTGGGTTTGAACAAATCGACTTTTTTATAGTCAAAGAAATGATCAAACTTCGGATCAACAATCGTTTTAATGTGCCTGGTCTGTGCCTCGGCCAAAAGGGTTTCAATCAGCCTTTTATACAATACACCCTTATTGTAATCCTGAAAAATCAGCAAATCTACGGTGGCCTCGTCCATTAATCGACGAACTGTCTGAAGGAGCGCCTCCTCCTCTTCTGCCTTCAGAGGATTTCGCTGTTCCCGGTCGATGCGCAGCAAATGTTGCGATTGAGCAATCACCCGGGATTTGACCGTTGTTTGTCGCTCCGTAGATTGAACGATCCCCGATTGATACATGCCTTGGCTTTGCATCAGCTGCATAAACTGCGCTCCCATGACATCCTGGCCAATCACACTACACAAATACGGCTTTGCACCCAATGCCTGTAGGTTTAGGGCGACATTGGCCGCACCGCCTAAGCGAACCTCTTCCCTTTGGAGGTCTACCACCGGGACGGGCGCCTCTGGAGAAACCCGATCCACCCGACCGTAGAGATAGCGGTCCAGCATGGCATCTCCAACCACCAAAATCCGCAGCTTCGCGGCATCGTCCAATAATTTCTTCAAATCATGCATGGTCGTAAATGTACACTGAATTTTGAAATTCTGGGTAAGGTTGAGACCCTATGGCTGATCTAGGAGGTTTTGCAAGTGACGATGTATTTTTTCGCTGGCCCCTGCATTTTGAGCCAATAGGCGATAAGCCTTTTCTCCGGCTTGAAGACGGTCTTCTTTGGATTGTAGGCGCCTGAAAATAGCTTTTAAAGAAGTGGCATCTTTTATGGAAAAGCCTCCTCCACAACCGATGAGCAAGGACGCCTCCCGAAACTTGTGGTTACGAGGCCCAAAAATGACAGCCATGCGGTGGGCCGTCGGCTCCAACAAATTGTGAATGCCCTTTCCAAAGCCACCACCGACGTACGCCAGATCACCGTAGCGGTAAAGTGAGGCCAACATACCGATGTTATCGACGATGAGTACCCGGCTGGTCGATGATTCGGTCATGCGGCTGTAGCGGACGCTATTCGAGCTAAACAACTGCTCCAATTTCTTCAGATGGTCCTCATCGATTTCATGGGGTGCAACGATCAATTTCCACTTAGGGAACTCAGCCAATAGGTCGGCCAGCAATGCCTCGTCTGCCGGCCAGGTACTACCCGCCACCAAAACCGGCTGTTGACCTACAAAAGCGGCAATTAAAGGACGCTCGTCTTGCTGGGCGGCAATGGTCAGCACCCGGTCGATGCGCGTATCTCCCACAACGCTACAAGCATCTATTCCTTGAGCTTTTAGTAAACTCAATGATTGGCTGTCCTGTACAAAAATGTGTTGGTAGCCTTTTAGCAGGCGGAGAAAGGGCTTTGCGTAGCCCTTGAACAGCCACTGATCTTTGCGGAAGGTGGCGGAGATCAAAATGATCGGAATGGCGCGTTGCTGGACCGCCCGTAGGTGGTGGGGCCAGAACTCATTCTTGACCATAACGACCAATCTGGGACGAATGGCATCCACGAATGCATTGGCACGCGAAGCGGTATCTAACGGAATGTAGCACACATGCTCGGCCAGTGCATAATTTTTGCGTAACTCATAACCGGAAGGCGAAAAAAAGGACAACAACAGCTGGTACTGTGGATGGGAATCTCTGAGCTTTTCCAGCAGGGGGCGGCCCTGTTCAAATTCACCGGCAGAAGCGCAATGCATCCACAGGAGCGGCCGGTTGGCATCCAGTGCCTGACGAATCTTCGGGAGTTGTCCTACACGCCCAGACACCCACTTGTTTGCCTTGCGGTTGAACAACCCAGCCAACCAGATTATTCCACCATACAGCCGAATGAAAAACGAATAAAGAAGCATGGAAGCATTTTGACCCTTGAAAGGGCGAAAATACCAAAAGGCAGAGAAAAAGTACAACCGATGAGAAATTGGGCTTAATAAAAGATTTCCTCCCCCTTTTCTCCCAAATAAAATGGAAGGCTCCAGCCGGCCTTTATGCCGTAGAGAATATCCAGGCGCTTGGCGGTATCCTGTGCGCGGTCGTCAAAATTGAAACTACGCCGATTTTGGGTGAAGCCCTCAATAATTTCCAAACCTAGGTAGAAATTGATCAGGCGGTTGCGGCTGAGGTGTTGGTAGCCAATAAATTGTTGAAGAGCCAGACCATTGGTGAGGCGATCATACCCCTTTTTGTAGGTATCATCCAAAGCCGGAACAAATGAATCTGGATCGTCCTGAATACGGATTTTGTGTTGTAGTAAGCCCGCCCCTACTGTAATGCGGATGCCCGATCGATGGTTGTCCGGTATAATGCCGATCAGCTTTCCGATATATCCACCGGCGTAAAAGCCCCTTTGTCTCAATTCGACGAAGGCCAAAGAACGCGTGTTGCCAATCACCAGGCCGTCTGGGGTCCGAAGGTTTGAAATGACATCCTCCTTGACGGTGTTGCCAAAATAAAATTGATAGTCCAAACCGATGATCCAATTCTTTTCGCTGACCATCTCAAGACCCAATCCCAGCTCGAAATTTCGACCGAAACGCTTCTCCATATCAGCGGCTGGCCAAAAGTTACCGATGGATATAACCGGCAACAGGACCCTGCCCTTGTTGTCGTAAACCCGTCCTTGAGCCTGTAGGTCTATGATGGACAGGAAGAAGAAAAATGCCAAAAAAAGTAGGCTATTCCATGATTTCATCACAATCTTGTTATTTTTGTGTGGCTAGAAAGCACTGTATTTGATCGAATTAAAGAGATTTAGTAGGATAACGAATAAATCGTGCTTTTGGCCGCCAACCAACCAAATGTCTGCTCGTCATCTTCTCAAATGCGAAGGTAATAAACATATACCAAGCTGTTGCAGACGATTCTGTGCAAAAATCAGGTTCCAAAACGGCACAGCACGCAATTGATCGTTCTACAGATGGAACATTGAACAGAAAGGATACGTAAAACACACAAATTCACAAACCTTTGACCAAGCAATGAAAAGAATACTCATCACCGGAGCAGCCGGTTTTTTAGGCTCCCATCTTTGTGATCGCTTCATCAAGGAAGGCTTTCACGTAATTGGAATGGACAACCTCCTAACTGGCAACCTTGGAAATATCGAACACCTATTTCCATTGAGCGAATTTGAGTTTTACTTCCACGATGTAACCAAGTTCGTCCACGTCCCCGGAGAGTTGGATTACATCCTTCACTTTGCCTCTCCTGCCAGCCCCATCGACTATCTACAGATGCCCATTCAGACCATGAAGGTTGGTGCCTTGGGTACGCACAATCTGCTTGGATTGGCCAAAGAAAAGAAGGCGCGCATTCTCGTGGCCTCTACTTCCGAGGTGTATGGTGATCCGCTGATTCACCCACAGGTCGAATCTTACTGGGGAAATGTGAACCCCATCGGCCCTCGCGGTGTATACGATGAGGCCAAGCGATTCCTGGAGGCCATAACGATGGCTTACCATACTTATCATGGCTTGGAAACACGCATCATTCGCATTTTTAACACCTATGGTCCGCGCATGCGCGTCAACGACGGTCGGGTGCTGCCGGCTTTCTTCTCACAAGCCATTCGCGGCGAAGGACTGACCATATTTGGCGATGGTTCGCAAACTCGCTCCTTCTGCTATGTCGACGATTTGGTGGAAGGTATTTACCGCTTGTTGATGAGCGATTGTACCGATCCGGTCAACATCGGGAATCCAGAAGAAATCACCATCAAAGATTTTGCAGAAGAAATTCTCGAACTCGTCGGCAATCCAGAAGCCAGCATCACCTACAAGCCGTTGCCACAGGACGACCCAAAGAAGCGTCGGCCGGACATCAGCAAGGCAAGGGAAGTACTACAGTGGGAACCACGGGTGCCACGCTCGGAGGGCTTGAAGAAAACCTTTGAGTACTTCAAAAAGGTGGTCAGCCCGGTGAGTGAACGCGTAAATGGTTAAACGGAAGGTTCATCTTAACAAAATATAATTCCTGTTAACATGGCAAATAAGCATTGCATTTTGGTAACTGGCGGCGCTGGATTTATCGGCTCTCATGTTGTCCGCTTGCTGGTCGAAAAATACCCAGACTACCGCATTGTCAATCTGGATAAGCTGACATATGCTGGCAATTTGGAAAACCTGTCCGATATTGAAGAAAAATCCAATTATACCTTTGTGAAGGGCGACATCACAGATGGGGCTTTTTTGCAAAAGTTGTTTGAGGATTTCTCCTTCGATGGCATCATCCACCTAGCTGCCGAATCGCATGTTGATCGTTCGATCAGTGACCCGATGAGCTTTATCACCACCAATATCGTCGGTACGGTGAATTTGCTGAATGCTGCGCGCGATGGTTGGAAGGGCAATTATGAGGGAAAGCGCTTTTACCACGTTTCTACCGATGAAGTGTACGGTACATTGGGAGAAACCGGCTTGTTTACCGAAGAAACAGCCTATGATCCCCGCTCGCCTTACTCGGCCTCCAAAGCCAGCTCCGACCACTTGGTCAGGGCTTACCACCATACTTATGGACTGCCGATCGTTTTGTCGAATTGCTCGAACAACTACGGTCCCAACCAGTTCCCGGAAAAGCTCATTCCGCTCTTCATCAACAACATTAAGCACAATAAGTCATTGCCGGTCTATGGCGATGGCAAGTATACCCGCGACTGGCTCTACGTCATCGATCACGCCAAGGCCATCGATAGGGTTTACCACAAAGGCCACAATGGTGAAACCTATAACATTGGCGGCAATAATGAGTGGAAGAACATCGATTTGATCCACTTGCTCATCCGAATCGTCGACCAGCAACTGGGCCGCCCGGAAGGCAGTTCTAAGGAGCTTATCACCTTTGTCAAGGACCGCCCTGGACACGACCGCCGCTACGCCATCGATGCCACCAAGATTATGAACGAGCTGGGCTGGGCGCCTACCGTTACGGCAGAAGAAGGCATGCAAAAGACAGTTGAATGGTACCTTACCAATGAAGGCTGGCTCGACAGTGTCACATCAGGTGATTACCAGCGCTATTACGAAAAGCAGTACGGATAGTACGCTTTCTCAGATGATTTTGTGATTGTTTTGCCTCAGGGTAGGACAATCACAGAATCACTCTTCCTCCTCCCACTTTCGAATTTCCCGCAACGCATACTGATCATTGTGCCAGCCGACAAACTCCATTCGGCCAATCCCTTTATAGCTCAGAAACCAATCACGGATGATGTTCATAGCTGGGTTGTAGCGAATCATAAAGGGTTCAAACTGTTGCGCATCGACAATCTGTAGGCTCGAATCCACAGGTACAGCAATAATCTTGGTATCGGTCTCGCCACCATCGCGGAGCAATAAGGTCGCAATGGGCTTGACCTCCAGGATGGTACCCGTAGGAACACTTTCCGAAAGCACCAACACATCCAATGCATCTCCATCGCCACCTTCGGCAGGGTCCATATAAGTCGAAGGGATGAAGCCGTAATTTCCGGGATAGGGCAGAAAGTCGACAATCCTGATTTGACCATTCTCCATGTCATTGTCAAAAGTGCCGGTCTCGGTATTGTACTCAATCTTGTGATTGGTACCGGCGGGAATTTCTATGACTGCATGGAAGCCCTTGTCGGTAAATGCCGGAATTTGCTTGTAGTCGACCTCTGGCTCTGAAGTGCGGCAAGCGAAGAAAGTAGACAAGAGGCTGATGAAAAATAAGATAGACAAAACACTTTTTGCAGACATAATCTGAGATGGTTTCCGATACGTGGTAAGAGCAACTAATTTGAAGCCATTCAAAGGTAGTGAAAAAATACTGTTTGTCGCGATCGGCTGCTCTGCTTTCGGTAACTGTCCTAGTTTGAACAAATTGATTAAAAAAATTTACTTTTCTTACGCTTTTTAAGACTTTAGCGTTTTGAATTTCCCCTTACGACCTTTAGACACCAGCCTCCGGGCTGATGCTCAACAATTGTGTAAAATCTAATTCATTATGACAGATAACAACTATTTCGACCCTGCTGATCTGAAAAAATTTGGAAACATCACTGAATTCCAGGAGGAATACGGTAAAAAGTTTTTCGAATGGTACGGCAGTGTCTTTCAGGAAGGCGCTTTGACCAAACGGGAAAAATCGCTGATTGCACTGGCCGTTGCTCATGCACTCCAATGTCCTTATTGCATAGATGCCTACTCCAACGACTGCTTGAAGCAAGGAGCAGATGAAGAGCAGATGATGGAAGCCGTACATGTTTCAGCGGCCATTCGCGGAGGTACTACCTTGGTTTATGGGGTACAGATGATGGAGCATGTAAAGAAGGTGTCTATGTAAATATTTCGTACAATTACGGCAGGCGGAAACCTTCCGTGGATAAAATGGTTCTCTCTTAGGAGCATCACAACTTGAATTCCCAGCATATGTCTATCAAACAGAAATCGAAGTCGCTCAAGGCAAGAGCTAGTGAATTATCCGATACATTCGTACAACTACAAGTACTCAATGGCAAGGATTTGGTCGACAACCAATTTCCAAAGTTCACAGATAAAGCTGCCCAGGCTGGCCACCAACAACTGAAGCCAAGTGGCATTGAAATATTCCAGATCAACATTGGCAAGCTTTGCAATCAAACCTGTGCGCATTGCCACGTAGATGCCGGCCCAGACCGCAGAGAAGAAAATATGGACCGAGCCACCCTGGAAAAATGCCTTGAAATCATTGCAGCGACTCCCAGCATACACTCTGTAGACATCACGGGAGGCGCTCCCGAAATGAACCCCCACTTCCGCTGGTTCGTCGAAGCCTGCCGACACCTTGGCAAAAAAATCATGGTCCGCTGCAACTTGACCATCATCGTAGCCAATCCCAAATACTATTCCCTACCCAACTTTTTTGCACGCCACAAAGTGCAGGTGGTCTCTTCCCTACCCTATTTCAGCAAAAGACGGACGGACAGCCAACGGGGAGATGGGGTCTTTGAAGATTCCATCAAGGCCCTGAAGATGCTCAACGCTGTCGGCTATGGAAAGGAAGAAACCGGCCTGGAACTCAATCTGGTCTTCAATCCATCGGGCGCCTTTCTACCAGGAGACCAAATGACGCTCGAAGCTGAGTTCAAACGCCAGCTCCAACGCAAATACAACATTGTTTTCAACAACCTCTTTGCCATCACCAACTTGCCCATCGCCCGGTTCCTGGATTACCTCATCCAAAGTGGTAATTACGCATCCTACATGCAGGCATTGATCGAAGCATATAACCCCGGTACCTTGGAGGGCCTCATGTGCCGAAATACGCTTTCCATCAGTTGGGATGGCTATATTTACGATTGCGATTTCAATCAAATGCTCGACCTGAAGGTCGCCAGCAAGGTGCAACACATCAACGATTTCGACGCCAAGCAATTGCAAGAACGTTCGATTGTACTCAACCAGCATTGCTATGGTTGTACTGCCGGCGCAGGTTCCAGCTGTGGTGGAGAGGTCGTATAAGCCCTGGCTAAACACGCTATCATCATCGTTTTTTGAAAGATGAGGTTGCCCGACCTTAGCTTAACGGAAGAAATGTATATCTGGAGAACTGTTCCGTTCCACTAACACAACGCATAGCTGCCTCACCTCTGCAAGTATCTGTCTTTCAGCTGGGTATTTGCCCAATACACTCTTTCCCCTCTTTATTCTCAGTTAACAACCACCAATTTTTGTCCCGGAATCCCACCCATCTTATTTGCAAATTTGAAGGATAAAGTGGTACAACAAACACACTCATTCCGAACAAACATTCAACATTATGAAATTAACAGCACTGCGACTGGCTAATTTCCCAAAACCGTTCCGTCTAGTCCTTTTTCTTGGACTGCTGGCCTGCTCGATCTACACTCCTGCCAATGCACAAACCCTGATCACCTTTCCGTCGGGTAACATCAGCCCAACTTATTCCGATCCCGGCCTTTCTCATGTCTCTAACATCGGAGCCGGACCAGGCATCACCGTTGTCAGCTGTCCGCCCTGGCTCTCTGCAACAGGTTGGAACTACCTGTTTTTGGAAGATGCGATGAACAATGGACAATATTGGGAATTCATAGTGGATGTGGCCCAGGGGTATGAAATCAACATCAATGAAATCGAAGTGCTCAGTAGGGCTAGTGATACCACCTACAGCCGGGTGGCCGGGCAGTGGCTCTACCAAACCGAAGATTTACCCGGAATTTGGCAGTATTCCCTGTTTTCGAGCAGCATGCAAGGGATCGGCCGAAACGACATCTGCCTGCTGGGCGCTAGAAGTCGCGCATTTCCCATGACTATCAATACCAGCGGAAGGATCACTTTCCGCCTGGTCCATTTCAGAGCCTTTAACAACCAAACCCGCATCGGCTCCATCTTAATCAAGGGTGCTTTGACGGCAGCCTTGCCGGTAGAGTTGACAGCCTTCGAGGCCAAAGCCAGGCAAAGGGACGTCTTGCTACAATGGCAAACCAGCTCCGAGCAGAGGAATCAGGGGTTCGAAGTGCAGCGATTGAATGAACAGCACGAATGGGATTTCATCGGTTGGCAGCAAGGACAGGGGACGACCTCCGAAGCAAATGTCTATGAATTTAGGGATGATGCCCCAGAACCCGGAGATAATTTATACAGGCTTAAGCAGGTCGACTGGGATGGACAGTTCAGCTTTTCACCGGTTGTTACGGCCAGTTTCGAGCAATCCAAATCGGAAATCAATCTTTTTCCCAACCCAAGCAATGGGCCGCTTCAGCTCCGAGTTTTCAATCCCGAGGGCCAAAAAATGCAGCTGAATTTGTTTGACAGCATCGGTCGAAAAATATGGGGAACACCTTCCAATATACAGGACCGGACCCTCAAGCAAACCTTTCAGTTGAAGCCTGGTTGTCAGTACTTCTTTCAGGCACAGATTGGCGACCGCCAAATCAACAGAGTCATTTTGGTCCAATCGGAAAATTAGCCTGCCCAGCCAAACGCCTCACGCGCCTTACGACTATCGAGCGAGACATCAGCAGGGCGAGCCGCTGGCATTTGCACCTCTTTTTGCAGGCTGGGTAAAATCAAGTCGGTCGACAAACCGGCCGCTCGTGCCTCCTGACAGATAAAATCAAAGCGGGACAAAGGTTCTCGCCCGCCCAGGTGCCAAATGCCCTTCAGCCCATGATCGAGCAGTTGAAACAGACCCTGTGCCGCCTTCTTTCCAGACAAGGCCGTCCGTATCTCATCGGTAAAGGCATAGACGTTTTCTCCCCGCTCAAGAGCTGCCAGCCAATTGGTCAAAAAGGAAGCGACTGCTCGTTGCCGACTGAACATTAAAGGCATCCGCGCAATGGTTGCCTCGGGATAAATGGCCAAAACACCTCGCTCTGCCTCCGCCTTTTGCCGACCGTAAACATTCACTGGCTCAAGCGGATCGGTCTCCCGATAAGGGGCCTGCCGCCCGTCAAACACCAAGTCGGTAGAGGTAAAAATGAAAGGAATCTGTCGCTGAGCAGCCAAGCTGGCCAAGCGAATACTCGCCTCCACATTGACCGCGTGGGCCACCTCCGGATGCTGCTCGCAAAAATTGGGCTGCGCGCAGGCCGCTAAGTGAAGGATGGCCGTCGGTGACAAGTCTGCCAGCAAAGCCTTGGTCCGCGATTCGTCCGTCAAATCCAACGAATGCAAATCGACCTGGGGATACTCTTTGGGATTGCGATGGAAAGTCCCCAACAACTTCCAATTGGATTGTGGATGCCGGGCGATGTGCCAGCCCAAAAAGCCAGATATACCTGTGACGAGTAGTGTTTTCATATCGCATTACAAGATACTCAAAATACCCCTGGACAGCTTTCCGGCTGGGGCGAAATCATCCAAGTAGAACATTTTTTGTACCTTCCGGCTATGGCTGAAAAGAACAACTCCCTCAAGGATGTCATCGACTACTACGACCATACCCGCTTCGATTATCGGGTAGCCTGGGACAATTCGGAGCATCCTGCCGTACACTTTGGCTTCTACGACGAACAGGCCGACAATCATAAGGACGCCTTGATGAATACCAATCGCGTGCTGGCAGAGCGGGCGGGCATACGCGCGGGCGAGCAGGTCCTGGATGCTGGCTGTGGCAAAGGAGGCAGCTGCTTTTGGTTGGCCAAACATCGGGCTGTACGAGCGACGGGTATCACCCCCGTAGCCAGCCAGATCAACGATTGCCGGGAGCAATTGGCCAAGCTTGAGTTGGAAGGTCAGGTTGATTTTGTCCAAGCCGACTATCGGCGAACACCTTTCCAGGACGGACAATTCGATGTCGTATGGGCCTGTGAGAGCCTTTGTCATGCACAGGAAAAGAAGGAATTTTATCAGGAAGCCTTTCGGGTATTGAAGCCGGGCGGGCGCCTCATTATTGCAGAGTACATCCGTCAAAAGCGCCCATTGGAAGCTGCCGGCGAACGCTTACTGGCCAACTGGCTGAATCGCTGGGCCATTGAAGACATTGATACGGAGGCAGAACACCGGCGCAAAGCAGGCGAAGCGGGATTTGAAAATTTTCACTGCGACAATGTCACCTTGCACACCCGTACGTCCCTGCGCAACTTGCATCGGAACGCTTCCAACTGGCTCTGGTTCAGTAAAATCCTACGCTTTTTACAACTGCGCTCCCGCATTCAACATGCCAATATGGTGGGCTCCATTCACCAATTCGAAGCACTTGAGCAGGGGCTGTGGCACTATGGCATTCTGACGGCCTCCAAGCCCCAGGGATAGAAATTAACATTTGCGGGCTGTTTCTTAACCATGGAATCCCGTAAATTGCAATTGGAGCAAGCAAAATGCTCTGAAAATAAAATATCGGATATGAGAACTTATCTACTTTTGTTTTTTTGGATGACTTGTTGCTACCTACAGGCGCAAATAACCTACACAGCTGGTGACTATGCATCAGCCGGAGAGCGTTTCCTACTGAGCACCGCCATTGTCGACACCATCAATCCACCCGATTTTAGCCTCAATGGCGCCGATGTCGCCTGGGACTACTCAGACCTGAACATTACAACCCAAAGTACCATAGAATTCACGTCGGCTGGAAGTTCCGGCTATCAGCAAGGCTTTCTATTCACTTGCCTCGCCTCTGGCAATAATATTTTCTTTTGCAATACCCAATGGGCCGAATTGGTCAATTTGGGCATCAAAGGGGAGGTCGACATCAACATACCGAATGTCCCAATTAGCAATTTCACCCGCTTGGCCAACAAATCCAATGCGGCACTGGCCAATACCATGGTGGGCTTTTCCTTCGAGCAAGGTGGCTTCAACATTCCCCTGACCAGCGTATATGAAAACATAGATACCATTTACCAATTCCCACTGGCGTATCAAAACACCTTTGAATCCGACGGGCGGGTTGTGGTTGGTATTACCGATGGGCCAACCGGCGACATCGGTATTTCAGTCAATACCAAACGGAGTACAGTTGTAGAAGGCTATGGCAGTTTGGTGACCCCTTACAAAGCCTATGACAATACCTTGAAGCTGAAAACAACCGTACAAAATACCGATACCCTCGTACTGGACAGTGCTCGGGTTGCCATTCCTGTCAACGAAACGATCACCTACGAATGGTTTGACTTGGAGTATGGCGTTCCGGTTCTTTCTGCAACGGCTCGGGTCATCGGCGGTTTCGAATTGGTAACCAGTATTCAATTCATCGATACAACGCGTTGTTTGCAGCCTTTGGCACTTTTTATTTCCACGCCTTTTCAGCCAGTCGCAGATGAAAATGGAGAAGCAGAAATTAGTTTTTCCAATCAAAGCATCAATGCAGATAGCCTCGTTTGGGACTTCATGGATGGCAACACCAGCACCCGGGAAAACCCAACGCATACTTTTACGGGGGGTGGCAATACCTACAACGTTCAGCTCATCGCTTGCAAAACAGAAGGCTGCAGCCCGGCCTTGTGCGACACCATACAAATCCCCGTCACGATTGAAGATACACCAACCAGCCTGGTGGAGGTTCTCAATGGTTTGACAATCGATGTATTTCCCTCGCCTGTTAATGATTGGTTGCAGGTAAACATCGAACAACCTCAAGCCATTCGGCAAGACATCCAATTGGAGTTGTACAACCTCAACGGGCAATCGCTTTATCGGCAAAGTGTCCAACCGGGGCGGCATCAGATTGATTTTTCCAATCTTGCCGCAGGCATCTACCTATTGAATGTTCGCACAGCGGAAGGGCAGAAGACGTTTAAATTGGTGAAGTAATGAGGAGGAGCCCCCTCAATTTGTAGGCTTATTTGAGACAACGGCAGGCGTTCTGACCAGCCTCGATACCACCACAATCGTCAACAGGCCACTCAACATGGCCAAGGTCCGAAAAGGGAACAAGACCACCCCATCCACAACCATCGGATAAGGAATCCAGGTGGGAATGCCCAGGATGGCGTCGCCTCCACCAAAGCGAAGGATGAATGCAACTATGAATCCTGCCAAAGCGCCCCATTTATTTGCTTTTGGGTCAAACAGGGCGCACACCAAGGCTGGGAAAAGCAAGCAGTACACAAAATCGCTGCACAAAAACCACAGTTCATATACGCTCTTAATCTGCAGGGCCATCAAGGTAGCAGCAATGCCAATGATCCAAATGCAGCGCCGGAGCAACTTACCCAGCGCCTCCGACGAAATATCGGGCCGAAACAAGGGCCGATAAACATTCCAACTGGCCATGGAGGAGGCAGACAAAATGGAAGAATCAACCGATGACATCACCGCCGCCGCTACAGCTCCCAGTCCAACCGTAGCTACCCAAGGCTCCGTTAGATAGCGAACGACATAAGGCAAAGTAGATGCTGCATCGGGTGGAGCAGGCAGTCCCATTGCCGCCCAATCAGCTACCCCACCGATCATGCCGATCAACACCGCAGGGACAGCCGCCACAATGCAAATGAAACCTGCCAACACCGACAAGCGAACGGCCGTCTTCGCATCTTTCGCCGCCAGCACCCGCTGAAAGTAAACCTGCCAGCCAATGCCGCCAAAAATCAGTAGAAGTGTAAAATCCCACCAATTCCAGTAGTAATCCCCCAAAGCCGCCTTGCTCGGCAAAAAGGTAGCCATTGCACCATGCTTGAGCTTGTATTGCGCCCAAACTTCCTCCAAGCCTCCCAATTCGCCCAAGGCCGACGGCAGCACAAGTACCAAACCCAGCATCAACAAAATCATTTGGACGACATCGGTAATAGCGACCGCCCACAAGCCACCGAGTGCTGTGTAAGCAATGGCAATCGCTGCCGACAGAAGGATCGCCGGATTGGTGTCTAGGCCGAGTACTGTCCCGAAAGTGGTTCCTAGGGCCGTGAGGATGGCGGCAGTCCAAAACAGCTCTCCGCTGAGGGCCGGCAGAAAAAACAGGGCAGCGACCCGTTTGCCAAATCGCTCGGCCAGGGGGTCCAGCATGGTATGATAGCGGGCTCGGCGCATTTTTCCGGCGAAAAACAGTCCACCGATTATCAGGCTCAAAGCATAGGCCCAGGGCGCCTGTACCCACATCAATCCAGTGGAAGCAGTATATTCTGCTGTACCGTTGATGTAGCCCCCGCCGACCCAGGTGGCCCCCATCGTAAAAATGGCAATAAACAAGGGAATCGAACGTCCGGCCAGCATCATGTCCTCACTGGTGCCTTCGTTGCGCTTGCCAGCGACCTGCGCACCCAAGTAAAAAATCAGGCCATAGAAGACCATCATACTCGCAAAACCCGGCCAAAATACATCGGCCCCTGTCCAACTAAAATAAAGCCCTGCGATGGCCAGCCCGACCAATACCGCTGCAGTCGGTCCGATTTTAGCCCATCTTCCTTTCGATGTCATAAAACGAGCGTTGATTTCATAGCCACGATTCGATTGAAAGAGTTTCTTCAAATGAATTCGCGACTTGAATTAGCAGATAAATATCCACAATTTTCCGCAACTTTGACCTACGGCAATCAATCGCTATGCAAAAAGAACCGACTATCTTACAAAAAACATTGGCTTGGGGCGTACACCTTTTCACAGCCTGTGGCCTGCTGGCTGGCTTTATGGCCATACTGGCCATCAACCAATCGGACTGGCGCTCGGCAATGATCTGGTTGATGGTATGCCTGCTGGTCGACGGTATCGACGGTACCTTTGCCCGCATGTTTCGGGTTCGGGAAGTTCTTCCCAAAGTGGATGGTAAAACCATTGACTACGTCATCGACTTTGCGACTTATGCCATCATTCCTGCCTATTTTTTCTACCAGGCCCAGTTGGTCCCGGAGGCTTGGCGACTGATTTGTACCTTTTGCATCTTATTGGTCTCGGCCTTATATTATGGCAAAGAGGGAATGGTTTCAGAAGATATGCATTTTGTCGGATTCCCGGTCTTGTGGAATATGGTGGTTTTTTACCAGGTATTTATTTTTCAAATATCTGAAATGGGGCATGTGGCTATTGTTTTCATCTTTGCCATTTTGCATTTCGTACCCCTGAAGTTTGCCTACCCTAGTCAAATGTCGCGCCATCGGATATTGACCATAGTGCTTACAGTCCTTCTCATCGTTGACCTTTTGGCTATCCTGTACATTTATCCCGAGCGAAATTTTTGGCTCAGCAAGCTGGCGGTCATTACGGCCTGGGCCTTTGGCATCATGGCGATCTATGACACTTGGTTCGAAAAGTGATAATTTATCACCCAGGGCTGCGAGAATTATCCAAAAGTCAGTAAATTCCGCAAAACATACTAGAGAACAGAATGATTCAAGCCCGGGAAGTACCCTTCGTACGCCTGCTGTTACCCTTTGTACTAGGCATTTATCTCGCCAACCTAGTAGGTACAACCCTGCCCTATCTTTCAGCATTGCTGTGGATTTTCCTCCCGCTCATTGCCTGGCTGAGCTTTCGGCAAAGTGCCTACCAAAACAGGTGGCTGGCGGGTGTTGTCTTCCACTGTTTCCTATTGCTCCTAGGCTACGCTTTATGCCTGAATCACAATGAATTAGCCCCAAAAGACCACTTTAAAAACCAATGGACAAAGGGCGATTTACTCATTGCGCAAATAGCTGGGATGCCCAAACAAGGAAAACACCTAGAGGCTGTTGTTCAGGTCATTGGTCGTACATCGGCGGGCCACTCCAAAGCGATGGCCTGCAGTGGTGCCATTTTGTGTAAAATACAAGCGAATGCTAAAAGCAGGCGTCTGCAGTATGGGGACAAAATCGTTTTGAATACCCGGCCTCTACCCATTTTTGCCAATAAAAATCCACATGCTTTCGATTATCGGCAGTACATGCATTTTCAAAACATCCATTTTCAGACGACGGTCGACTCAGCAGACTGGGAACTATTGGCTACGGCCAGTGGGTTTTCGCCCTTGCGTATAGCTTTCCAATGGCGACAGCGCTTTCTCAAAATACTTCGTCAGCACCTTCCTACGCCCGACGAATATGCCGTGGGAGCCGCATTGATTCTAGGATACAAAAGTGATTTATCGCCAGAGGTTCGCAAGGCGTATACGGGGACGGGGGCCATGCATGTATTGGCTGTCTCGGGCCTGCATGTCGGACTGATTTATTTGTTGTTGCATTTCCTTTTGGGGCTGATTCGTTGGTCTGGTTTAAAATGGAAGATCGCAAAAATACTCCTACAACTCATTGGCATATGGAGCTTTGCCTTACTGACCGGAGCATCTGCCTCCGTATTGCGAGCAGCTAGTATGTTTAGTTTTATGATTGTGGGAAAAGGGCTGTGGCGGCACACCAACATTTACAATACGCTGGCAGCTTCTGCCTTTTGTTTGCTCTATGTAAACCCCTATCTGTTGATGCATGTCGGATTCCAACTTTCGTATCTGGCCGTTGGTGGCATCGTTTATTTTCAGCCACGCATTTATCGCCTTTGGATAATCGATAACAGATGGGGCGATCATATTTGGAAGCTCTTGAGCATTTCCCTTGCTGCACAAATTATGACCTTTCCCATCAGCTTGTATTATTTCAATCAGTTTCCTGTCTATTTTTGGTTGTCTGGACTATTGATTGTTCCGGCGGCCACCTTTATTCTCATTGGAGGCATTGGTTTGCTCTTTGTCCATTCTTGCCTACCATTTTTAGCTTTTTTCGTGGGAAAGTGTTTGTTTGGAATCATCTGGCTGACCAATGCCGGTATCTTTCTCATCGAAAAGCTTCCCTTTGGACTGGCGAAAAGCATTTGGATCGATCCAGTTTCACTGCTGCTACTCTATGCATGGATTGTTTTGCTCGCCATTGGGATACATCTAAAACAGTTTAAATATGTATTGGCGGCCACTGCGGTATTTCTGGCCCTTTCACTAAAGTATGCAGCCATTGACATCTACCAACAACGCCAACAAAAAATAACCCTTTACGACGCAGGTCGAAATGGCTTGGTTGATTTCTTTGCCGGACAAGAGCTAAGCAGTTGGAAAAGCAAAGACTTGGCGGAAACAAAGGAGACTTTCCTGGCCAATCGCAATCGCATGGCTCAAGGCGCCAAAGCAGTCAATACGCTGCTAACAGGTGACATCAACAGCTCACCCTACTTGGCCATTCACCAGAACACCATCAAGTTTCGCGATCGAGCAATAATTATCGTAACAGAGCCAATCCATTGCTTGGACAAGCCACTCCCTAAAGTAGATGTGCTAATGGTTCGAAACGCCCATCGATTGTCCTTTGACAACTTACTCGAATGTCTAGATTTCGATCTACTGGTGGTGGATGGTTCTACCTATCCAAAGGTCCGAGAAAAGTGGATGGAGCAGTGCGAAAAAAAGAAACTCAATTGCTGGGACATCAAAAAACAGGGAGCTATCAGCATTGAAAATTAACGAAAAACGACCAACATGAGCAAAAACATTTTTCAAGAATATTTTCATTTTACCCGAACGGAGCGCAATGGCTTTTTTATCCTTTGCGTACTTTCTCTAATCGGATTGCTGAGCCCACATATTTACAAATATTTCCACAAGGAACCCATGCAAGATTTTGAGGCTTTCCATCAAAAATGGGCAAAACATACCCAAGATAAATCCAGCATTGCAAGCTCGATCAATCCATCCCTAAAGCTTCGGCCCTTTAACCCCAACCAAACATCGGAAGCCGTACTCCTTGCAATGAACCTACCTGATCGACTGGTCCGCAACCTAGTGAAATACCGTCAAAAGGGTGGACGAATTCGCAGGCTTTCTCAATTGCAAAAAATCTATGGTATGACAGAAGAGCTCTATCAGCAGATCGAGCCGTTCGTTGTTCTGAAAAATACCTCCTCCAAACGCCCTGTTCGAACTACCAGCGTAGCATATCAAGCAAAAAAGCCGACCGACTCTTTGTTCCACTTCGACCCCAATCTGGCCGATCAACAAACCCTGCAAACTTTGGGCTTTTCCCCAAAAGTTGTCCGTACCATATTGAATTATCGCCAAAAAGGTGGACGCTTCAGAAAAGCAGAAGATTTGTCAAAAATCTATGGTCTATCTACGACCACATTCGATCGTATAGCCCCTTATATCTCTTTAAAAGATACTGATGTACAATCATTAAAATCTCCTACGAAAAGCAACCGCAAAATAGACATTGTCAAGCCAATCGTCGACATCAACCAGGCTGACCAACAGAGCTGGGAACAACTGTACGGCATTGGTCCTACCTACGCCAAACGCATCGTAAATTTCCGAAATAAACTAGGGGGCTTTGCAAGCATCGAGCAGGTCGGAGAAACCTACTATCTCCCCGACAGCACCTTTCAAAAAATACGTCCACAACTACGACTGTCTCCCATATTCAAACAAATTTCTATCAACCAAGCTACCGTCAAAGAATTATTTGCTCATCCGTACATCAATACCAAAGAAGCCCGTCTGATCGTCAGCTACCGCGATCAACACGGCCCTTACAAAGAAGGCGAAGACTTACAAAAGATCAAAGTCATCTCCAAAGACCGCCTACAAAAAATGACCCCTTATTTCAATTTCAGCTACTAAAATACAATCAAAGAACACCGATTACATTACAGCAAAAACCATATTCAAAAAACCATCCATCAGAACTGTATGTATAAAAATTTATAAAAATATTATTACACTTTAGCAAAAATACCACAATAAGGGTAGCTAAAACCGACTCACATCATTTATTTACGCAAGCATTACTGTCTCGTTGAAAAGTACTTACACATAAGCTTTGGTAGACAAGCCTGGCTTCGTTGAATCTCATCCCATTAATGGTTAATTTTGTAAAGCAATGACCACCCCCCTCCCCCACACAGACCTCCCGGATTTAACCAAAACTTACAAATCTCGACACACAATGAACACTGGAAATTCTATCAGAATTTTCAAGCACTTCCACCTATTGCGAATGCCCATCTGCTGCATCGTAGCCTGCCTGCTTTGTGTTCATTATAGCATTGCACAGACCATTATTGAATGGGACCGCACTTTCGGCGGTGATCAATTCGAAGAACTTACCAAAGTCATCCAAACGTCGGACGGTGGTTACCTTTTGGGAGGATCAACAACATCGGGCATCAGCGGCGATGTCAGTCAAGTATCCCAAGGGTCAGCCGATTATTGGATTGTCAAAACGGATGCAGCAGGCAACAAACTTTGGGACGCTCGTTTCGGTGGTAATTTTGGTGAGATTTTACAATATGTCGAACAAACATCCGATGGCGGATACATCATTGGCGGCTGGTCTGCCTCAGATGCTGTCGGCGACAAATCAGAAGCAAACAACGGTCCCTTTTGGACGACCGATTATTGGATCGTCAAGCTAGACGCTACTGGCAACAAGACATGGGATAAAACTTTCGGTGCCGATCAAAACGAACAACTCTGGGAAGTTCACCAAACATCCGATGGTGGATATATTCTTGGCGGCTGGTCTACTTCGAACATCAATGGCGACAAGACAAATGCCAGCAGGGGTGGCTTTGATTATTGGGTCGTCAAAACAGATGCAAGCGGTAATAAGCTGTGGGATAGAACCTATGGTGGTAGCAGCACAGATATGTTGCTTACGTTGCAACAAACGACAGATGGCGGATACGTTTTAGGTGGCTTATCCGGCTCCGGTATTTCACCAGAAAAATCAGAACCTGCGATAGGCTCCCTTGACTTTTGGTTGATTAAGACCGATGCAACAGGCAATATCAGTTGGGATAGAACCTACGGCGGCGGCGGCAATGATCAGTTGAAAAGCTTGCAACAAACATCAGATGGTGGATACATTCTGGGAGGCTTTTCAGATTCTGGCGCCGGAGGTGACAAGACTGGCGTTAACAGAGGTTCCCTGGATTATTGGATCATCAAAACCAATGCAAGTGGTTTAAAAGAATGGGACAGCACTTTCGGTGGTGCAGGAACAGAAGACCTCAACTCCATTTACGAAACAGATAAAGAGATTTTTATTGCCGGTGGTTTTTCTCAATCCGGTATCGACAGCGATAAAAGTACGCCCCTCATCGGCAACATTGATTATTGGACGGTCTACATAGATAGAAATGGCAATAAATTGTACGATCAAAGCTTTGGCGCCAACGGTACCAACGTCCTATACGATTTTATTCGCACGGACGACAACGGCTACCTACTCGCTGGCCATTCCGACTCCAATATCTCCGGCGACAAAACCCAAAACAGCAACGGCGCCAATGATCAATGGATCATCAAGTTGGCATGTGACCCGCTCCTGGACTTGCCACAAGATACCAGCATTTGCGAAGGCACCACCTTCACCATCAATGCAACCGACTATGGTCGATTCTCTTGTCA
>JBCCSZ010000005.1:0-57507 GCA_039199225.1 Bacteroidota bacterium
ACGACCGCTCGCAAGACGACTGCGCCGAAAGCTACGCCAAAGGCCAAAGCGGCAACTACTCGCAAGACAACCGCACGTAAAACGACTGCGCCGAAGGCTACACCAAAAGCCAAAGCGACCCCGACTCGCAATACTACAACTCGCAAAACGACTGCGCCGAAAGCTGCGCCAAAGGCCAAAGCGACAACTACGCGCAAGACGACCGCTCGCAAAACAACTGTAACGAAGGCCACACCAAAAGCTAAAGCGACCCCGACTCGCAAGACCACTACTCGCAAGACGACTACTTCGAAAGCTACGCCAAAGGCCAAATCGACAACCACGCGCAAGACTACTGCTCGCAAAACAACTGCGCCGGAGGCCACACCAAAAGCCAAAGCGACCCCGACTCGCAAGACTACAACTCGCAAAACGACTGCGCCGAAAGCTGCGCCGAAGGCCAAAGCCACAGCTACGCGCAAGATGACCGCTCGCAAAACGACTGCGCCGAAAGCCAAATCGACAACCACGCGCAAGACCACCACTCGCAAAACGACTGTAACGAAGGCCACACCCAAGGCCAAAGCGACTCCAACTCGTAAAACCAATGTCGCCAAAGCCTCAACGGCTAAGGCAACAACACGAAAAACCACAACTCGTAAAGCTGCTACAAGCAAAGCAAAGGCAGCGACTACTCGCAAAACTAGAAGCACTAAAAAATAAACAAGTGATACAACAGCCTGCATCACCTGTCGGGCTGTCTACCCAAAGACAAAAGCTCCGGTCCGTTTTACTGGCCGGAGCTTTCTAGTGAATTGCTAATGTCGTGGCAATAGACCCTTTATGTAATTAGGTGCAGGAATGTTTATTGCCTGACGAAAGTAGTAGTATATTTTTCGTTTCCATTTGATGCGACAATTGTATACATACCAACTGGCAAATGATCTACCCATATGTTTTGTCCAATACGACGGCAAAGTTGCTCCTGACCAAGTAGAGAATAAATTTTCAAGTCGAAAGCTTCTAGCATTGCATCGGAGAGTTGTAGGCGGAGGTATTGCTGGGTCGGATTAGGGAAAACAGACAGTGACTGCCCTTTCTTTAGCTCCTGTGTGCTGGTCGACAAACAATCGTTGATCAAGCCACATCTCGGACCTTCGAGTACAGCCCTCAGTATTTCCACCTGGCCTTTTGTGAAAGTATTCAGACAGCTTTCACTGGAATAATCCATATAATTTTCGATCATATCCGGTAAGTCATCTTGCCCATCCTGGCAAGTGTTGCGGCTGAGGTCACAATCGAAGGACGCCTGGTTACCAGTGTTGGGAGTATCCTCGATGCCATCATCCGCGTCACAGCTGGACGAAAGCCCCAATGGGTCACCATCACCCCAGATGTGCCGCAGCCCCAGATAATGACCTACTTCGTGCGTAGCCGTACGACCCTGTACCTCTAACGGACCAGGTAGACCATCTATGGTAATCACGTTGGGATTGTTACGTCCAAATACGCGATAATCAATCACGACCCCATCCAGCTCTGGACTGGGGGCAGAAGCATCCTCTGGCCAATTGGCAAGGTCTGCAGGAGGATAGGCGTAGCCGAGAATCTGTCCGAGCGAAATGCCCAGTATTCTAAGGGGCTCAAGCCGACAAACCCATATGTTTAGGTAGGATTCCGTATCCCATGCATCACTTCCGCCATCGTCACCTTGCTTGACATTGTCTGGCAAGCCTGCAAGTGTTGTTGCGAACGTACTGCTGGTTTCCACCCTTTCGATGCCCATCAACTCAAATTGGATCATTGGATTGCCCGCTCTATCCTCGAAGATGGGACGCAGGTTGGCAGTGTCAGGATTGAGTCGAAGGAAGTCCTCGTTGAGTACATCAATTTGTGATTCGATCAATTCGTCTGTTAGGTTTTCTTCAGGTTCGTTCCAGACAATATGTACAACAACAGGTATGGTATAAACCTCTCCAGAGCGCTTCACGATGCCCGAGTGTTTGCGTTTGGCTTCCTGAAAGGTCAGCGCAGCCGCCTTCCGAAAACCTGGATATTGTGCCTCTAGTAAGTCGACACCGATGTCAAATCCACAGTGTCCTTGGCCGGAATGTTGGGCTACAAGGCCGAAAGGGCTACCTGCTAATAGGCAAAATAAGAGTACTAGTAATCTCATAAAACAGTGTTTAGTTCAAGCTTTGATTCCCATCGCCACTTGGGTTTACGAAAATGTTAAACAATCATGTCAAGGCACTAAGACCCTAGCTGCCGAAGGGCAGCTCAAATGATTTTAAACCAAAACACTGATCCTCGACCTAAGTCGATTCATCAATAGTCACAGAGTGTGGGCAAATACGACAGAAGTACCTAAGTTTGGGAGTATTCAAAAAGTGTAAATAACAACTGATAACTTAATGCTCAAAACAGTCTGAATTGCGATAGATGAAACTTCTTCAAAGAAGCTTTTCCTGATTAGAACTAAAGGTAATAAATTTTCTAAATGATCTTTGCCGAAGGAATGTTAAAATGGAGAACAAAGAACATTGTAGAATAATTTCTATCGTTAACGGGCCGTTATATTGCCAATTCTAACAAACACCATTGTTTCACAAATCCTTTTTCCACGACAATATCCTTTACAATTTATTTATGCTGTTCCAATGATCTGATTTTGCTTACCTCATGGGTAATTCTTGGAATGGTGTTCAAAATTGTAGTCCTATGTCTAATCGCTTGTTGTGGATTATTTGCGCCTGTATCCTCCTCGTTTTTCCCCTCGTTATAAAGGGTCAACCTTTGGATGAGGTTGCCCCAAAGCCGACTCTTCAAGATCGAAGGGTACTGCCATATCCTCCGGTCAGAGAAGCTGATATTTTATGGGAAAAACGTATTTGGCAGGAGGTGGATACGCGGCAATTGATGAACCAGCCTTTTCGGTATCCGGAAGCTTCCTTGGTAGAGCTTCTTATGAAGGGCATCGAAATGGGGGAGATCAAGGCTTACAGCCCGGAAAATGATAAATTCAGCATCGAAATGCAGGGGGATGACTTGAATGCCATGATGAGCCGCAGTGATACCGTTCAGGTAATGGACCCCGAAACCTATGAAATCTCCTACGAAGTCGTCAGTGACGATTTTAATCCGGAGGATATTATAAAGTACCGCATCAAGGAAGTTTGGTTTTTTGATACCCGTCGTTCTGCTTTAAGCGTCCGAATATTGGGGATTGCACCCATAAAAGCGGTGACGGACGAACAGGGGAATTTTAGATATGAACAACCATTGTTTTGGGTCTATTATCCCCATTGCAGACCGTATCTGGCTCGGCAAGAAGTGTACACAGTGGGAAATGATGCGGCTGCACTCTCCTGGGAAAACCACCTTGAGCGTCGCTTCTTTGATAGTTACATTGTCAAAGAGAGCAATGTTCACGACCGGCGCATCAGCGATTATGCCACTGGGCGGGAGGCTGGCCTAGAGTCGGATCGCATTGAGCGAGAAATATTTAACTACGAACACGACTTGTGGTCTTATTGATGCAACATTAAGGGGGATACAGAGGTATAACCATGTTGTAGCAACATTGGTTTGCGATCTGATAAACCCAAAATCCCGTTGTTCATGGAAATGTCGCTTGAAGCACTATTCAAACTGACAAATAGGCCGGAGGTAAATGTCAGCGCCAGTACTGCCCCAGCCATTGATCCTCCTCAAATGCCTCGCATTCTGACATTGGACGAACTCTGCGAGTGGGTGCGTAGGCATGAATATCCTCGAAGAAGAAACTGATCCCACCATTTGTTAAAACAGCTTTCTGCTGACAGCTGCTCTTTAAAAAGTGCATTTTTGAGAAAAAATGTTGATATTAAGAGGTACCTGTAGAAAATTAATCGCTTCAATTTATTTTCCTAATCTGAATGGAGGTATCTTAAGGTCTCCAAGCTACTAATATTCAAACTGCTTTGGTCGCAGGTTGATACGACATTGAGTTTTATTTGCTATGATATGCGTTGATTGAAAACGAAGCGCTCAGAAAATTTTTAATTTTTTGGCCAATTTGGAAAGAATCCGTAACCGTCTAAAACATTCACCCTTCCTGTCCTGCCCTGCTTGTCTTTTCAAGCTTTGGATAATTCTATTTTGTTACACTACCCCTCTTTGCCATACATTCGCTCAATCTCTCAACTACATCAATTACGATACAGATGATGGCCTGCCCAGTAGTGAGGTGTACGACATTGAGCTGGCAGACGATGGCAGCCTATGGTTTACGACAGATCGGGGCGTCAGCCATTTCAATGGTTATGAATTTCAAACCTACACGACCAATGATGGCTTGGTCAACAACACCAATTTCGAGATATGTAAGGATAAAAATGGACGCCGTTGGTTCAACGCTTTTGATGGACGTTTGAGTTATTACGAAGACGGACAGTTTCATCCTTATGAGGGAAACGACTCCTTAGTGCGCACCAGTCGTTGGGAAGTCGTTGAGAATATTGCTTTTACACAAGGTGATAACAGTTTGCTATTACCTGTAACTATTACACGGCATGGTAATTACTTGATCCGATATTATCGCGAAAACAAATCGAATGGACGCTTTGAGAAGAAGCTAATCGTAGATGATGAATCTGACGAAGTAGCTAAGATAGTACCATTGAAAGGCAATGCTTACCTGCGCTACCAATTGCTATTTCGCTTGGGAGCTGACTTTGACTCTTCCATAAAAGTAAAGCTTGGTGAAGATGATTATATTTTTTTTACAAAGCACGAGCTCATCAGAGTTCAGGGAGACCAAGCACGCCCAACGGGATTTAAGTCAAAGGGGGAAATCGACTTAACTTATCTGGACAATCAGCAAAGGCTCTGGGTATGCACTCTAGATGGTCTGTACATGTTTGATGAGGGTCGATACGACCGACCCGCCCGAACGTACTTCCAAGGATTGAGCATCACGTCCATTTTGCAGGACCTAGAAGGGAATTATTGGGTCAGTACTTTACAGGAGGGCGTATTTAAAGTGGCCAGCATAGAGGTCGAACACATTGACCTTGACAAGGCAGAGCTCAAAAAGGAAAAAGCCTTGAGCATTGCGATTATGGATTCCTGCTTAATTATCGGTACTTCCAACAGCCGAATCCTTTATTTGAATGCCAAAGAGGAATTGAAGCAATTTTACAAATTCCCGGAATCTTTGGAAGCTTTTATTATTCAAAAGGGGAATAGTTTGTATTCTCGAATGGGCAGTAAATTAGAGTTTGACAATGGGCAGCCTGTTGTCCGTAAGCTCTACTCAGATGTCTCGACGGCCCCGATTAATATCGATGATAGTTTGGTCATATTTGGGCGATTTAATGCCTTGATCATTGCAAAGCAGCCTTCAGCCACTGGGAGGGGGTTCGAACGAGTTGGCAGAATTGCTACTGGTAAACGGATTATGGAAGTATTGCAATTCCCGAAAGATACCTTTTGGATGGGAACCGTCAACGGTTTGTACAGGTCACATATCAATCAACTGAATGATTTTGAGCAGCTTCGTGCAGATCAGGCATTATTGAATACTCGGATTTCAAGTTTGCTTCCTTTGGGGAATGTTGGCTTTTGGATTGCAACCATGGGGGAAGGACTTTTATTTTATCGTCAAGGGATCATACATGCTTACCCTTTTACGGATGGAAAACAGTCTGAATTAATCAACAGTCTATTTCTCCAAGACGATCACACGCTTTGGTTGGGTGGAAATGAGGGCGTCAAAAAAATCAGCTTTCAACTTGATGATAGAGGCGTTCCTCGTATTGAGCAGGTGAAAGCCATCACCATTGCCTCGGGACTTTCTACCAATTACATCAATGAAATTACCGAGTGGAAGGGGCGCATTTGGCTGGCCACCGAAGAAGGGTTGGATCATTTTAGTCCTGATTTGGCAACGGAAGTCTCACATCCGCCAAGCATCCAAGTGGAAAAGGTAGTGATTGATACCTCCGATTTTATTACCCACTCCAACCCGCAACTGGCCCATGACCAAAACGATGTTCTATTTCATTTTACAGCCGTTTCTTTTAGCAAGCCCGATCGGGTACCCTTTTATCGCTATCGCTTGTTGCACGAGCGCTCGGATACCAATTGGATATATACTGATAGCCGGGATGTGCAATACATTAATCTTTCGCATGGCGTCTATCGTTTTGAGGTAATGGCCCGAAACAATAGTGGTGTTTGGAGCCCCGAGGCTGCTGTATATCGCTTTAGAATATTACCGCATTTTACACAGACCTGGTGGTTTTGGGTTTTCATGTTTATATTAGCCATCGGCGTTGTGTACTTACTGGTACGTAGGCGGGAAAGAAGCATCCAACAGCAGGAGGCACAAAAACGAGCGTTGCAGCATGCCAGGTTACAGGCCAAGGAGGCTGAACTTGAATCCTTGAGGAGTCAGATGAATCCTCATTTTGTCTTCAACTCCTTAAACTCGATACAAAACTTTATTTTTAAAAGAGATATTGAGCAGGCTAATTATTATCTCTCAAAGTTTTCTAGGCTCATGCGCGACAGCTTGCAATTTACCAAGCTGAAAAATATTAAGCTGGATAAAGAAATTCAATTTATCAGTGCTTATTTGGAATTGGAGCAGATGCGGTTTCCAAATCGCTTTGAGTTTGAGATTGTTACTCCCGAGCACTTCTCATTTCACCAATATACTGTACCGCCTTTGCTGCTGCAACCGATATTGGAAAATGCTGTTAAGCACGCTTTTAAGAATATCTCTTACAAAGGACAACTGCGCTTGGAGTTTGAAGAGGTGGATCAAAAAATGTTGCAAATGGTCGTAGTCGATAATGGAAGTGGAATTGTGCAAAAGTCGCCAGAGCTTCCGGATGTTGCATCCGGTCATCGGTCTCTTGGTTTGAAAATCATAAAAGATCGGATCGACTTGATCAATAGGGATTATGCCGATGAACCCGCCTACTTTCACATCGAAAACCGAATGGACCTCAACCCTGCTGCCAATGGAACAAAAGTCACCATTTGTCTACCATTAGAACTGGAAGCAATATGATCAAAACCGTAATTATAGACGATGAGCCCAACAGCCGTGAGCTCTTGGCCAATATGCTCGAATTACAGAGGCAAAAAATCGAACTACTGGGTACGGCCAACGATGTGCCATCGGGCATTGAACTGATTCGCACAACCCGTCCTGAACTGGTTTTTTTGGATATTGAAATGCCGGGAGGCGATGGCTTTGAAGTACTCAACGCTTTCAAAGAAATATTCTTTAAAGTCATCATCGTGACGGGTTACGACCAGTATGCGATCAAAGCCATCAAATATGCTGCGATGGACTATTTGCTCAAACCCATTGACCTGGAAGAGTTGGACTTGGCGATTGTGAAGTTTGAAGCCAGCAAAGGAAAAAATGAAACGAATAACGTACATTTTCTCAAATCCAATTATACCCGAGGTGCAAAGGAAGAAATGAGCCAAATTGTATTGCCTGGCCACAAAAAATATGCAGTTGTCCAATTGGATGAGATCATTAAAATCGAAGCACAGGGCAACTACGCTATTTTTTATCTGGAAAATCAAGAGACGCATATCGTTACCCACTCGTTGAGCTACTACGAAGAGCTTTTACCCAGCAATCTGTTTTTCAGGATTCACAAATCTTATATCATCAACTGTATGAAGGTGGAGAGTTATGAGCCAGGCCGAGCCGGACAAGTGTTCCTAATAGATGGAACAGCACTCAGCATTGCTGCTCGAAGAAAGGTGGCTTTCAAAAAAATTATTCAAGCCCTAACAGGCTGAAAACACTGTCGCAGCGCTATGAAAACTACCTACCGATTAACTTCTTCAGTTTGTTCCAATCATCGGGCTACTCTTTTTCTTGAAAAGGTACGCTGCTTTTGTTTTACGGTTTTTTTGTTGCTGCTGAATGGCTGGTTGGTTACAGCTTTTGCGCAAACATTCAATGCGATCAACTACGATACAAACGATGGATTGCCCAGTCCGGAGGTATATGATCTTGCTACTGCCCGAGATGGAAGCCTTTGGCTCACGACAGATCGGGGTGTGTGTCGCTACGATGGATACAATTTTACCACCTATACCACCCGCGATGGCTTGACCAATAATACCAATTTTGAGATTTGGACGGATAAAGATGGTCGACTGTGGTTCAATGCCTTTGACGGGAGCTTGACCTACTTTGAGGATGGCGTATTTAAGGCTTTCGAGCGCAACGACTCCCTGCAGTATAACCTGAATGGGCAGTATGCAGATGCATTGGCGGAAGACCCACTGGGGCGACTCATTAGTTGGAATTCGAATAGTTTTTCTCCTACAAGGGCAGTGGATAAAGACCAGATGGAGTGTGTGATCATTGATCGCGAGAATAGGGAAGTGTGGAAGGAGGAGTTGAGAATAGAAGATACGGAGCTGCAGAGAGGTGAAAATATTTACAATGCGGCCTTTTTGAAAGCTATGCTTTTGTCGCGAGCAGGCTGGGAGTTTGACGATTTTTTGAAGATTGAATTGAGCGATGATCATTTCATTTATAGTGAATCCAATTATCTTTTTCAGTGTAAGGATGGTTTTGTATCGAGGGTTCCATTTGACTTTAGCGCCCGGATAGACTTTTTGTATCTGGACTCGAATGACTACCTGTGGGCTTGTACCCACGATGGTGTATTTCAGTTGACTCTAGATCGTTTGGATCAGCCGATTCGCCACTATTTTCAAGGCTTGAAAATTACCTCAGTACGGATGGACCGGGAGGGGAATTACTGGTTCAGTTCCATTGAAAGAGGAATTTTTAAAATTAAGAACTTTGAGATAGAGCATTTGAATGTAGCGAGAACCTCAACGCAAAATGAAATCATCCTAAGTGTTACTGGACTCAAAAACCACCTGATATTTAGTACTTACAGCTACAAACTGATGTCGGTGAACAGGCAATTGGAGTTGGGACAGATTCAGCAGAATTCAAACTTTCTCTACCAATTTTTTTCAAAGCTAGGAGATGCCGTCTATTATGCACCCGGTCGTCGAATAGAGGAGAAAGATGGTCGATTGCAGATTTACAATTTTGCTACGAATATGAATGGTCCTATGTTGGCCATAAGCGATACGATGTTGATGGCTGCATCCGGTGTATCCATCCGTTTTTTCAAGCAAAAAAATAAGGAGATTACGCTCGTCGGTAGGTCTTCCAGATGGTACAAGCGGATGACTTGCATTGCTGAATGGCCTAAGAACAATTTTTGGCTGGGGACACTCGATGGGATATACACCATCAAAGGGCCGGATTTTAAAGTATTCGAAAGCTACCAATCAGGGCAGTCCGTTTTCAAAACGAGGTATACGCAGCTTGAGCTATTGGGCGATAAAGGGCTTTGGGGTGCCACCATGGGCAACGGCCTGATCTTTATTGGCAAAAATGGCCACCGGCAATTTTTGAGGAAAGACGGCCTGGGTAATACCCTCATCAATTGTCTTCATTTGCAAAACGACTCTACGCTTTGGGTAGGAAGCAATAAAGGAGCTTACAAAATTCGGTTTCGCCTAGACGATGCCGATTTACCTGTTTTTCAATCGGTACAACCCATCACCGTATTAGAAGGGCTGGCCAGCAACCACATCAATGATATTGAAGAATGGAATGACAAAATTTGGTTGGCTACAGATAAGGGTTTCGATTTTTTTCCTGCCGATCTGCCCATCGCTAAGGCACCGCCTCCTCTTATCAGTCTGGATAGTGTCATTGTCGATACCAGTAATTTGCAAAAGCTAGATCGCCCTGTTCTTGCCTATGATCAAAACAATTTGATTTTTTACTTCACAGGAATCTCATTCAGCCAGCCGGAGGGAAGGCCCTTTTATCGCTACCGACTGATGGGAGAAGGATTGGACAGCAACTGGATTTATACCGATGCCAGGGATGTGCGTTTCAATAAGTTGGCACCGGGCAATTACCGCTTTGAACTAATGGCCAGAAACAATGACGAACGTTGGAGTGATCCTGCAGTACAGTACGATTTTCGCATCCGTTCTCATTTTATAGACCTTTGGTGGGTTCGTTTGCTACTCCTTTTTTTGATAGGATTTATTTCTTGGCTGATTTACGCGCGGCGTATCCAAAGCATCCGTTTCAAAGAGGCGCAGAAGCGAAAATTGCAGCGGGCAGAACTAGAATCTCTTCGAAGTCAAATGAATCCTCATTTTGTGTTCAACTCCCTCAATTCGATTCAGAATTTCATTTTCAAAAAAGATGTTCGCCAAGCCAATTACTACCTGTCAAAGTTTTCTCGGCTGATGCGAGACAGCTTACAATTTACGCGTCTTAAGAATATCAGCCTCGATAAAGAAATCAACTTTATGCAAGCGTATTTGGAGTTGGAGCAAATGCGTTTTCCGGATCGCTTCAGCTTTGCCATCCAGGTTCAAAAAGATTTGCCCTTGCACCACTATTATGTACCTCCTTTGTTGATCCAACCCGTTTTGGAAAATGCCGTCAAACACGCCTTTAAAAATATCGATTATAAGGGAGAATTACGGGTCTTTGTGGAGGTGGAAGAAACACTTGATTTGCTGCGCATCATTGTCATCGATAACGGTTTGGGGATAGAGGAAGATGGCATAGGAAAATACAATGCGGAGACCCAGCACCAGTCTCTTGGCCTTCGGATGATTTATGATCGGATCGACTTGATCAACGAAACCCAGCCAGGGGTACAGGCTTCCTTTCGCTTGGAAAACCGCCAAAAGCTGGATGCATCCCTGAGTGGAACCCGCGCCACTTTGCAACTGCCGCTCAACATGGAAGAAGCTTAGGTCATCAACACGTTCAGGAAGTATTTCAACACGTTGGGCCAGTTTCGCAACTTGTCATTGGATATTTCTTCTCCTTTTTTTCACATTGATTGTGCTAATTGAAAATCTTAGGGCTACACAACAGAATTTACTACCCTAGAAGTAGTTGATCTTGAATATTATTTCCATCAGACGAAAAGATCGAACTGTTTTCATTTTAGGTACAGAGGCTAAAACACTTTTTTTGAAGAGACACCAAAATGATAAAAGCTGTTGTCATAGATGACGAACAGAACAGCCGGGAATTGTTGGTACATATACTTACCGATTACATCGAAAATGTCGAAGTCGTCGGTGAGGCCGGTGAGGTTTTCTCCGCCATCCAACTTATCGAGCATGTAAAACCAGACCTGATTTTCCTGGACATCGAAATGCCGGGCGGAAATGGTTTCGAAATATTGAATGCCTTTGACCCAAAGACATTTGCTGTCATCGTTGTGACCGGCTACAACCGCTACAGCAATCAGTATCCTCAGTTTCACTTCCTCTTCAAGCCCATAGACCTCACGGAATTGGGCGACATGATCCGTGTAGTAATGACGAAGCACAAGCTTCCTCCCGACCAATAGGCTTATTTCAGCGGCAGTAGAAATTCTCTCCAAAAAAACCTTATTCCTCCCAACTTGGGTTATATTCGTCAGCATATGAAGCTGACTCGATATTTTTTGATGCCCTTTTTCCTCCTGTCCTTTTTATGCTTGGCGGAGGCTCAAACAGATACACTTTCCTCGAAAAAGACTAAGTCTTACGACCTCATCGGCTTGCCCGTACTTTTCTACCAGCCAGAAACGCGACTTGGCTACGGAGCAGTTGGCCTGTTGACCTTTCGCTTTCCCGGGGCTGCTCCTACAGACCGACCTTCCCAGCTGCAACTAGGCGTTGCCTACACCTTGGAAAAACAACTGCTAACCTACCTGCCTTTCAATATCTTCACCAAGGGCCAACGCTATTACTTTTACGGCCGCATTGATTACTTCCGATTCTTTTATCCCTTTTTTGGTATTGGAAATGAAACAGCGGAGGAACAGCGGGAGACCTATGGCGTTAATTTTCCGCGTCTACGCCTCAACGCGCTCAAGCGCATGGGTGCTAGCGATTGGTACCTTGGTTTGCGCTATTGGTTTGATGATTACAATGTCCGGCAACAGTCGGAAGGGGGATTGCTGGAGGCTGGAAACATCTCGGGCAGTGAAGGCAGCCTGATTTCGGCATTGGGCCTAATAGCCATTTACGACAATCGCAATTACGTCTTTTATCCATCGCGCGGATGGTACATAGAAAGCTTAATTTTGTTGAGCGATAAAGCCTTGGGTGCCAGCCACGGGTATCAGCGGTTGAGCGTGGATATGGCTAAGTACATTGAGCTAGGCAGCGAAGAAAAGATTTTAGCAACTAATGTCTTTGTTGATTTTACTTTTGGAGATACCCCCTTTCAGGAGCTGCCACTCATTGGAGGCATTCGAAAAATGAGAGGATTCATCCAAGGCCGCTACCGCGACGAAAAATTGCTGATGCTTCAAACGGAGTACCGCTTCCCAGTATACAAATTCTTGAACATGGCTGTCTTTGCAGCAGGTGGACAAGTAGCGCCGAGGCTGCGCGACTTTAAGATCAACGATTGGCATTACTCCTATGGTGCCGGCCTACGAATTCGCATCAATAAAAAAGACAAGGTCCATATTCGATTTGACATTGGAATTGATGAAAAAGGGACCTTCTTACCTTATGTCACCTTTAACGAGGCATTTTAGCTTACAAAGTCAGCCAATAGCTCATTTTCATAACTAAAGCTCTGGTCTTTGGGCCAAAATTCTCCACGGCATAATTGTCGGTGTATACAAAGAAAAAATCAGACATTGGGGCAAAGCGCCATTGCAGGCGGCTGTTGACATTGAAATTATCGGCCTGTGTATTGTATTGCAGAAAAGTAGTCCAGAAGAGGTTCTTCGAAAAATTAATTTCGATACGCGAACCAATCAGCCAAAGCCTTTCATTGCCGTAAGGGTCGGGAAAATCCAATTGGTTGAACTCCAATCGGGCGCCAAAGTTGCCCCAAGGCTGTTGACGGTATAAGAGTTCGACCCTGGCTGTCGTCCGATTGCCATTGTAGAAGCTACCGTATTCCGCCCCCAGCTCGTAGACAAAGCGTTTGCGCTCATCCGACTCATATCTGAGGCCAACAGAACTGAAGTTGTACCATCCAACTGGCAGGGGTTCTCCCTCTGTGAACTTGAAGGGGTAGCGGAGGTTGATGCGATTCCAGTTGGCAGAGACACCGACATTGCTGCTGTTGTGAAACACAATAAAATAATTGAACTCTGTCTCCTGATCGGTCAGCTGATAATCGGGATTGAGAAAAGTTGCATTTTCAACGCCGAAGTTGTGCGCTCGGATGCTGGGATGATCTTTGGGATAAAATTCAAAGGAGATGGGCCAAAAGAGCAGCCGATAGCCTACCCGTATGGTGGTATCTCTTTGCGCATCGTAGTTGTCAATGCGGTTGATGAAGCCTACATCGGCAAAGAAATTTTCGCCCACATTGACCCAGTCGAGGACAAAACTCATGTTGCGGCCAGAGTAAGCAGTCCCGGCATTCCAAAAGACATTCTTTTCGTCGATGTTGTGCTTGAAAGAGTGGTGATAGCCTGTCCAGCCTTCCCATTTACCTGCCTGATCTTGAAAGTTGAATTCAAAACTGGCGTTGCGGCCGTAGTCTGTTCCCGAAAACTCCCCTTCCTGAAAAGCCTGGCGGTTGATAAACATCGCCTTAATAGTAGATCGTTTGAGGACCCTTTGGTTGAAGGCAGCAGCGGTATAATTTTGCGCAAACTGCTCACGCGTCGACTGGGTTTGCATGTTCATCAAGCCCAAGCGAAGGTTTTTGGTTAGGTTGCCGGAAAGTCTGGCTCCGAAGAGCACCGGTACGGGTGCGCCGTCTTCATCCAATCCGATCCGGCGCGAAAAGAACGGTCGGGCCGGGGGGATGCCGAAACGGCTGTAGATGTCGCTGTTTTCCTGGAAAAATGTGCGTCGCTCTGGCAGAAAGATGCTGAAGCGTGTCAGGTTGGTCACTTGCTCATCCACTTCGACCTGCGAAAAGTCTGGATTAAGGGTTAGGTCGAGATTTAAGGAACTGGTGACGGCCACCTTGGCGTCCAGGCCAGCATTGGCTTTGAACTGTGGGTCACCAGGTGCTTCAAAGTCTTTGTTGACAGAAAGGGTGCCGTAAGGAATCAACGAGAAATTGCCATTGACTTTCTTGGGTGCCTCATCCCAAACCAGCTGTCCGGCATAGCCCAGGTCGATGCCCCAAAACTGTCTGGGGACTGCCGCCCAAACGTGAAATTCATTGTGTTTTTTATCGTTCCGGAGGAAATTGATGCCCCATGATTTCTCGCCAGACTCGTAACGCAGGGTCTTAAACGGGATGGCCATTTCGACCGTCCATCGGTCGTCGTACTGCTTGGTCTCTGTCCACCATTTATTGTCCCAGTTGTTGTTCCAGTTGCCACTGCCACTGCCACCACCCAGGATGGCTTCCATTTGAACCCCCAACGGATTAGAACCAAACATAAAGCCATAGGAAGCCTCATTTACCGGATCGAGGATAACGGCAACGCCGTCGCTGTCCCAGTATTCTACATCTCTTTTGAGGGTGCGAATTACGTGGTTGGTACTGTCGTAGCAGGTAATGCCAACATAGAGGTATTGGTCGTCATAGGTAAGGCTGGCCTCTGTTTTTCTCAGAGCGTGTCGATCGTCACGCGGGTCTTTTTCCCAAAAATCCCTAGCGACATCAGCCTGCTTCCAACTGAATTCGTCCAAGGCACCGTCCAAGGTAATGGCATCGGTTGCCCGCTTGATCTTCAATTGAAATTTTGATTGATTGATTCTATCACTTTGGGCCTTACATACCCCTCCTAATAACCAACAAAAAAGTAGTAAACCTACAAGTCTCATGTTTCCTTTTGGATTAATAGCTGCAAAAATACAGAAAAGCCCACTCTCATGCCGAGCGAATATCAAACTTTAAGATGCAGCTTTGCAAAATGATGGTTGATTGTCGTTCCGTCAATCGATGGAATAATTTTTTACCTACTTGTATGATTTTTAAGTTGCTTATTAGTATACTAAGGATGGTCCAATAATCGGGTAGGGTATTACCTTTGCCCTCTAATCAATTGCTATGGATATCGAAATCATTGGCTTGGCAGCAGGCTTCATGACAACCGTCGCTTTTATTCCCCAAGTTTACCAAACCTGGAAAAGTAAGTCGGCCAAAGACCTTTCATTAGGTATGTTACTCATCCTCATCGGAGGATTGATTCTGTGGTTGATCTATGGGATCAATCTCAACGCCCTTTCCATTATTCTGACCAATTCCAGCGTGCTTGTTCTGGCTTCCATTTTGGTCTTTTTCAAGTTTAAGTATGGAGATCAGTAGCCAAGCTAAAAGCCCAGCTATATGAATTGGTTACTCGAATCAGTCAATGTACTCTACTTTGTTCAATAAGCGGATGCCTAGTGAAATTTCAATGGTGATGTTGCGGACGCTGGTTTCGCCTAGCGTATCATTATTGCCTGTAAAAGGGTTGTAGACATTTCGAATGGGCGGTTGCTCGTATTGTTTGGTGAAGTCAGGGTTGATGCTCACCTCTAATAAGCCACCTATCAACTCTTGAAACTGAAACTCTAGGCCACCTCCAAGGATGAAGCCGAAGGTAAAGTCCCGTACAAAACCGTCTTGAGGGAAGAAGGGATTGCTGCGAAAGAAAACGTTGCTACCTCCCAGATCATCGAGATTGGTGCCGAGGTTATAATCTCCTCGAATACCGATCATGTAGTAGTAAAATTTGTTGTCATCCAAGGCAAATTTTTGTTTTCCGCCTGCTGACAGAGAGGCATTATAAAACTCATATCGTGTAGTACGGCCTCTAAAATTGACAATATCTCCAGTTACCGGGTCTCTGAAGGCACCGGACCGAATTCGGATGGCGCTTCCGCGATTGTGGAAACCAGCTTGTGCGAAGAGTGAAAAAGCATTGTCTTCTGTTAGGCTTTCAATGAAGGCTATGCCATGCCAGCTTAGCAAGGGGTCGCGTTCAAAATTGTTCCACTGCTGGAAGCCAGCCGTCAGGCCCCCTTTGACACCAAAAGCAAAGCCCTGTGCATGTGCGATGCCAATTGAGTAGACCATTAAAAAGAGCGAGAATAGAATTTTCTTCATAAAAAACGTATTTCTAAGTTTAAATCACCAAATCACTTCACTCTTAACCACAAGCCTACAGAGATAACGTTCGAATCTAGGCTGTTGAGGCGTTTGATGGTATCCACCGTGGTGTTGTAACGTCTGGAGATGGAATACAAGGTATCCCCCTTTTCTACGGTATGATAGATAAATTGGTTGGGGGTTTCTATGATTTCTGGTTCTTCTACAGGAGGTTCCTCTACATTAACAGGCGTATCATTGTCCGTTGGTGAAACAACAGGAGGTTCTTCTTCAAAGACAGGTCGATCTTCTTCCTCTATGGGAAAAGAAGTATTAGGGTCGGTTTCCAGTTCCAGCTCTATTTCGTTGCCAAAAGTTTCTTCTGGATCTTCCTCTTCCATCAGCAGTTCTTCCGGGTTGTTTTCGAATCGAGGGGTATCGTCAAAGGCTTCCTGGCGCAGGCGTGGCTTTTGGCCAGGAGGAACTCTAAACCAGCCTCGAATCTTGATGGGCTCTCCTACTGCCGGCTCTTCTCCTTTTTTGAGGCGATTTTTCTTCTGCAGCTTATCCAGGCGTACCCCATATCTTTGGGAAATATCATAGATGCTCTCGTCTTTTCCGACGACATGGAACTTCTTTTTGCCGCGATAGTTACTGCGTTTACGCTGAAGATAAACAAAGTCATTCTCAGGTAATGGCTTATTGGTATCCCCCATTCGCTCGTTGTACTTGCGGATGTTCTTGAGCTTAACCCCTGTCTTTGTGGCAATATCGGCGGCGGATTCACTGCCGCTTGCTTTGACACATTTTACGGAATTGTTTTTGATGATGCCTGCCATTTGGTCGCGAATCGATCTTTTGGGTCGATCTGGTTGGTCGGCTGTAGGCGTGTCTCCAGCGACTTGGTCGAACTGATACAACTCATAGGATTCGATTACACGGATGAGCTTCTCGGCATAGGTAGGACTGGTTGCATATCCTGCTTTTTTTAGACCTCTGGCCCAAGCCTTATAATCGGTCGGATCCAGGTTGAATAAAAAGCCGTAGCGAAAGCGTTTTTTAGGATCGCGCAAGAATTCGGAATGCGCTACATAAGACGCCTCCGCATTTTTGTAAGCTCTGAAGCAAGACTTGATCAACTGACCATTGGCGTCGTAGTCGTCGTCTTCCTTGTAATAAGTGCCACCTGTCCAGTTTCTATGGCATTTAATCCCAAAATGATTATTGGCTTTTTTGGCTAAAGTACTCCTACCGGCATTGGATTCCAGGATGCCCTGACCCAATTTGATACTGGCTGGAACACCGGTGCGTTCCATTTCTTTGATGGCAATCTTCTTGTAACGCTTGATGTAACGCTGCTGGTAGCTTGCTTGTCCGTAGACAATAAATGTGCAAAGCAGAAACGTTAATATTAGCCACAGTTGTTTTTTCATAATAGTTTGGCTTTTGAATTATACATAAAGCATGCAAACTTTGTCCCAAAACACACGTATTTTTGCTAAACGCATTAAAACGGCCGATACTATGTCTCGAATACAGATTATAATAATATTAACTTTATCCTCATTTCTATACTCCTGCAAAGATAAAAACTCCTCAACCAACCCAAAAGGTAACGAAAATGCGGCAATGGAGCAGTTGGATTCAAAAAACGATCCGAATGCAACGACGGAGGTCGTTACCATCTATGCTTGGGTCGAGAAGCTACGTTTGCGAGCAGAGCCGGATACCCGTGGAGACATATTGGCAGAATTGAAAGAAGGAGAACAACTGACCTATCTGAACGAGAAAACGCCGGCTACAGAGAAAGTGAGCTTGAGAGGACAAATTTACGATGAACCCTGGCTCAAGGTGCGCAATCAATCCGGGATTACGGGCTGGGTTTACGGTGGTGGTGTAAAATTTTACAAGCCCAAAGTCGATCTAAGTAAAACACCTTATGATGATTGCATGGGGATTATTAAGACCGGGAAGTACGAATTGGCACAAAAATGCATGGCTCGCATTCAAAAGGAACAGCTGGCTAAGGATAAGCAGTATGTCAGCCAGTCCAAAGAAGGCGTTGTTTTCAAGCTATTGAGTGGAGAAAGTAAATCGCTCCGCAATATTCGCGAGGGCGCTGTTGAAATTGCTGAAGACTTTCCGACATACGAGTATCGTTATTACATTCCTCAAATGGGGTACTTCGTTGTCCAGGTGTATGGGCATGAGTCCGGTTCTTTCTTGTTGATTAATGATAAATCGGGGCAGGAAATTCCGATTTGGGGATACCCGAAGCCATCCCCTGATTTTAAATACTTATTGACGAGTAATGCCGACCTCCGAGCGGGCTTTCAAGCCAATGGCTTACAGGTGCTAGGGTTTACCAGTGAGGGGTTTAGAGTTGTCTGGGAGGAAGAATTCGACGACTATGAGCCTTATCTTCCCAAGTGGCTCGACGATCGAAAGGCTGAAATCTCCCTATCGCCCTCGCCGGCCGATGAGACGGGCTTGGAGTCCAAAATGCTGGAACTACAAATGGACAGCTTAGGCCAATGGGACATCCACATTAAAGAGTAATCTATCTACTCTGCTATTTCAATAACATATTCATGTATCCTTCAGAAAGTTGTATATCTTTTCGAGATGCCGTACTGGGCGATCTGGAACTGCTTGAGCATTGGGACCGGCAGCAACACGTCATTGACTCGGACCCTAGTGATGATTGGGATTGGGCCGTTGAGTTGGCGCGGCAGCCAGGCTGGCGGGAGCAATTGATTGCAGAATTGGATGGGCGTCCTATTGGAATGGTACAAATTATTGATCCATCTGAAGAAGAAACACATTATTGGGGAGAGGTACCAGCCAATTTAAGGGCTTTGGACATATGGATTGGCGAAGCCAAAGACCTTGGTAAAGGCTATGGAACAACCATGATGCAGCTTGCCCTGGAGCGTTGTTTCAGTCCGCCCTCAGTCACGGCCGTTCTGATCGATCCATTGGAAAGCAACACTAAGGCACATCGATTTTATGAACGATTAGGTTTCAAATTCGTAGAAACGCGTGTCTTTGGAGCTGATAGCTGTCGAGTATACAGATTGAGTCGAGTGCGCTGGTTGGAGATGCGCAATCAGATGGGGCAGGCATAAATAAGAATCCCAAATTTCCTCATGGAAATTTGGGATTCTTAATAGTGTTCCTTTTCGCGGTTAGGCGATAGACAGTGTTATCTCATCTCAGCCTCCATGGCCATAGGAGCTTCTGCAACCTCTTCGCTGGCGCGTTTACCTTTGCTTCTCCGATTGGGCTTTGGCCGTCTCTTCGTGTTGTCGAGGTAGGCTTTGGCACCTGGCTGTTGTAGCAGTTGATAGAGGATTTCCTTAGCTCTGAAAAGTTGTGCTTTGACTGTGCCAAGAGGGATGTCAAGTTCCTTGGCAATTTCATCGTAGCTCAGTTCTTCAAAAAAGCGCAGTTCGATCATCAGGCGATACTTCAGGCTCAGCTTTCCCATAATGGTACGCATGAGCTTGACGCGCTGCTTGCGGATGAATTTCTCTTCTGGATCAAGTGTGTTCGAGCGAATGTTACTAGAGTAATCGTGGTCACTGTGCGGTTCGATGGGATCATCGATGGACAGTAAGTTCAATCGTTTTTTACGGATGTAGTCGATGCAATTGTTGATGGCTATTTTAAACAGCCAGGTACTGAAGGCATAACGGGGCGCATAACTGGGTAATTTGTTGAAGGCTTTTCCGAAGGCTTCCAGTGTCAAATCATCTGCATCTTCTCGGTTGTTTACCATCTTCAGCATCATATGAAAGATAGAGCTTCGATAGCGGTCCATGAGGATGGAGTAAGCTTTTTGACTTCCGTCGATAGCGCGAAGTACCAGTTCATAGTCTTCTTTGGCACGCGGTGAGAGGTTTGTTTTTGTACGGACGTTTACTTCCATGAATTTGTTTTTCCGGTCAATAATGCGGGTGCGAATACCAGGTAATGTCCGACCAGGATGATGTCCATTATTGGGATCCAGGGCCACAGGTCTTTTTCGTGTAACTTTTTGAGAATTAGTCTGTAAAAGTACAAGAGGACCAGCATTCTCAGCCCGATAAATAAAATACTAACAAACATTGTGCTAATTTTTAATATTAGCACGATACCTCCGAAATAATGCAAAAAGTGTGTAAGCGACAGAGCGCCCAACATCAGTTGGTGAAGGGGGCGATAGTGTTTCCCGGTAGTATAGTGTCTTGACTTTTGCCTGTAGTAATCTCTCCAGGACAGCTTGGGGGTGGAAACGACGAACGAAGAAGGCTGCAATACAATGGCAACGTTTTGGTGGGTAGCGGCAGCATTGATGAACAAGTCATCGTCGCCGGAGGCAATGTGTGCGTGTTGTTGAAAACCGCCTACTTGCCGGAACAAACGCTTACGGTATATTAGATTGCGACCTACTCCCATGTACGGCATTCCGTGTAGGGCGAACGAAAGGTACTGAATGGCAGTGTAAACAGTTTCAAATCGTATCCAACGATTTAGCCATCCGGGCTTTCGCCTGTAGGGGGAATAACCCAGTCCGATCTCTACAGGATCTTTGATGACGCTTCGCATTTCACGGAGCCAATTTTCATGGCATGGACAGCAATCTGCATCCGTTAATAAAAGAACGTCGTGTTTCGCAGTGTCAATGCCTTTGGCCAAAGCATATTTTTTGCCCACCATTTCAGCAGGCTTGTCATCAATCGTGACGATATGCAAGTTACTATGTTTTATATTAAAATCCAATAATATGTCTTCGCTCCCATCGGTCGACCCATCGTTTACGACTACCACTTCAAAGGAACGGTAGTTTTGATTTAGGATACGGGGCAAATTTTTTTTTAAATTTTCTTTTTCGTTGCGCGCGCAGATAATAACTGATATGGGTAGTTCATCAGCCCGATTCAATGGTGGTGGAAGTTTGAAGCGGGCCAGCCGAGCAAAGAGCCCGAACCAGAATGCCAACTGGATAAAAGTAGACAGTAGGAATACAATTAGGACAAGGTCAAAGAATGAAGGCATCGGCTGTAGTAAAGTTGAAAGCTAATGGATGAAATGGGCATAGCTGGCGATTCACAATAAAATTATCGGCTAAAAGTAGGAAAAAGGCTTGTGAATACTGAAGGGAATGGTATTGCTGCGGTTTGTTGTAGGGGTGATGAGCAGCGGAGGTAACACTAATTGCGTGCATTTAATGTTTTAGTTTTTGGGTCGTTTTTGCCTAAAAGGGTGGGAGCCCGCCCTCAAGGTGACCCACAAAGCCACCTCCTTTTTGAAGCTGCCTTATGGCAAAGCTTCGCCAACCCAAACCTGGGAACAAAGTCCCGAAATGGAATTTGAGAACCGTCAAAAACCTTCTCCGCGGTGTCTGGATTTTCAACTTTTATCCATAATAGGACACGGCACCCCCCTAAATTCCACAAAAAAATAACAGATTTTTTATTTTTGGAAGCTTTAAGTTCTGATAATCAGCATTTTAAGATAGGTGATTTTTTCTTCTGGACGTATTGTAATTTTTTTAAACTGACCTATAGGCTGATTGGATAATCGACTAATAAGTTCGATATGGAATAATCTTGAATCAGTAGATGATCTTTGCTTCTTGAAGTAAGGAAAGCAGCTTCGAGCGATTGTCAAATAGTGCTTGATAGGTACTGGGTTCGCTTTTTCTCAGTCGCCGTGCCAAGCGCTCTTCCTTTAGATTTGCATAGTAAGTCATAAACCAGGATGTAAATAAACCTGATAAGACTAAGAAGAGAACATAGCCCAGCGTCATTCCTGGGCTTCCTCCCAAGCGATGAACCAACCATATTTGTAAGCCATAAAAGATGGGATAGGTGAAAAGAGCCGTCAGTAGCTTGACATTGGATGTGTAACCAATATATAGGTTGAGCTTCTTGACGAGTAGCCAGGGTATGCCATTCGCCAGTGCGTGATTCAACCAACCAATGGCAAACAGTGGAGCGAGTAAAGCGCAAAACACATTCTGTAATCCCCAGCTTGTGGAAGGTTTGACTTGGCTTTTAACTAGGGCAGAATCTTTCAGGCTTTTTTGCTCAAGTGCATCAAAATAGCTTTGACTTTTTTGTTGAAATTGATGGTATCCCTCTATTTGCTGTGCTCGCCAAGTTGAAACTTTTTGGGCAATTTCCTGTGCTTTTTCAAAGGTTTTAACAAAGGATTTCGGTCTTTCTGAAGATTCGAGTTGGACAATTTGTTTGAGTACAATTTCCCCTTCTTCATCTGGTGAATGGATGACGAGTGATTCCATTTTTTGTTTGATGTCAGCCGTCAATTGCTTCGCAGCTTTGTATGGATCGCTTTGGTAGCTGTCCATATAATCACCAACCAGGATGGGACTGCCTCCTTGGATTATTACTTGACTCCTAAAACTAATTGGGTCAGAATAGGTCAGTCCAACTACTACGATCTGTAGCCCCAACTTGAAATCATTCTGGTTTTCAGCGCCCAGAGCAATGCGGGCTGTTCCTGTTTTTATCTTACCAATGCGCCACATGATTTTGCTACCTCCTTGTGGGGCAATGTATAAGCAACCACCTTCTTCCAGAAAGTCGTAGCACTTTTTGAAGTTGTCTTCATTTGAGATGCGACGACCCTCGACATCCTTTGGGCGTTCGACAGGGATGCAGTAGAGCTTACTGAGGACCTTATTCATCAATGGGTGCTTGAACAGGCCGGCATTGGCGAGAAAATAAACAACCTTGGAAACCCTAGAGGCAGCATTCAGAGGGTCCATTAAAGTATTTGGATGGTTGGAAACCAAAATGGTTGGCCGGTCTAGCTTTAAGTATTCTTTATTCCTGACAATGATTCTGGAGAAGAATGTGTGGAAACTAGCTAAGACCACTCCTTTCAAAAAGCGATACAAGATATACAGAAGTGGGTGCAGTGATTTGTACATCAGGCTTTAAAGTTCAGTAAGAAATCGCGAATACTTTGGTCAAAAGCACCTTTGTCTTCTTCGTGAAAGGCGACCTTTACCGGGAGCACGAAAATAGGCAATCGCTGTTGAGTTAAAAAATCGCGATGCAACTCCAACCGCATAGCGTCCTTTTCGGTGGTGAGAATCAGCTTACGCTTGGAGGGGATTTTCTCAAAGCTTCTTTGCAATTTACCCAAATCGTATTTTGTGAAATAGTGGTGGTCTTCGTACTCTAGAATCGTCACTGATCCTACCTGCGGCTCAAGCCATTGCAATAAGTATTGGGTACCTGCAATCGCACAGATGAGCAAAACTTCCAGTTCTTCCTCAAGCCGCACCCGCATTGAAGGCTGCCAGATGAAGTACGGAATCTCATAGTCGTAATAGGAGAAGAAAATCCGTTGGTTGGAAAAGGGTTTTATCTCCTGAATGAGCGCTTGTCGCTTTTTCGGATCTAACTGAGGAGGACATTTGGAAACAACGATGATGTCAGCCCGCCGATAAGCAGAGCGCCATTCACGAAGACGGCCTGATGGCAGGAGGTGATCTCGTGTAAACGGCTGGTCGTATTCTGTGAGTAAGATACTAAGGCCAGGTTCAACGGAACGGTGTTGGAAAGCGTCATCCAGAAGAATCACCTGTGTGCCAGGGGCTTTCATCAATATCTGTGGAATGGCTAAGGCACGGCTTTCAGCAACAGTGACCAACACATCGGGGAATTTTCTCAAAAACTGAAGTGGCTCATCTCCAAGTGCTCGTGCATCGTGGCCCCGCCGTCCGATCAAAAAGCCCTTGGTTTCTCGCTTGTAGCCACGGCTGAGGGTTACTACGTTGATGTAGTCTTTTAACAGCCGAGCGAGGTATTCAATATGGGGCGTCTTCCCTGCACCACCAATGGATAAATTGCCAACAGAAATGACGGGTACGTCAAAGCCAAATCCTTTCAAAAGGCCAACCTGATAAAACAGATCGCGCAAGCTGACTCCTACACCATATAGTAGAGAGACCGGCGAAAGCAGTATTTTGAACAAGATTTTTTGCACCATTGGACAGCAAATGTAGCGGAGTAGAAATGAAAATGCAAGCTTGCTTTAAAAGGACAAGTAGGGAGCAGCAAAAGTTCTGCGAATAAAAGTAGGTAATCATTTTCCCAAATATTGACCCAAAATACTTATGTTCGAGCGATTTTTAGAAATACTCCTTATTATATGATCGTCTCTCTCATCGTTGCAACTGCCCACAATAGGGTCATCGGCCGGGATAATGGTATTCCCTGGTACCTACCTGCTGATCTCAAATACTTCAAGCGGACCACTTTGAATCACCACATCATCATGGGGCGCAAATGCTACGAATCGATTGGAAAGCCGCTGCCGAAACGTACCAATGTAATTGTGACTAGAAATCTCTTTTTTGCTGCTTCCGGTTGTTCAGTGGTACACTCTGTAGAGGAAGGGCTGAAATTGGCCCTGGACAATGGGGAGGAAGAAGCCTTCATTATTGGTGGTGCGCAAATCTACGAATTGGCAATGCCTTACGTCGATAAGCTCTATCTGACAGAGGTCGAACTCGAAGTGGAAGGGGATGTGTTTTTCCCTGAACTCGACATGTCCGAATGGAAAGAAGATTGGCAGGAAGCTCACCAGGCCGATGGCAAAAACGAGTTTGATTATGTCTTTCGTCGATTCAGTAGGGTCAAGAAGAAGAACGACTGAGCCAAAATCCAGCCGCCTTAACTCTTATCAAGAATGCTCTAAATCCATGGAAAACTCATTTTTACTACTGAAAATGGGAACATATATTTTTTTTACGATTTGTTGAAAGTAGGTTTTTTTCGCCTGTAGAAGCAAAAAAGTTGAAAAAAATTTATGGAATTTCAGGGGGTGCCGTGTCCTATTATAGCAACAATTTCAAATTGTCGCAGAATCTTCATCTTTAAAGGACACAAAATGAAAGAAGACTTTTTGCACTACTTATGGCGTACCAAGCAGTTTGATTTGAGGGCTTTAACGACAACCCAGGGGGCGCCAATCAACATCCATACTTTTGGGCTACACAATCAAAACGCTGGTCCAGATTTTTTAGATGCCCGAGTCAGCATCGGAAATGTGCTCTGGGCTGGAAACATCGAAATGCATCTGAAAGCTTCCGATTGGCTGCTACACAAGCATCAAAACGACCGTAGCTATGACAACGTGGTGCTGCATGTTGTTTACGAAGAGGACCGCCCGATCTGCTATCCCAACGGCCATCGAATCCCTTGTTTGGAACTCAAAGGACGCATTCCTCCTGGTTTGTCCAAAAGGTACCAGCGTTTGCAGGGCAACGCCCAGTGGGTGGCCTGCGAATACCAGCTGTCGGAGGTGCCGAAGATCACTCGCAATCTTTGGTTGGACCGCATGATGATCGATCGCCTGGAAGCGAAGACGGCCTTAATGGCTCAGGTATTGGCAGAGCTTAAAGGCGACTGGGAGGAAGTATTTCACCGTTTTCTTGCAAGTGGCTTTGGCTTGTATGTCAACCGAGCGGTTTTTGAGCAACTAGCGCGAATTGTACCCCTTTCGTTGCTGCGCAAATATCGCCACAGCCTGTTGCAAGTAGAAGCGTTATTATTTGGTCAGGCGGGTTTTTTGGAGGCTGATTGGAATGACAAACATCCGGTGAAGTTGAAGAGGACGTATCAAGCTCTCCGACAAAAGCACCAATTAGTGCCGCTATCCATGTCGAGTTGGAAATTTTCCCGCATGCGACCGGCAGGTTTTCCAAGCGTCCGCATTGCCCAGTTTGCAGGGCTTGTTTTTCAATCGGAACATTTGTTCAGCAAAATGTTGGCAGCCAAAAACATCCAAGAGATTGAAAATGCCTTTGATTTTAGTGTTTCCAAGTATTGGCAATGCCATTATCGCTTTGATCAGGAATCGATAAAACAGTCCAAAAAGCTAGGGCGAGACATGATCCGGCGATTGATCATCAATGTCATTGCGCCAATACTTTTTTTGTATGGTAAACAGAGGAGTGAGGATCAATACAAGGATTTGGCCTTGCACTTTCTAGGGGCTTTACCGCCCGAATCCAATCGAGAACTCCGGCAGTGGAAAAGTGTAGGGATTAAAACTCATTCTGCGCTTCGCAGCCAGGCACTGCTGCAACTCAAGAAAAGTTACTGCGACAAAAAACGTTGCATGGAGTGCGCCATTGGCCATAGTGTCTTGAAAATGGGTAAGCACCAAGAATTGGGTATCCGATAAAGGCCACAGGCAGACTTGAAGTGCAAACCTTGCTTTGATTTAGAAGTAAAACAGGAGGCCAGCTCGGTAGGTGAGCCGCTTGGCTTCCGGATTATTGAGGTAGTTGAGTCGCCAAAGAACATCAAGGCGGATGATTTTGAAAATATTTTCGATACCCACGCCCACTTCCATGTAGGGTTCTTGATCGGGCGTTTGAAAGCCTGTATACGTATCTAGGTTGGCAGTATTGAAGCTGTTGAGTTGATTGGCTTCTTTGTTTTCTTCGCTCAAGGTACCATAGACAGCTCTGAAGGCCACCACACTCCGCCATTTGAGCTTGCGAAGCAGTGGGATTTTGTTGAGGAAAAAACCATCGAAATGATGGACCAACATCAGACTGACATAGGTATCGCTTGCAAACTCGTAATTGTTCATGCCATTGAAGATGTAGTTGGAATAAAAGTAGGTTTCATTACCCGGATGTACTTCCGACAAAAGGAACGGAACCTGTCCAAAGACTTTACCTGCTTTTAGCCTGTAGCCCAACCAACCAATGGGTGCGATGTTGAAATAGTGCCGATAGCTCAAGGCTAATTTGTGATAGCTGTAATCGCCATTCAATACGCCTTTGAGGCCAGCAGTGTATTGTAATTCGATGATGGGGTGCTTACTTCCGAGGCTGGTGCGAAAAAACTGGCCATCGATGAATTGCTCCCCAAGTGCAAAGCGGGTTTTGAAAATTAGCTCTGTAGTGGAAATGATTGTATCGATATTATTGGGGGCCTCCTCTGGATTGGGCAAATAGGCATAGTTGAAGCCCCCACCATCAGAGCGGATACTGCCGTAGGGGTCCATGCGCTGGTGTAGTAAGGTCACTTTGTTGGACCAACCTTTTTTCCAGAATCGCTCGTAGAAGAATTTTCCTTCTTCTACCCTGAGCAATTTTTGAAGAATGGGACGTCGGTAAATGCCTGAGAATATGTTTCCTTCGCCAATTTCCTCACTGTTCTGATTGCTGAAGGAAACATCGTTTCGATAACTGGCCCCAAAAACAATTCGGGGATATTTGCTGAGATTGTATTGAAAATCAGCGCCATATTTGAATTGCTGGTCTCTCAATCCATAGGCTAGGTAGCCTCCAAAACGCAGTTGTTTGCTGAAATTATTGCTGGTCCAGACGCCGAGCCGAAAGCGGTGGCCTTCTACAGGGTTGTTGTTGTAAATTGTCATATACGGCCCAATCTCCACCATCCCCAGCTCCTTGAATCCCGAAACCAGCGTATAAATAATGTCCACGTAAGTTTTGTAGATGGGGACATTTTTGATGCTGTCGATCATGGCGTAGATGGACGCTTCGTTCTTTGACAATTTATCGTGCCTGGCTTCCTCCCAAAAGGAGTCATCCCTCTTGAGGTCTTCCAGAGAGTAAAATTCTTTGTCGAACTCGGGGACTTCCTCTATGGGCGACTCATTATTGACTCGATAGTTTTTAAAACTGACGGTTTTTCGCCCAATGACCCCCGGCCCCTTTTTGAGAGCTTTAAAGTCGATCACCATCTTCTGTTTGCCAGGGAGCCACATATCGGTCTTATTGAGCTGAAACTCCTGGTAGATGATCACTCGGTTGATGAGGTTGATATTGGCATCTTTGCTCATGCGCATATTGACGCGCTGGATGGCAAAGGTGGTATCCGAAACCCAGAAATCCCCATAGAAGGTGTTTTCTTGCTTGCGCTTGGGCTTGAATTTTAACTTACGGCTCCATTTTCCATCGATGAATGCACTGTCAATGATGTAGTATTCGTAGTAGGTCAGACCCTGATTGGAAAAAGGGCTGGCAAAAGGCTTCTCAATGATGTCAATCCAGTTATCGTATACGCTGAATTCATCGTGCATTTGGTTGATGAATTCGATGACTGTTTTGTTGTTGACGCCGGATACGCGCTGTGCTTGTGGTATCTCTTTGGGTTTGCCCTCTGACTTAACGTAGTAGACATTGGAAATGGTCTCGGTGATGTAGGCCGGTAAAAAGGGCTTTTCATCTGATGTGCTGTCGATGTTTTCAAAGATGAATTCAAAGGGCTTGAACAGCTTGCGCTCACGCATCTTATCGGAGATATTGTCCAGGTCGAGCTCGACCTTCGTATATGCTTCGCACTGAAAGGCATCCAGGGCTTCTACCCGATTCTTCTTTTTGTTCTTGATGATTTTTCGAACAATGGCATTGGCAGGATTTTCACCGGCGATGACCACGACTTCCGAGAGTGTAAAATCAGAGGATTTGACTCGAAAATTGATTTCTTGGTCAACCAGACCCTTGAGCGGCTTTTCCAAGGCGCTGTAACCAATGGCAGAAACGACGAGTGTGTCGGAGGGCGACTTGGTGGTGATCGTGTAGTTGCCATCTACATCAGAAGATACACCTATGGTCGTCCCTTTGAAATAGACATTACAAAAGGGAATACCTTCGCGGGTGTCGTCATCAATTACCCTTCCGCTTACTGTAATACTTTGGGCGGAGGCAACTGAAACAGTCAATAAAAGAAGCAGAAATAGTAGAAAACGGTCCATGTGTAACCAAAATAAATAAACTATGTGGATGGTTCGAGCCTTTAAGTATACTTTAACAACAAGCAGACCATTTGTTTACGGAAACGTTGCAAATTAGGGTTTCTATTTTGTAAGTTTGGAATGACGTATGTTAAATTTTAGCCATTGGTACTCTTTTAACCCGAGTTAACTTTAATCTTTACATTGCTCCGATCACATCTACATCCAAATGAAATAGAGGCTGGTTGCGACGAGGCTGGCCGAGGCTGTTTGGCCGGACCAGTATTCGCTGCGGCTGTCATCTTACCTAAAGACTATCAGAACGAAGTTTTGAATGATTCGAAACAGCTGACGGAAGTACAACGCAACAATCTTCGTCTAATTGTTGAAACAGATGCAATTGCTTGGGCTGTAGCCCAGGTAGATGCGCCCGAGATCGACGAAGTCAACATATTGAATGCCTCCTTTTTGGCCATGCACCGAGCGGTCGACCAGTTGAAATTGCGGCCCACTTCCCTGCTGATCGATGGCAATCGATTCCGGCCTTACCCGGAGATTCCTCACCATTGTATCATAAAAGGGGATGGCAAGTTTCTCTCTATTGCCGCGGCTTCTATTTTAGCCAAGACCTATCGGGATGCCTACATGGCGGCACTTGCCGAAGAGTACCCTCAGTATGCTTGGCAATCAAACAAAGGCTATCCCACCCGGGCGCATCGAGAAGCCATTCGCTTGCATGGTGCGACTCCCTACCACCGCCAGTCTTTCCGATTGTTGCCGGAAGAAGTACAAGGCAAATTATTCTGAACAGAAATCGGCTTCTTTCGTACCATAAAACTATATTTGCAGCCGGTTCAAAACAGAAATCTTGAAGAAGCCCCTCATCAACGTCCTCAAATTCTTGCTATTCCTAAGCATTGGTCTGGGAATATTGTACCTGGTTTTCCAAGGTGAGAATGCCAAATTCTTAAAGCAATGTGAAGCCAAAGGGATACCCGCTGGTGAATGTAGCTTAATCGATAAGATCATCGGTGATTTCAAAGGGGTTAACTACCTGTGGATTTTGTTGGTATTTTTGGCCTTTGCCATTAGCAATGTCAGCCGCTCAATTCGCTGGAGGATGTTACTGCGGCCAATGGGCTACAATCCGCGCTTGATCAATGCCTTTTTCTCTATTATGATTGCCTATTTCGCCAATCTCGGCCTACCAAGGATCGGTGAGGTGATTCGCGCAGGGACCATCGCCCAATACGAAAAAATTCCAGTGGAAAAGGCAATGGGTACCATTGTCGTTGGGCGAATTGTCGATTTGATTTCCATGCTGGTGGTGGTCATGCTGGCTTTCTTGCTAGAGTTCGATACCTTGTGGGGCTACGTTAGTGAAAACTTCTCAGCTGAAGGATTTCTCAACTTCCGACTCTTCGGTATCCTAGCAGTCCTGGGGATCGGTGGCTTCTTTTTGTGGCGGTTTCTAAAAGATCGTTTCAAGAATACTGCGATCTACCAAAAGATCGCCAACATACTCAATGGCTTTGTCGAGGGCATACAAACCATTCGCAAACTGGACAATCCTGGCTTGTTTATTTTGCACAGCATCAACATCTGGGTGATGTACTACCTCATGTCCTACCTTTGTTTCTTTGCTTTCGAACCTACCTCACATCTTGGGCCGGTCACTGGGTTGGTCGTATTCGTCTTTGGTGCGCTGGGTATATTGATTCCCACGCCGGGCGGAATGGGCTCCTATCAATACTTGGTCAAACATGCCTTAGAGTTCTATGGTGTGAGTGGCGACGATGCTTTCTCTTTTGCAAACATCCTTTTCTTTTCAGTAAACATCGGCTGCAACATCCTCATCGGATTAATTGCTTTGGCCTTGCTTCCCGTCATTAATGCCAGCTACAAACCCAAACACCAGGCAAATGTGGCAGCAGATTAAAGCTAAAATAATGGATTGGCAGGCGGCTCGAACACAGGTAGAAACCTGGCAGAAAAGTGGTGAGAAGGTCGTTTTTACCAATGGCTGTTATGACATCTTACATGTTGGTCATGCTCAACTGTTGGCAAATGCAAGAGCCCTGGGTGATCGCCTGCTGGTCGCCGTCAATACAGATGCCTCTGTTCGCCGCCTAAAGGGCTCTGAACGTCCCATCAATGAGGTGGAAAGCCGTCAAATATTACTAGCCTCTCTACAGTCTGTGGATGCTGTTGTATCATTTGAAGAAGATACGCCCCTCAAGTTGATATTGCACTTACAGCCCGATTGTCTGGTGAAAGGAGGGGATTGGGCATTGGACCAGATCGTCGGAGCTAAAGAAGTTCGTTCCAGTGGTGGAGAAGTTTACAGCCTTCCATTTCTAGAGGGTTATTCTACAACTGATGTCATTGAGAAAATCAAGAATCTGGCTTGATGCTTTCTATGGCTCATCTATCGATTCAACATCCAATCAAACAAATCCTTTTTATCAACAATTGACCAACTATGTGGATGCCTGTATCCATTGGCGCGGTATCCCTTACCTTCTGTCTCGATCAATTCGACCTGCTGGTTGCCCAACTGTTTTTGGAGTTGCTGCGCCAATTTCTTGATGTAACAGGCATTGAGGTCTTCGTACTCATTTTGCCGATTTACCTTCCACCAAGTTGTATCTGGCTCTGTGTACAGTCTAATCTTGGTATCTTTCAAAGATGCCAGATTGCGAATGTTCTCGGTCTGAGAAATGTAGGGTGAATACTCCTCATACTTTTTGATTCCCTTGGCGGCTGGCCCAAAATATTCATCAAAAGAATTGACGGTCCTCTGGGATTCCTTCATAGAAATGGCAGAAAACTTTCGTTCGATGTTCCTCTGCGAACAGCGATACAATTGGAGTAGATCAACAGGTGAATCGACAATAAAGATGCCCTTGGGCTGAAGGCTGGATTGTTGGGCATGTAGATAACTGCTCAGCAGTAAACTGATGTTTCCGCCGCTGGAAAATCCTCCTATGAATAGGTTGTCTTTGCTCAGTTGGTGCCTTTCGACAGCTTCTTCCAGAATCGTTTTCAACGCTTGCTTTTCAGAGGCTTCCAACCACAGGCGCTTGTTGAATCTCATCAGTAAAATAGAAATATCATTTTTCTGGGCCATGTCAAGTATGTCAAACTCCCTTTTGACATCTTCAGGCGTCTCGGGAAATCCACCAAATAAGACCAGAAGCCCTTTCTCTTTGCCAGTGCTTTGGATGAGTTCGTATGCTTCGGTGACTGGCGATGGTGGGCCTTGGTCAGGTTGCTGCTTTCCGGGAAGCGCCCGCTCTCCACTGCAAGCACAAATTGTGAAAATCAATATCGCGATGTATGCTTTCTTCATCTTTTGATGGCCTTTTGGATTGCTAAATTCTTATACTCTTTGGAGGTATACCAAAAGGAAGCTTTGGTTCAGACTGGGCCACCTATTTGGTGGTTTTTAGGGTTGGAAAGGGAGCTTTCAAGGAGGTAGGGCTGATAAATACCTACACAAGGTAATTTTTCATGTTTTATTATCGAACAACGTCAGAAAAATTGGGTTATAATAGTAATACTATCTTTGTTAATAGCAAATTAATCAATTGAGTGTTTGTCTCCATTGCTAACATATAAATGAGTAATCATGAAAGATGCACCCATTATTCTTACAGCTTTTTTGCTACTATTGCTCAATACTTCAATATTTGCCCAAAACAGAATTTTCCCGCAACAAGCGCCCATGTTCCAACAAACCGAAACCATTTCTATGGAAATTACGGGGCCATCTGTCATGGGTATCAACCCCTTCAACAATGATTCGGTTATTCTGAACCTCAGTATTGTATTCGAAGTCGTTTTGACAGGGGAAGTTGCTCCTTCTTTCTGGGATCAAGCTTTCGATGGTGAAGCTGCCTACAGTGGTTTTTACTTTCCAAACAACAGCAACAGGTTCATGGAATTTACAGCTTCGACCAATCATGCGCTAAGCAGTCTCAGCCACACTTATCAAGGGTCTTTTTTGAATGATCAGATATTTTTGAATATATATGACGATGGTCACGAATCCGTTATGCCCCTAAATAGCCTAGTGGGCTGGGTCAGATTGGATGCAGAAGAATGGGATGAGAAGGATAAATTGGAGTATGAATCTCAATTCTCTTCTCTTGGAGAGTGGCAGTTTAAGCTTGGGCCGGACGAAAAGAGCTATTACTTCGTTCCAATGGTGCTCTAAGCTATGTTTTCCGCCTCCACTGGGCGTTTCACCTCGAATCCTAGGATCTCCAGGTCTTCCCAAAATTTGGGATAAGATTTTACAACGACCATCGGTTCTGCCACGGAGATGCCGCCAAGCATTGCTAGCGGCGCAAAGGCCATGGCCATCCGATGGTCCTCATAAGTGGCAAAAATTGGCTGTTCCAGCTGGGCCTTTCCAGACGTGCAGAAATACTCTTTTTCATCTTGGCCGCCTTCCAACTTTGAGAATTGGACTTTTACCTTCGCCAGTTCTTCCTTCAAAGCGGCAATTCTATCAGTCTCCTTGATATAGAGTGTTTCCAGGCCCGTGAAAGTTCCTTCTACTCCTAAGCCACCACAAATAACGGCTAGCGTTTGGGCAACGTCTGGACATTGGATGAAATCCCAATGGAAGGTTTCGCCTGGTTTGCCTGGGCGGCTGAGGTGAACGCCCTGCCCAGTGAAGCGGCTTTCCACGCCAAATTGCTTCATCATTTCCGGCAAAACGGAATCTCCTTGTAAGCTGTTTTCAAACAAGCCATTGAGCTGTAGATCAATAGAATCAGCCAAAGCAGCTATGGCGTAATAGTAGGAGGCAGCAGACCAATCAGCCTCTACTGTAAATGGGCGAAATTGATAAGACTGCGGTTTTACTTCGATCGTTTGACCATTCCAGTGATGCTCAACCCCAAAATATTCCATCAACCGTAAGGTCATTTCGATGTATGGCAAGGAAACAATTTTTCCTTCTAGTTCTAAGGACAGTCCACTGGGCAGACTAGGGGCGATCATCAGCAAGGCAGAAATGTACTGGCTACTAACCCCCGCAGAAATACTTAGCTTATTGGCCTTGTCGAGCGCTGCTGTTTTGATCTTCAACGGGGGATAGCCTTCCGTTTCTAGGTATTCAATATCTGCCCCCAACTTCCGAAGTGCCTCTACCAAAACACCGATGGGTCGCTGCTTCATGCGCTCTGAGCCCGTTAGTATTTGTGTCCCTTCTTGCAGGGCCAAATAGGCCGTCAGAAAGCGAAAAGTTGTTCCAGCCGCTCCCGTATCGAGTACGGCGCCATCCTCACACTCTGCCAAAAGCGCCTGCATCGTAACAGTATCCCTGGAGGTAGACAGTCGGTCTATCGTACTGCGGTCATCCGCCAAAGCCTGAATGATAAGCGCGCGATTGCTGATGCTTTTGGAACCGTTTAGGGTCAGCGTACCTTGGATGTGCTTGTTGTCCTTCGAAATGTGGTAGATCATTGAGCAGAATCTTGGGGGTCTTCGGTCAAAGGGGTGGCATGATCTTCTTTCAACGCTTTTTCCTTTTTCTCAGCTTCTCGGGCAGCCTCGTAGCGTGCGCGGCGCTCGCTGTCCGCCCGGTCGTAAGCCTTGATGATGGCCTTGACCAATCGGTGGCGTACCACATCGTCTGCATTTAAGTGAATCGATGCAATGCCTTCCAGTTGGCTCAGAATATCTATGGCCTTCTGAAGGCCGGACTTTTGGTTGTAAGGCAAATCAATTTGTGACAAGTCACCTGTAATGATGCATTTCGCTGACGGCCCCAAGCGAGTCAGAAACATTTTTATCTGCGTAGAAGTAGCATTTTGCGCCTCGTCCAGTATGATGAAAGCATTGTCGAGCGTTCGTCCACGCATAAAAGCCAAGGGTGCGATCTCAATGATGCGATTGGTCATAAACTGATTGAGCTTTTCGAGCGGCAGCATATCGTCCAGCGCATCGTACAAAGGGCGCAGGTAAGGATCGATCTTTTCCTTGAGATCGCCGGGAAGGAAACCCAAGCTCTCGCCCGCTTCCACGGCTGGTCTGGTTAGGATGATCTTTTTGACCAGCCGGTTTTTGAGCGCTCTGACGGCCAAAGCTACGGCAGTGTAGGTTTTACCCGTGCCAGCAGGTCCCAGAGCAAAGACCACATCGTTGTCCTCGGAGGCCAAAATAAGGCGGCGTTGGTTGACTGTTTTGGCTTTAATGGCTTTGCCATTGCGGCCATGAACGATGGTCGCATTGCCTTGGTCGTTGCTGAGGTGGGTTTGATAGGGGTTCCCGCCATTGAGCAAGTCCTTGACAGTCTGAATACTGAGTTGTTTGTGTTCTTTCAAGTAGCGAACCATCAACTCAAATTTGTCTTTGGCACGCTGGGTAAATTTCTTTTCGCCTGAAAGCTTGATGTTGTTACCTCGGGAGGTAATCGTGACCTCCGGGAAGGCTTTTTTGAGAAGGTTGAGTTTCACATTCTTTTCGCCGTATAGTTCGACTGGGTCTATGCCCTCTATGGTCAGAATTATTTCGCTCAATATGTTTAAGGTTTTAGTAATCTGTCAGTAGCAGTATGCTGCGAGCTGACATTTAAAAATTTTGAGGTAAATTTAACGCTTTAATCCCTTTCGAAAGGGGAGCTTTGCTTTAATTATATTAAAATTTGCAATCTCTATGCCCATTGTAACCATTACTTCTGATTTTGGGACAACGGATTATTACCTGGCTATTGTCAAAGGGGCCTTACTGCATTTGGACCCCTCTCTCAATATCGTAGATATTACCCATAACATCAAAAATTACGACATAGTTCAAGGGGCTTTTGTATTGAAGAATGCCTATCAAAGCTTTCCTGCTGGAACCATTCACATCCTTAGTGTCAATAATTTCTATGCGGCCAAGAGGTGCTTCCTGGCCATTCGCCACGATGGTCACTACTTCATTGGTCCAGATAATGGCATCTTTTACCTAATGTTTGGCGATACCCTCAAGGATATTTATGAGCTAGAAGTAGCAGAAAGTGGCTCCTTTCCACTGAATGCTTACTACACAAAAGCGATAGGACATCTGCTGCAAAACCTGCCATTCAATGAGATTGGTATACCCATCGATGCCATAGAAGAGCGCATCAGCATTCAGGCAGTCATCTCAAAATCGCAGATCAGAGGTTCCATCATACACATCGATCACTACGAAAATGTCATAACCAATATTCCCCGATCTCTATTCGAGCAAGTTGGCCAAGGGCGCACCTCCGTCGTTTCTTTTCGCCGGCACGAACCGCTCAAGAAGGTTTCAGACAACTATGCGGATGTAGCTGTTGGTGAAACGCTCTGCTTGTTCAATTCTGCGGGTTTACTCGAAATTGCGATCAATAACGGCAAAGCCAGCAGTATGCTTGGACTTTTACTGGAGGACGGTATTCAGGTCGACTTTCAGTAATGTAAACAAGATCAATTTGCCGAGCAATCCCTCTTTACCATAACATAAGCCCATGTTAAAACGCATCGTTAAGCTTACCTTTCAAGAAGATCAGACAGATGCTTTTCTGGACATCTTCGAGAACAGCAAATCCCACATTCGAAATTTTGAAGGCTGCCAACATCTGGAACTTTGGCGGGGCCAAGAAGATCCCCGTATATTTTTCACTTACAGCTATTGGACGGACCAGCAGGCACTAGACAACTACCGCCATTCTGCACTTTTTGAAAAAACCTGGCGCCTTACCAAAAAGTTATTTGCCGATAAACCCTTGGCATGGAGTGTGGAAATGGTCGATATTGTCCGAAAATAAGTCATCTGAGTTGTGGTCTTATCTATTATTCCAGTTGTTTTAAATATCCGCGTGAAGCAATGCTATCGCCTGCTCAAAGAAATTGGGCTGATTCTTTTGGTGTTGGTTGCTCCGATTGCCTTTGTCGGGCTCATGGGAGTCTTAGAAGTGGTGGCACGCAATGAATTTCCAGAGGTCGGTATTTACGTAACTGTATTGCTATTTTTCGTTCATCTTCAAAGGAGAGACCACAACTTCTTAAAGCAAATACCCATTCGATCAATGTGGATATATCTTATGGAATATTCTTTTGCCTTATTGCCTGTATCACTGTTGTTTCTACTGCTTGTCGGCGATTGGAAAAATCCCTTGGTGATGCAGATTGGAGGCTTGTTGATAGGCTTGATTCCACCTGCCAGGCGCTATGGCAAAAACTGGTTGCGAAGTCCTCGTCTGAATTGGTTTCCACTCGATGCTTTTGAATGGCGGTGTGGATTGCGTAAAAACTGGTTTTTCATCGGCTTGGTATACGTATTGGGCTTGCTATTAGCCAAGTTTGTGGCAACTACTCTATTGATCGTTATTCTATTGGCCTATGGGGGCGCTTCTGTCTACAATCAGATTGAAGGTAAGGAAATCATAGAGCAGCTCTATTTTCAAAAACCTTTTTTACGAACTAAGACCTGGACTGCCTTTTGGGTGTTCAACGCATTTTTAGCACCTCACTATCTACTGTTTTTGCTGTTACACACACAGTACTGGTACCTTTTGTTGGTGGCAATCATTGTGGCCTTTCTGTTGTTTTGTGTGGTTATTTTTTACAAATACGCCAACTTCTTTCCCGGTCGGGTATTGGTCAATCACCAAATGATTTTGGCCATCAGTATGGTCGCTTTATTCAGCCCCTTGATGCCGGTTTTTTTGCCGGGTATACTGATTTACCTCTTTGTGCTTTGGCAAAGAGCCCACAAAAATCTTCAACATTACTATGCTGAGCATTGAAAATCTGACGGTCACCTACGGAGAGCAGGAGGTACTGCGCCAATTGAGTACTCGTTTTGAGTACAATGAGATTCATGGTATTGTTGGAATGAACGGGGCGGGTAAAACAACTTTGTTCAATACACTCTATGGCTTTAAAAAAGCTCAAAATGGACGTATTCTATTGGATGGGGCTGTGCTGGACAGTCGGCAGATCGCATTTTTGGAAACCCGCAATTACTTTTATCCTTACCTACATGGGCGCGAATACTTGCAGTTGCTTTCGTTGGGAAAACAAGACTTCGACATCAACGAATGGAATCGCCTTTTCGACCTGCCCCTGGATACGCCTGTCGATCAATACTCTACGGGCATGAAGAAAAAATTGGCTTTCATGGGAATGTTGGCCCTGGATCGGCCGATTGTCATCCTGGATGAGCCTTTCAATGGTGTAGATGTGGAAAGCAATGAGAAAATTCGTCAGATATTAGAACGCATCCGATCACCAAAGCGAATCATCCTGCTATCGTCTCACATCATGGGGAGCTTAACGGGCGTTTGCGACCGGATCAGCTATCTAACCAAAGGAGAGATGAGCCGGACATTCCTTCAAAAAGATTTTGGACAACTGGAAGAAATGCTGCAAGAGTTGATTCGTCAGCAAATAGAAGGTACATTGGACGATCTATTTGGCAAAATAGCCGTTTAATAGTGAATCTTTAAGCAGTTCACTTCAGTTTTGCGAACTACTGAAATTACAAAGCTGCCAGAAACCTTTATGTTATGACCACACTTCCTCTAGAAGACTATAATATTTATGTTGGCGATTGTTGGGAAGCCTTCAATGGTTTTCTTGCCGATAGTCATTATTCCAAGGTATTCGTCATTGTTGATGAAAATACAGAACAACTTTGTCTACCCAAGCTCAAGGCGCACTGTCCGACCCTACTTGAAGCTCAATTGATTCGAGTGACTGCCGGAGAACAGCACAAAAACATTGAGAGCTGTCAGCATATTTGGTCGACCATGATGGCTGCCAAGGCAGATCGGAAAGCCCTAACGGTCAATTTGGGTGGAGGTGTCATCGGTGATATGGGCGGTTTTTGCGCCAGCACCTTCAAACGAGGGATGGATTTTGTACAAGTGCCGACGACTTTACTCTCCCAGGTGGATGCATCCATCGGTGGCAAGCTGGGAATCGATTTTGCGGATGTGAAAAACAGTGTGGGGCTTTTTGCCAATCCCAAGGCCGTATTTGTTTTACCAAACTTCCTGGAGACACTGTCAGCCCGGGAGCTTCGAAGTGGCTTTGCAGAAATCATCAAGCATGCTTTGATCGCCGACCATAGGCAGTGGATGAGCCTCCTACAAGAAGAAGACTTGCAGCAAATAGCATGGGAGCAGGTCATTGTTCACTCGCTGGGTATAAAACAGCGAGTGGTCGAGGAAGACCCCTTTGAGCGTGGCCTGCGTAAAGCCCTCAATTTTGGTCATACCATCGGCCATGCGGTCGAGAGCCAGGCATTGCATAGCGATGACCCACTACTACACGGAGAGGCCATCGCAGTGGGAATGGTGGCAGAGCTGTTTTTATCTCACAAAGTTTTGGGACTGCCTTTGGAAAAGGTACAACAAGCGACCGATTACCTGCTCACCCACTACGGTCGTCGCCGCATTGACCTATCCAATCCAGCCTTACTGCTTTCTCTGATGCGGAATGATAAAAAAAATGAAGGAGGAAAAATCAATTTTTCTCTATTGCCAGAGCTGGGTCAGGTCCAGGTTAACCAAACCTGCGAGGAGGCATTGATCCTGGAATCACTGAATTTTTATCAAGACAGTTGCCACCAGCCTACGAATGCTAGATGAGTGACTTCGAATACTATTTTACAGGCAGAAATCAGGTGTAATTTTTGATCTTTGTCATAACAGAACAGTAAGCCTGATCGTTATTCAAAAACCTCTAAGTCCGATAACTACGCATTGACACTTTTTTTAACCTGTTGCGTATACCAAAAGAAACACCCTTTTTTCCGAAAAACCAGATATGTAAAGTATATTTGTGTACTATGCCCTCTTCTCAACCCATACAAGAGGCGGGTAACGTGAAGGAAAATTAAACATACTTGCAGGCTGAAAACAGCACGCATAAAGAATTGATTATGGAAAACGCGGCTAAGCCAGACACGCCTGTCCCACCTCAACAGGACAGAACGCCTGTCTACCGAAAGATCGTTAAATGGATGTGGAGACTGACTTTATTGGGGTTGGTTACGATCATCGGGCTATTTGTCTTCCTTTCTTTTCAGGACCTTCCCAGCTTCGAGGAGTTGGAAAGCCCCAAAAGTAATTTGGCTTCTGAAGTGTATGCAGCAGATGGCAGTGTACTGGGGCGCTATTATGTTGAAAATCGGGTCCCAGTTACTTACGAAGAGCTTTCCCCTCATCTTGTCAGCGCCTTCATCGCCACAGAAGATGAACGCTTTTACAAGCATTGTGGAGTTGATGGAGAGGCCCTCGCCCGAGTCTTTTTCAAAACCTTCCTGATGGGCAACAAAAGTGCAGGTGGTGCGAGTACCATTACTCAGCAATTGGCCAAAATGCTCTTTACTAAAAAGCCTGGCTCGGGTATCGAACGCGTTGTCCAAAAACTCAAAGAGTGGATCATTGCCGTCAAACTAGAGCGCAGCTATACCAAAGAGGAGATCATGTCGATGTACCTCAATAAGTTTAACTTCATCAACGGCGCCTACGGCATCAAAGCGGCTTCTGAGATTTACTTCAGCAAAACGCCGGATTCGCTGCGCGTAGAAGAGGCTGCGACCCTCGTGGGCATGCTCAAAAACCCTTCGCTCTACAACCCCTTGCGCCGTCCAGAAAGAGTTCGCCAACGTCGGGAGGTGGTTTTGAAACAGATGCAGAAGAACGACCTTTTATCCAAGGCTGAATACGATTCTCTAAGGGTTCTGCCAATGGATATGTCTTCTTTCCAGCGCAAAACCCACACGGATGGCCTAGCCCCCTACTTTCGGATGAAGCTCGGCGAAGAGATCAAGCGCATCCTGGCCAGGGAAGGCAACCAGAAATCAGACGGCAAGCGATACGACATCTACCGCGATGGACTGCGTATTTACACTACGCTGGACCCCAAAATACAGGCACATGCCGAGGCTGCTGTGTTGGAACACATGCCAAACCTGCAAAAGCGTTTTGATAGGGTCTGGAAAAACAAAGACCCCTGGACATACGAAGACCCCACAAAGGAAAAGGAAGAAATAGAGGTTGAAAATGAAGTGCGCCAAAGAACCCTAAAACGTCTGGTCCGCGAATCAGACCGCTACCAGGCTATGCGTGCTAAGGCACTCAATGGACTGATAAATGAAATCGCAGAAGAAATCGATGGGTTCAAGCTAAGGGATACAGACATCGAACGGATGTTGGAGGAAGATTCTAAGAAAGGGGCCATTGCCCGATTGGTATCTCAAAAGATCGTCGGTTCCAACCTAGCCATCAAATACAGAAATGTTCTGAGAGGCGATTCCTGGCTTCGATTGAAAGAAGCTTGGGAGAACCTACAGAAAAGAGCCCAGGTGGTCTTTAAGGAGCCGGTAAAAATGAAGGTGTTTGCCTACAACAAGCAAATGGAAAAGGATACGGTTATGAGTCCGCTGGATTCGATCAAGTACCACCGCCATTTTCTACAGCTGGGCTCAGTGGCCGTCGATCCGGTGACTGGACATGTCAAGGCTTGGGTCGGAGGCATCAACCACAAGTACTTCCAATTTGATCATGTAACCACCGAGCGCCAGGTTGGCTCTACCTTCAAGCCTTTCATCTATGCAACGGCGATTGCTCAACAAGGCATTTCGCCCTGCTTTGAAGTGCTCGACCTTCCGTACACAATTCATACAGGCGAAGGCAATTTTCAATTGTTGGAAGATTGGACCCCCAATAATGCAAATGGAGAATATTCTGGAAATCCTTTTTCCCTGTTCAAAGGCTTGCAGTATTCCAAAAATACAGTCTCTGTTTATCTGATGAAGCAGCTTGGAGATGCAGAACCTGTTCGTTTGCTGGTAAACAACATGGGGCTGAGCAGCTCTGCTCGGCGTTCCAATGGCAAGTACCGAATCCCTAAAGCCCCTTCTATTTGCTTGGGAGCTAGTGATTTGACGGTCCTGGAAATGGCAGGTGCCTACACAACTTTTGCCAACAATGGTATGTACAGCAAGCCCATCTTCATCACCCGCATTGAGGACAAGGATGGCCGTACGATTTATCAGGAAATTCCAGAAGAGCGGGTGGCCCTGCATCCAAACGCTAACTACGTGATGGTCGAAATGCTCCGCTCGGTTATGCGGCAAGGGTTGCCGGGCTTTTCCTCCATCAAAAGCGATATGGCTGGTAAGACTGGAACGACCAACGACTATGTCGACGGATGGTTTATGGGGCTTACGCCTAGCTTGGTAGTTGGAACCTGGGTTGGCGGTGATGATCGCTGGATACGCTTTCTATCCCTGGCCGATGGTATTGGTGCTAAAATGGCACGCCCCTACTACGCCAAGCTGCTCCGCCGCCTAGAAGACGACAAAAGCATCAACTACGATACGAAGGCGCGCTTCTCGCATCCTGGCGGTGATCTGGGTATCGTGGTCGACTGCGAGCTTTATAAAAGCGATCGTGGTGAAATACCTGGAAGCGAAGATAATGGCGAGACAGTAGAGGACGAAACCTTTGGAGAAGACATTTTTGGGGACGAAGAGCAGGAGATGGAAAACATTGAAAACCCCGATGGTGGTGGAGAGGAGGAAGAAGATTTTGATGGAGGAGAATGAAAGATGGTTTTCTCGTCGGAACGCCCTACCTTTGGGTAAATTAAATTAACTGTTCGAATATGAAAGCGAATACTGCCAATTTGATCAATGCCATCGCGCTTATTGCCATGGGACTATGGGGCTACTTTTCTACTAAATCTGGTACAGCTTTTATTCCAGTAGGTTTTGGTGTCGCTTTGGCACTTTGCACTCCTGGTGTGAAAAGTGAAAATAAGGCGGTTGCGCACATCGCCGTATTGTTGACATTGCTCATGCTATTGGCTCTTCTAGGTATGCGTTTGCCAAAGGCATTGAATGCGGGCGGTCTTGGTCTTGTACGTACCTTGGTCATGGTTGCGACCTCTCTCCTAGCTATGGTTGCTTTCATCAGAAGCTTCATCGCTGCTCGGAAGGCGCGAAATTCTGCTGCTTGATCTAGGTTCCCGTTTTAAAAGCCGATGCTATCCATGACAAATAAACATATCTTACCAATACTGCTATTAGTGGTATTGCTCTGTCGTTGTATGCCTTATCAGGAGGAAAAAATTACCGAAATCAATTTTAGCCTCAAAGACCCCTTACTGCAAAAGGTGTTGACTTTTCAAGATGAGCATCAACGCGACAGCCTCTATACTTTTCTGACTCATAAAGACCCAACTTATCGCTATGCTGCGGCCATGGCTTTTGCTTCGTTTCAGGACAAAGCCTCTCTGGATAAATTGGCGCCCTTGCTCAAAGATGAAGTAGATGAGGTTCGTATTGCAGCGGCTTATGCCATCGGGCAGCTTAAAGAAGAGAAAGCAGAGGACATCCTTGTCAGTGCTTTTGAAAGTAAAGATTCTACCTCGATCCACGAAAATTTCAATCGGAGTATTTTGGAGGCTGTTGGCAAGTGTGCTTCTCCGAGGTTTTTGGAGCTCATCAGTACGACGACTTCCTACAAGAATACCGATACCTTATTGCTTGAGGGGCAAGCCTGGGGTATTTACCGCTTTGCTCTGCGCGGCATCACAGCAGAAGAAGGAACCCAGCGGATGGTAGATTTCTTGGTAGACGATGGCTATCCCAAAAAGGTACGCTTTGTCGCTGCCAATTATTTGTCTCGGGCCTCCAATATCAAATTGGATACTTTCACCATTCCCCTCGTGCGTACTTTTCAAAACGAGTCGGAGAAAGGGACGAAAATGGCCCTGGCCATTGCATTGGGAAAAACAAGGCGTCCAGAGGCGCTGGCAGCCTTGAAAGATGCCTATAGAAATGCCTCTGACTATCGCTTGAAATGCAACATCATTCGCACCTACGGCAATTTTGCCTACTTGGATGTGCAGGCAGAGGTGTTGGCCGCGCTTGACGATTCCAATTTTCATGTCTCGAATGCTGCTGCTGAGTTTTTTATTATGCATGGCATTGGAAGAGAGGGAGCTGCCTATTGGCGTAAGGGCAGAGATACAAGCCTCAATTGGGAGACGCGGCTGCTGTTGTACAAAGCTGCCAATCGTCATACGCCTGCCTATTTTGAAGGGACTGTTGGAGGTATCAACAATGATCTGCGTCGTATCTGGGTGACCAGTGAAAAGACTTACGAAAAGGCGAGTGCGCTTGATGCCCTGGCGACTTATGGGTGGAATTACCGATATGTACAGGAGAAAGGTTTTGCCTCCGACCAGGCAATTGTGCGGACAACAGCTGTCCGAGCATTGGCCAATCTGGCTCGCCGAAGTGACTTCAAAACTTTTTTTGGACTGAGTACCAATCGCGTACGCAAGGATTTAGCCTCCTATTTCAGTGACGCCATCCAACGAGGAGATGTGGGGATGATGGCAGAGGCAGCAGACGTTCTGCGGGAACCTCGGCTGAACTTCAAAGAACTGATTCCAGAAGTGGCTTTTATGGATGAAGCCTTGGCAAAGTTAAAGCTCCCAAAGGAGATCGAAACCTATGATAAGCTAAAAAAGACCATCAATTTCTTCAAGGGGCTACCAGAAGAAGAGGAGTCTACCAAGCCCGAGCTTACTCGGCCTATTGATTGGCGGGTGGTGAGTACGGTTACAGGAAACACCAGAGCCAAGATTATAACCAACAAAGGGGATATTGTCCTCGAACTATTGCCAGAGCTGGCACCGGGTTCCGTGGCTAATTTTGTCATGCTGTCCCGAGGAGGCTTTTACGATCAAAAGTATTTTCACCGAGTGGTTGCCAATTTCGTGATCCAAGCGGGCTGTCCCAGAGGTGATGGCTATGGAAGTCTTGAATATGCCATCCGCTCGGAATTACCTCCTGTGAATTACGATGAGGAAGGTTATGTTGGAATGGCATCGGCAGGCCCACACACCGAAGGTACGCAGTGGTTCATTACCCACTCGCCAACGCCACACCTGGATGGAAAGTATACCATTTTTGCCAAGGTCGTAGGTGGGATGGACATCGTCCACCAAATTCAAATGGGAGATCAGATTTCCCGCATCGTCATCGAATAGAAAAGGCTGGCTATAAATATCGGATAAAAGCAACGAAGTGGTATATTTGCGCGATCGTTAACCACCCTGCCAATACAAGACAAAGAATGAAAACCACAGCGCTCACCGACAAACACATCAGCCTAGGCGCCAAAATGGCTGCCTTCGCAGGCTACAATATGCCCATCTCCTACGCCGGTATCCGGGAAGAACATCAATGCGTTCGAGAGGGCGTTGGGATGTTCGATGTATCTCACATGGGCGAGTTCATCATCCGCGGCAAAGAAGCCCTCCACCTCATCCAGAAAGTGACTTCAAACGACGCCTCTCGCCTAGAGATCGGACAGGCACAGTACTCTTGTCTGCCCAATCACAACGGTGGTATCGTAGACGATTTATTGGTCTACCGCCTGGATGAAGACCAATGTTCCGAAGGGGAGCAGGCTTTCATGCTGGTTGTCAATGCATCCAATATCGAGAAAGACTGGAACTGGATCAGTCAGCACAATGATTTTGATACAAAGATGATCAACATCTCGGACCACACCGGGCTGTTGGCCGTACAAGGACCAAAGGCTGGGGAAGCCTTGCAAAAAATGACCGATGTTGATTTGAGTGCCTTGAAATACTACACATTCACCAAAGGAACGATGGCTGGCATCGACAATGTCTTGATTTCTGCAACGGGCTACACTGGCTCTGGTGGATTTGAGCTGTACGTTGCCAATGATCAACTACTCTCCTTGTGGGATGCGGTCATGGAAGCGGGAGCAGAGCTGAACATCCAACCCATTGGCTTAGGAGCTCGCGACACCCTTCGCTTGGAAATGGGCTACTGTCTCTATGGCAATGACATTGATGATGAGACTTCTCCGCTGGAAGCTGGCCTTGGCTGGATTACCAAGCTCAAAAAGGAGGACTTCAACTCCATTGAGTTTTTCCGTCAGCAAAAAGCGGAAGGAATTAAAAGAAAATTGGTAGCCTTTACCATCAGCGACCGCCGTGTTCCACGACACGATTATCCCATCCAAAATGACGAAGGAGCAGTAATTGGTAAGGTAACATCCGGTACACTTTCCCCTTCCTTGGGGATTCCCATCGGCCTAGGATTGGTGGAAAAAGCTTATTCAAAGCTTGGAACGACCTTCAAAGTGATTGCTGGCCGAAAAGAATTACAGGCAGAAGTTGTTAAACTGCCCTTTTACAAAGGATAATTCTAGTACCTCTTGAAAGTTTTAACCTTTGGAGGCTCTGGCTCAGGAACCACGACCTTGGCAAATGCGCTGGCAAACACTTTGGGCTGGAAGCACTTGGAGGCGGACGATTACTACTGGCGAAAAACCGATCCACCATACCAAGAAAAGATTCCATTGGAAGAGCGAAATGCTGCCTTATGGGCCGATTATGAAGCCCACGAAGGGGTCATCATCAGTGGTTCGCCCGTTACTTGGGGAGACCATTGGTTAGGGGCTTTCGACCTGGCTGTATTCCTGTGGATACCTCCGGCCCTACGCATGAAGCGCCTGGCCGCACGTGAACACGAACGCTATGGTGACCGCCTACAAACAGATGAGCAGATACAGGCCAATTCAAAAGACTTCCTTGATTGGGCCAGGCAATACGATGATCCTTCCTTTGATGGCAAAAGCATTACCCAGCACGAAAATTGGATGAAACGACTCCACTGTCCTGTATTGAGATTGGAAGGAGATTTGTCGGTCGAGGAGCGAGTACAGCAGGTACGAGAAAAGATTGCGGTGTTGACAGTTACTTCTCAATCAAAAAGTGGTTCAAAAGGTAAAAACTGAATGCCCTTGCGACGATAAGCCTCTATGATTCCTTCGAATATTTCACTGGTTTCTGTGTGATCGTGCAGTAAAATAATCTCGTCGCTGGTAGATTGCAACCAACGTGCTTCTGCAGTGGTCACCTCCCCTCTAGGGTCCTTTGGAGCCTCCTCCTCCATGCGTTTGACGAGATCGCTGAGGCTTTGCAGGCCAGGAAGTGGCTTTTTCAGTGACATGGACCATTCCATGGTATCGTAAGTCCAATGCCAATCAACATCGACGGCTAGACCGGCATGGTGAAAATAGCGGTAGGAGATGGCAGGAAAATGAGGTTGGGTGTAACCCATCCCTCGAAGAATGGCCTGGATGATGTTTCTTCGATCGATGCCCTTTTTGTCTCTCAACGGCTCCAACACCTTACCATAGCGACCATCGCCCTTGTCTCCGAAGGGGAAGCGAAACCAACGGGCTGGCCGGACTACCCCGCTTTGCTCATACAGTTGATCGATGATCTCATCGGTTTGCTTGATTTCCTGATAGACCTGTTCAATGTCAATATCAGAGAAGTGTGGATGGCTGTACGAATGATTGGCAATCGGATAACCTTTTTTGATGGTATCCAGGATGAAATCAGGGTGTTTTTCCATGAAATCACCTCGACAAAAAAAGACCGCTGGGATGTTATTTCGATACAGAAAGTCGACCTTTTGAGGCATATCGAGAGAAGGGCTGTCGTCTATCGTCAGGTAGGCCGACTTCATAGAGGACCCTTGTTCGGTTGGTAGCGGCCCTTGCCAAATTTCGTCCCGTTGAAGACTTCGGTTTTGCGCCTTTCGATCTGTTCTTGTGGCTTGAGTTGAATGAAATCAGTACACTTATGGGAGCAACAGCCTTGGTATTTTGCTGCACACTTTTCACATTGGATGAACAACAGGTGGCAAGCGTCATTGGCGCAGTTGACATGGGTATCGCAAGGCGCGCCACACTGGTGACACTTGGCAATGACTTCTGTTCCGATGCGTTCGCCCATGCGCTCGTCGAAGACAAAGTTTTTTCCAAGAAATTTATTGGAAAGTCCTTTTTCGCGTACTTGGCGGGCGTATTCGATGATGCCACCATCCAGTTGGAATACCTTTTCGAAGCCTCTGTGTTTGTAATAGGCGCTAGCTTTCTCGCAACGGATGCCTCCCGTACAGTACATCACAATATTTTTATCCTTATGCGACTCTAGCAAGTCTTCTACAATGGGTAAGGATTCGCGGAAGGTGGTAACATCTGGGCAAATGGCATTTTCAAAATGTCCAACCTCACTTTCGTAATGGTTGCGCATATCGACCACGACTGTATCCTCAGAATCTGTCAGCTGATTGAAGGTTTCGGCATCGATGTGTTTTCCGCGCTTGGTGACGTCGAAGCTGTCATCATCCAGACCATCTGCTACAATTTTTGGTCGAACTTTTATTTTGAGTTTGTAGAAAGATTTTCCATCGTCTTCGATGGCGATGTTCAGCCGGGTTTGGTCCATCCAATTGATGGAATACAGCTTGGAGCGGAAGCGTTCGAAGTTGGATACTGGGACGGAAATCTGTCCATTGACGCCTTCGGCAGCTACATAAATTCTTCCATACACCCCCAAGTTGTCCAGCGTAAGGTACAGCTCATTGCGAAACTGTTCTGGTGCTGCTATCTGGTGGTATCGATAAAAGGAAAGTGTTATCCTTTGTTCCTCACTTTTTTGGAGGCGCTCTTTCAGCTCCTCATTGTTGATTTTATTGAATAGGTTTGCCATGGCAATTCCGATTTGCTTAAAAAGGAGGCAGTTGCAGGCTGCCCTTTAATCACCTGGTATACCACGATTCAGGCCACTATCTGTTGATTACCTGAAATCATCGTTACCGGCCGCAAAATTACAAATAATTAGCCAATAAAACCCGACGCCTCCAAAATTGGCTACTGTCGGACGATCTTGCCACTGAGGTTTTGGTCGTCGCTGAACAGCCTGTAAAAGTAAACGCCGATTGGTAAATGGCTGGCGTCAATGCGTTGCTGGTCATGGATTTGGTGCTGCCAATTTTTTGTAAGTACCAACTTTCCATCTGCGGTATACACCTCAAATTGAACAGGTCCATCTACTTTATTGGTTTCAATTTGGAATGTTCCCGTAGTTGGATTTGGAAAAACATAGAGGTAATCCTTTGCCAAAGGTTGGCTTGTATTGACCGTCTGGATGGCCATTTGTACCGCAGCTAGGGCGTCGATTCGACCAAAGCCGTAGGTGTTATTGGGAACCATTTGCCCATCCACACCACCACACATTTCGTCTGTCGTCTTGGGGACGGCAGTGCTTTCCAGAATATCTTCAATCATTTCCACTTCTCCGGCCAGCGCTGGATTGGCGGAAATCATCAAGGCTACTGTTCCAGCTACCATCGGACCTGCTGCGCTCGTACCGCTTCCATTTTGATAGTTGCCACGGCGAACAGCGGAGCGCACCCGGATGCCTGGCGCTACCACGTTGGGCTTTATCCGACCACTGCCATCCACCGTAACAGGACCTCTGCTACTCATGGCATGAATGGAATCATTGGAGGCCGTAACGCCGACCGTAAAGCTGTTTTCGAAGATAGCCGAAGGCGTACTGACTGAGCTACAACCACTCCGACCCGAGTTGCCGGCAGATACGACTACCACGATTCCGGCAGCCTTCAGATTGTCGACGAGTGCTTCCATCATAGCCCAGTTGCTGGCATTACAGCCTTCCATTTCGGGGCAAGACCAAGAATTATTGACCACATGTGGCGCCAAGTCGGGTGCTGGGTTTTCGCCCTGCAAGTCGGTGGGCGCCAAAAAGAACTCGTAGCATTCCATGTAAGATGCAGGCGAACCATAGCCACGCTCCATATTTCTACAAGCGATCCAGCTGGCCTCGGGGGCCACACCAATTTGCTCTTCACCGTCCTCTCCAACCATCAATCCGACGGTGAAGGTCCCGTGGTTGTTGTCGTCACAGGCATAGGCGACGTCCAGGCCACAATCATTCAAATCAGGTGTTTTGACGCTATCCTGGTGCAAATCGCTGATTTCCCGGATGGCATCGTGCCAGTTGTAGTCGTGATTGGCTGTCGTGTCGGAAGTCGTTCCCCGATATTGTGAACGAATGGCCGGGTGAAACCACTCTACGCCCGTATCCTGCCCAGCGACAACGACCCCTTGCCCTCTGTAACCCATGTCCCACACAGCGTCTGCATTGATCATGGTGATCCCCCATTCGATCGTCGTTTTTCCCCGCAAATCTGCAGTGGGGGCCTCCTCGATGATTTGTTCCATTTGTATTTGTGGATTGAAATCTACAGAGGCGACCTCCTCTCGCTTGGCCAAACGCTGGATCAAATCATAATCACCTTTGGCATAGATGGCATTGACGATGAAGAAGGAGCGATAAGAAACATTTTCACTTTCCAGAATATCTTTCAGACCCTTTTGTGAGCGCTCTGCTGTTTGCTTCAGCTGTTGATAAACGTAATTCCCTTTGGCTTTCTTCCCCTTTAGTTGCTTAGCAGCAGAAACATCCGCCTGACTCTTGAGGCGTAGAATGAATTCAACGGCCTGTCCGCTTTGAGCCTTTTGGAGGACAATAGGGCTGACTTTTTCTTTCCAATCTTCATGGGTTGGATTTTGCCAGGCGCTTACTACCAATGCGGCCGTAAGAAGGCAGAATAGGACAGGGAGTAATTTATACATACTGGATCGGATTTTATTGGACAAATGGAAAATGTTACTTTTCGATTGAATACTGCTACACAAATTTAATAGAGCCAAGCCTTAATTACAGCTCGATTAACAGAAAGCATGTGACAAACCTTTATTTTGTACCTTTATTCCATGCAAAAAATTCGCCGACATTTGTCCAAAGATCCTGTTTTCAAGAAACTGGTCGACAACATCCAATTGCCAACTCGAAAGCCTTCCGGCGATGTTTATTTCGACTTGGTGCGTTCAATCCTGGGTCAGCAGCTTTCGGTGAAGGCAGCCCAAACCATCTTTGATCGCTTCCTAGCGCTTTTTCCGGATGCCTACCCACAAGCTGATTTGCTACTGGAAAAAGATATAGAAACGTTGCGATCTGTCGGTTTGTCCCGTTCAAAAGCTGCATATGTCCAAAATGTAGCTGCTTTTTTCAAGGAGGAGCATGTTCAAAGGGCTGAGTTGGATCGCCTGTCAAACGAGGAGATCATTGATTATCTGACACAAATCAAAGGCGTAGGCCAATGGACGGTGGAGATGATGTTGATGTCGACCCTCGACCGCCCGGATGTATTGCCACTCAGTGACCTGGGAATTCGCAACGGAATGATCGAGTTATACGATGTCGAAGAAAGTGGCAAAGCTCTCTATGCCCGCCTGGAAGCCATCGCCCAGCCCTGGCGTCCCTACCGCAGTACTGCTTGTAGATACATTTGGCTGTGGAAAGACGGAGGTGGCATCTAAAACCCTATTGTGCAACGAGGTTTTGCTGTTCTATCCAGTCCAAAAAGAGATGGTCTACAGCTGTGCTGTTCCACTTCTCCTCAATATCTTCGATGGCCAGGATTTTCTGAAATAATTTGTCCTGTGCACTGGTTTCTTCTAGTGCTTCATGGTATGGAATATGGCTGAAAGTGACCATGGAATAGACAGAAAGAAATTGATCTGGAAATTTCTGCTCAAGGTGCTTCTCGATTTTTTTGCGCAGCAAAAACTGTGGATCACTAACCAGGTCGCGCATTTCGATGAAATTGCGAAGTGCCAAGTCAGCAACAGCATTTGCATCAGTGATGCGGGTATTGTTGAAGGCCGGAATAATGGCATCCCAATTTTCCTCGTAGCGATCGCACAAATCATCGAGCAGGCTACAATCTTCAAAGCCAGAATTCATCCCTTGTCCATAAAAAGGTACGATGGCATGAGAGGCATCTCCCATCAGCAACACCCGATTTTTGTATTGCCAGGGCGAGCACCGTATGGTTACCAGGGGGGAGGTTGGGTTGTTGTGAAAATCATGGAGCAGCTCTGGCATGACCGGAATGGCATCCGGGAAATACTCCTCGAAAAAATTCATAATTTCTTCGTCGGTATTCAGGTTTTCGAAAGAGACAGCTCCTTCGAAGGGGAGAAAGAGGGTTCCGGTGAAGCTTTTATCCTGATTGGGTAGGCCAATGAGCATGAACCGACCCCTCGGCCAGATGTGCAACGCATTCTTATCCATGGCAAAATCACCCTCCGGGCTAGGCGGAATGCGCAGCTCCTTGTAGCCATAATCGAGAAATTGTTGGGCGTAGTTGAAGCGAGGCGTTCGTTGCAAGCTGGACCGAATGGCAGAATAGGCTCCGTCGGTTCCAAAGATCAGCGGAGCGGAGACTTCCTTGACCTGGCCGTGTTCATCTTCAAAAGAAAGAGTAATCTGGCGAGTATCCAATCCATGGCATTTGTGGTGGAAAAAGAAGTGGACATTGTCGAATTGATCAGCAATATTCATCAGTTCCAGGTTCAAGCCTGCCCGCGAGACAGAGTAGATCGATTGACCGTCGGAACTGTAGGGTTGAAAAATGAGTTCACCGCTGGTGCTGTGCATCTTTCGTCCAGGCATGGGAATAGCCACTTCGCGAATTTTATCCTTGATACCAGCTTTTTCCAATGCTTTCCAGCCCCTTGTGCTCATGGCTAGGTTGATGGACCGTCCGCCGACAATGTCTGCTTTTCGGATGTCTCCTCTTCTTTCATATACTTCGACGGTATATCCTCTTTTGGCCAAAAGGATGGCCCAAAGGGTGCCTACAAGTCCGGCACCTACGACGATCGCTTTCTTTTCGTTCATAATCTATTAGTTATTCTGTAACTGCAACAGATGCTCCTGTCGATCTGTTCAAGCACTTGCCAATAAGCATTAGGTCAAAAATTGGAGGGCTAAAAACTGCGAGACCATCCCCACCAGGAAACCTCCATAAAGGTCTTGTAAATTGTGTACGTTTAGCACCAGCCGGGAAGTACAAACGATGCCTGTCAGCAGCAGCGCTACGATGAGCAGCAAGCTCATGCTGATTTGGAGGCTACCACCGGGTAGTGGAAAAGAGCCATAGCTGAATAGGGCAGTCGTTATGACAATCATGCCAACCATACCTCCCATTCCAACGGCATGTGCGCTGATTTTGGAGAACAGATTGATGAAAAACGCAATGAACAAGGCAATGGTAGCTCCGAAAATACAGTTCCGAAAGGCAATGGGAATATCCGGATTGTGATACAAATTCCAGAACATCCACAGATAAAATACACCGGTGGTGATATAGGGAATGATCCTTTCCTGGCGGTCTTCCAGTTGGATACTGGAAACAAGCCCAAGGAATTTCATCATCACCACGGAAAAGGCTGGAATGAAAAAGGTCGAAAAGAAGACAATCATTATTAATAGGTGATTATCCCAGATGTTGTTGACCCCAAAAAGGTAGGGGTTTACCAACAGCAGAATGATCAGCATATAGGTTGGAATGATCAGAGGGTGAAAAATCACCGAGAAAAAATGAGCTAATGGCCGCAAGGGTAAAGTGTTTTGTTTCCTTACACGCAAGTTAAGCAGTAAGGCGATAAAAATCGATACTTAAAGCTTCCTAAGTTTGTCAAAAAAGCCTCCTGGGTCCCCTATGGCCGGGTATTTCTCACTTTTTATCTTGCTGCAGCCCCAAAATCACAGGGTCGATATGGGTGACGCGCACCTCGACCCGGCGGTTTTTGGCCCGTAGGTCTTCCGTGCTGTTGTCGGTCAAGGGGTGCTCTGCACCTAGGCCAGCGGTCTCAATCCGGATGGGGTTGAGCTGTCTTTGATAGACTAGATATTCCTTGATGGCCTTTGCTCGGTCTTCAGACAGCTTTTGAAGAGCCCCTTGCTCGCCTTGGTTATCGGTATGTCCTTCGATGCGGATGTACAGGTGTGTGTTGGCTTTCAAGTAATCAGCCAGCTTATCCAAAGCCGGATAAGATTTCTTCAAGACGGTAGCCTTGGATTGTTCAAAGAAAATTGGATCGACTTCTATTTGCATGCCGGGTTCCATGGGGTCGACATAGAGGTCGTGTTTATAGGTCTTATAAAAAATGTGGCTCTTTTTGTAGAAAAGCACTTGTCCCTTGCCGGCAGTGTAGCCAGGTGCTTCAGCCGTGAGTTGGTAATTGACACCTTTTGGGATGGTCATGTGGTAATGTCCATCATCAGAGACGTAGATGTTTCGGAATTTGGAGCCTACCTTTCCAGAAAGTACTTTCCCACTGACAACTTCTCCGGTCCTCGAATTGAGTATGCGGCCTTTGATCGATACGCCGATTGGAATGGGAGGACTGAGCTTCACCCGAAAAATATCACTGGTGCCATCTCTTTTGGAAGTGAAGTAAAGGTAGCCAGAAGACATGTCAAAGTAAGGCTGACTTTCATCGTGTTTGGAGTTGATCGGAGCGACGAAACGCCGGGGCTTTGTCCAACTTCCCCAATCTTCTCCTTTGCGTTTCATCAGGAAAATATCGTTGCCGCCCGATGTTCCATTGCGGTTGGAAGAAAAAAACAAGGTCGTGTTATCCGCCGAGAGAAAAGGCGTTGTTTCCCGATAGGAAGAATTGACACCGTAGCCCAAATTCTTGGGTTCACTCCATTGGTTATTTCCCAAATTGTGACTGATGTATAAATCTGAATTGCCATAGGAGTCGCCCCTTTGCATGGCCAAAATGATGACGCTACCATCTTGGCTCATCGTCATGCTGACATCCGGACCAGAATTGTGGTAGTTGTTTATCTTAAGCGGGCTGGGAAAAGTCCAATTGCCGTTGCTTTCCTGGCGGATCAATGAAAAGCCCTTCTTCATCCCCCCTTTTTGCATGAATTGGTTGATGACAATTACTTCATTGGGCGAGGGTGTTAAAGAGCAAACACTATTGGGCAGCGCATTATTAAGTGGGTAGTTGGGATGCACAATTCGATCGTAATTGTCTTGTACTCCTTTCATAGCGACCCAAACATCTTGGTTGAAGCCCGATTTGTCTGGATTGGTGATGGCCCTGTTCGCAAGCGTAGAGAAAATCTTTCTCAAGTAGCCTTTAAAGTTGGATTGATCCATCGATTGAGACAAATCCTTTCCGTCTTCGATTAAGGTTTGACGATAGGTGTGATAGCCAACACGAGTAAAATATATGCGATCACCATTTAAACTAACGACAGGGGAAATCTCATCATAGTCCGGCGTATTAATCAGGCCATTTAGTTTCTCTATCTTGTACTTTGAACTTTGTGCTGAGGAGGTTGCTTGGCAACACAAAACTACAGCCACAAAAAGCGCGAACTTCTGTACGGTCATTTGCTATGTTTGATTTTCAGATTTAATACAAGAGGGCTGTAAGGGTGCGCCTGTCAGAAGAATCTAAAAAGACATACTTTGAAACGATGCACGAATGGGATTGTTGTTGTCCTACACAAATATAGTCAAAGGAAGATTAAGTTGTGTAATTCAAGTGGTAAAAAATAATATATGATGATAATTTATTATGTTCTTCCTTGCTTTGATGTTCCTTCAGCAAGGGTGCAAATCTGAAAAGTCTTGCAGTCGAATAAGCCAAGGTCGCTCAATTTCAATTCGGGGATAACCAGTAGAGCCATAAAAGAAAGGGTCATAAAGGGAGCCCCTAATGTAGAGCCCAAGACGTTTTTGGCAAAAGCATCGATGGCCGCATAATCGGCTGCTACCTGGAATCCATCGTTGTCAGACATGATGCCGGCGATGGGTAAGGGCAAAACATGCGCTTCTGTGGGGCTGACAGCTGAGATTCCTCCTTTGTGCTCAATGATTGAATTAACAGCCTTGGCGATCAGTTCATCGTTTGTACCGACTGCGATGATGTTGTGGGAATCATGGCCGACACAAGAGGCCAATGCGCCATCCTGTATGCCAAAACCCTGAATGAAGGCCACCGCCGGAGGGGCTTCCCGGTAGCGATTGACGACGCTCAATTTGAGTATGTCCCGAGCTGGATCAATCTGTATGTATCCTTGGTCAACGGCTGGCTTGGCGAGAACTTTTTCCGTCACAATCTCTCCGTCCAATGCTTTAATGACTTGTATTCGTTGTTCTCCATTAAAAGCTACCTTGAAGTCTGCTGCTTTTTTGGAGGTGCAGTCAAAATGATTCATCAAATCGATGGGAGAACGTTCGATGGTTGTACGGCCATTGGCTGCCAGTTTCTGACCATTTATGTAAGTGGCAACTACCTGAAATGCCTTGAGGTCATCGACTAAAATAAAATCTGCTGGATCACCGATCTGCAATATTCCAACGTCCAATTTGTAATGTTCCACAGGATTGATACAGGCTGCTTGCAGGACATCAAATAAGTCATTCCCTTTCTTCAATGCCCGTACAACCAATTGATTGATGTGGCCTTTGATGAGGTCGTCCGGATGTTTGTCATCAGAACAAAACATGATCTGTTTGGGGTATTGACTCAACAGTGGAATCAATGCTTCAAAGTTTTTGGCGGCACTGCCTTCCCGGATGAGGATTTTCATGCCGTACTGTATTTTTTCCAATGCCTCTTCATAAGTGAAGCACTCATGATCGGTACTGATGCCAGCGGCAGCATAAAACCGAGCGTCTTCGCCTCGTAGAGCAGGAGCATGGCCGTCGATGGGCTTGTTGTATTTTTTTGCCAGAACAATCTTAGCCATCACAGAAGGATCATTATTGAGAACTGCCGGATAATTCATCATCTCAGCTAAGTACAGCACCTCTGGCAGTTGAAGTAAGCGTTCGATGCCTTCGACCCCTATCTCGGCGCCGGCAGTTTCAAAGGGAGTGGCTGGTACGCAAGAGGGGGCGCCAAAATAGAACTTAAACGGGACGAGCGCGCCATTTTGAATCATGTATTCTACTCCTGGAACACCCAAAACATTGGCGATTTCATGCGGATCGGAAACAGTGGCTACCGTTCCGTGAACAACTGCCAGGCGAGCAAATTCGGAAGGAACCAACATCGAGCTTTCAATGTGTACATGGGCATCTACGAATCCCGGCAGGGCATACAGTTCGGGCGTTTCAGTGGCTGCTTCCAATCGGCTGATCTTACCATCTTGCATATGGATGTAGGCAGGATAAATTCGTTTTTGACGAATATCGACGATGTTTGCAAGGATGGGGGTATTCATGTGGTGTGGTAGATTTTGTCCAGGCACTTACTTTTCGAAAGCTACAATTAGGAACCCAAGCAAGTTACGGACCCAATCAAAAAGTAAAATATTTCAATTTTATGGCCTTACTCCTTAAGTTTGTTAGATGAAGCCTAAAGTATGGATTTAAGCGAATTTTTCCAACAACAACTGTTTGACTTATTCGGGCAGCAGATCACCATTGGTCGATTGTCGATGGCTGTACTCACCATCCTTGGCATCCTCGGTCTTTCTTGGCTGATCCTGGGAAAGCTGCTACCGCGCTACTTCGAAAGGGAAAAAGTCCGGACCTCCAACCGCGCAAAGGTCAGTCGATCCATCCGGCTGATCCTCTACTTGATAGGCTTCATTGGCATCTTGTGGAGTTTTCGCCTGGACGCCATCCTATACGAAAATACGGAAATTACCATTCGTATATCCACCCTGCTGGAAGCCCTGCTTATCTTGCAATTTGCCAATACCCTGGAATGGATTTTCTCAAAAGTCATTGTCTACAACTACTACACGCTTCGGCAGCCGCAAGAGGAGGAAGGAGTAGACAGTGAAGGCATCGCCAAAACCTCCGATAGGCCAGCAGGTGGACTTGTCCAATATGCCGTCTATGCCATTGCGGTCATTTTGATCCTCAACAGCTTTGAGCTGGACTATGTGCTATTTCACTTCGAG